>DASXDG010000066.1:0-85854 GCA_036490795.1 Streptosporangiaceae bacterium
CAACCGAACGTCAACGCCGGCGCGGCGGGCTAGATCTTGGTGCTGATTCTGGTGCCTAGCTCCTCGCCTTCGCAGATCCGGGCCATGACGCCGGCCGCGGCTACGTCGAAGACGTGCATGGTGAGGTTCTGCTCGTTGGCTAGGACGAACGCGCTCGTGTCCATCACCTTGACGCCGAGCGCTAGCGCTTCGTCGTAGGTGAGCTGACTGAACCGCACGGCCTGCGGGTTCTCGCGAGGGTCGCTGTCGTACACGCCGTCGACGCCGCGCTTGGCGACGAGCAGCGCGTCCATGTCCAGCTCGAGCGCGCGCTGGACGGCCGGGTAGTCGGTGGTCACGTACGGCTGGCCGATGCCGCCTGCCAGCAGCACGATCATGCCGCGGTTCAGGTGGTGGACGGCGCGCAGCCGGATGAATGGCTCGGCCACGCTGTGGATCGGTACCGCGGTCATCACCCGGACGTCGATCTCGGTCCGCGCGGTGAGCGAGCCGCGCAGCATGAGCGCGTTCATGATCGTGCCGAGCATGCCGATGTTGTCCGCCTCGGCCCGGCTGATGCCCCAGCCGTCGGCCATCCGGCCACGGAAGTAGTTGCCGCCGCCGACCACGACCGCGACCTCGACCCCTAGGTCACGGACGGAAAGAACCTCATCCGCGACGCGGGCCAGGCTTGCGGGATCAACGCCCGACCCGTGCGGTCCGGCGAGTGCCTCGCCGCTGAGTTTTACCAGGACCCTTTTGTAACGCGGCACCGCCGGTAACCCCCTCCCGGCCACCGAGTTGGCGACCCCGGCCACGGTACCGCATGAAAGCCCGGCAAGTATTAACCAGATGGACACCATCTCCCTCGTGACCGGCGCTGGGGCACACCGTGATCGCGACCGCACGGTCAGCGAAGACCCCGCTCCGGCTCGACGTCGCCGACCCGGCATCGGTCGCCGCGGCGGCGCGCTGGGTCGCGACCGATATGGGCGGCCCGGGTGGCAGGCCGGTGGGCGAGGGCGCGGCCAGCGTGGTGTGGGCGGTGACGCTGCCTGACGACGGCCCGGCCGGCGGTTTCTTCCGCGACGGCAAGCGCCTGCCCTGGTACCGCCGTCAACAGGGTCACCCGCTCACGTTGATCGCGGTCTTGGCGAAGTCCAGGTCCTCCGCCGTGTCCAGCAGGATCGTCGCGACGTCCGCGCGGGTGACCGAGGACGGGCTGGCGAACAACTCGGTGCTGACCCGGTAGCGGCCGCTGGCCGGCTTGTCGGTAAGCCGGTTCAGGTAGGCGATCGTCCAGTCCAGGTCGCTGCCGGACACGATGCGTCCTGCCTCGGCGGCGTCGGCGTAGGCGTCGGCGAACACCCGGCGGATAATCGCGATCCGCCGCCGGGGCCGGTCGCCGACGAGCGGGTACGCGCTGGTCAGCACCAGCCGGCGCACGCCGAGGTCGGTCATCTCGCTGGTAACCACCGTCAGCACGTCGGCGGTCTCGTGCGGGCCCTTACGGCCGGCCGCCGCGATGATCACGATGACGGCGTCGGCACCGTCGATCGCGGCGCGCACCGCGACGGGATCGCGCCCGTCGCCGCGCACGACAGCGGCGAGCCCGGCCGAGTCGGCGCCGAAGGCGCCCTCGGGACGGCGGGTGAAGGCGGTCATCTCATGGCCGCGCCGCTGTCCATCCCGCAGCACCAGCCGTCCGGTACGTCCGGCCGCGCCGAACACGGTAATCCTCATCTCATTACTCCTCATCGCGGTCAGCCTCGCGGAGCAGTTTCCGCAAGGTGTCGGAGAGCAAAGTCCCCAGTTCCCCGGTCGGGCCGCCGATCACGGCCAGCCGTTGCCGTTCGAGCTGGAGCACCGCGGCGCGCGCGGCGGTCACTGTCGCTATACCTTCTGGCGTGATCTCCAGCCGCAGGGCACGCGGATCGGCCGGGTTGCTGCCCCGCGTGACCAGCCCGGCCTGCTCCAGGGCGCGGGCGAGCTTGGAGACGAACATCGGCTCCAGCCCGGTGTAGTCGGCCAGTTCGCGCTGGCTCGGCTGCGCCCCGCCGCTGGACATGCCGTGCAATGACGCGAGCACGGAGTACTGGGCGGAGGTCAGGCCATGCGGCGCGAGCTCCCGGTCCAGCTGGCCTCGCCACTTCACGGCGAGTCGCCAGACCAGGTAGCCCGTGGACGGCGGCGGATCGAACGATGGAGCCATGCCATCAATATACATGTTTATTGTAACCATGTATATTGCGTTGTTGTTATAAGGTCAATAGAATGTCATGACAATATGAACTACGATAAGCCCTCTGTTATGCTCCAGCCATGAACCATCTGCGGCCGATCGACCGCAACAGTCCCGTTCCGCTGTACTTCCAGATCGCGGAGAACCTCAAGCAGGCGATCACCGAGGGGACGCTGAAGCCAGGCGAGCGGCTCGACAACGAGCTCGATCTGACCGAACGGCTCGGCGTGAGCAGGCCAACCGTGCGGCAGGCGGTCCAGCGGCTCGTGGACCAGGGCCTCGTGGTCAGGCGCCGCGGCGTCGGCACCGTGGTCGTCGCGCCGCGCATTCTCCGGGCTGTCGCCCTGACCAGTCTTTACGATGACCTCGCGGCGAGCGGCCGGCAGCCGGCCAGCACCGTGCTCGATGTCAGCAGCATGCCCGCCGACGACTACATCGCGGCGGTGCTGTCGGTACCGGCGGGCAGCGCCGTGCTTTCGGTGGAGCGGCTCAGGCTCGCGGACGGCACGCCGCTGGCGCTCATGCACAACTACCTGCCCGCCGGGCTACTGCGCGGGGAACCGAAGGACGCGCTGGAGAAGAACGGCCTGTACGAGCTGCTGCGCAGCCAAGGGGTGCAGCTACACGCGGGGGACCAGGTGATCGGGGCGCGCAAGGTCACCTCGTACGAGGCCAAGCTGCTCGAGGCGCCACGCACCGCGACCGTGCTCACCATGATCAGGACGTCCTTCGACCAGAATGGCACTCCGGTCGAGCACGGCAGTCACGCCTATCTCGCCGAGCGCTACTCCTTCCGGATGACCCTGGTCGCGCACTAGAGATCAGATCAGCGGTCGCTGCCGCCCCTTATCGTGCTCGTACGACGCCCGTGCGGCTCGCGTGGACTCCAGCTCAGAGACCTCGGCGACGGGTACGTCCCACCAGGACTCGCTGGACGGTGCCGGTACCGAGGGATCGGTCTCGACGCACACGACGGTGGTCCGGTCGCTGGCCCGCGCCTTGACCAGCGCCGCCCTGAACTCGTCGATGGTGTGCGTGCGCAGCACGCCGGCGCCGAGGCTGGCCGCGTTGGCGGCCAGGTCGACCGGCAGGAAATCGCCGTCCAGGCGGCCGCCGGCGCCGCGGAACCGGTAGCTGGTGCCGAACCGCTGCGAGCCCACGGACTCGGACAGGTTGCCGATCGAGGCGAAACCGTGGTTGTCCACGCAGACCACGACCAGCTTGATCCCCTCCTGCACGGCGGTGACGAGCTCGCTCGCCATCATCAGGTACGAGCCGTCACCGACCAGCACGAACACTTCGCGTTCTGGGGCGGCGAGTTTCGCACCGAGGCCGCCGGCGATCTCGTAGCCCATGCACGAGTAGCCGTACTCGACGTGGTAGCTGCCCGGCGCGCCGGTGCGCCACAGCTTGTGCAGGTCGCCGGGCATCGACCCGGCGGCGGTCAGCACGATGCCGGTGTCACCAGCCGCGTCGTTCACCGCTCCGAGTATCTCGGCTTGAGCGGGCAGCGGCTCGTGGCGCGTCGTGTACGCGGCCTCCACCGTCGCGTCCCAGCGTCGCCCCAGTTCCGCCGTCCGCTCCCGCCACGGGGCAGGCGCCGCCCACGAACCCAGCTCGGCGCGCAGTGCCAGCAGGGCCGCGCGCGCGTCCGCGACGACGGCGACGCCCGCGTGCTTGGCGGCGTCCACGGCGGTCACGTTCACGTTCACGAACCTCACCTGGGCGTCGCCGAACGCGGAACGCGATGCCGTGGTGAAGTCCGTCCAGCGGGTGCCGACGCCGATGACGACGTCGGCGTCCGCGGCGAGCTCGTTCGCCGCGGTGCTGCCGGTCGCCCCGATCGCGCCGGCGCACAACGGGTGATCGGAACGCATCGAGCTCTTGCCCGCCTGGGTCTGCGCCACCGGTATCCCGGCCGATTCGGCGAACTCGCGCAGCGCGGCGCCGGCCTCGGAGTACAGCACGCCGCCGCCGGCCACGATGAGCGGCCGCCGCGCGCTCG
The DNA here is from genome assembly GCA_036490795.1 of Streptosporangiaceae bacterium. Lineage (GTDB taxonomy): Bacteria > Actinomycetota > Actinomycetes > Streptosporangiales > Streptosporangiaceae > JAFARZ01. The sequence continues at coordinate 4,227 of DASXDG010000066.1, forward strand.
CGATCACCGAAACCGCGCGGGCGAGCGCGGCGGGGTCAGGCGGCGTGCGCGGGATGTGCCACGTCCGCTCGCGGAACAGTGAATCCGGCCAGTCCCAGGCCTGTGCCTGGACGTCCTGGGGGAGGGCCAGCGTGACCGCGCCGGTCTCCGCCGGATCGGTCAGCACCCGCATCGCGCCGAGCAGCGCCGCCGGCAGCTGCTCGGGCCGCCAGACCCGGTCGAAGAAGCGGGACACCGGCCGGAACGCGTCGTTGACGCTCACATCGAGGCCGCCGGGGTACTCGAGCTGCTGCAGCACCGGGTCGGCGGCCCTGGTCGCGAACACGTCACCGGGCAGCAGCAGCACCGGCAGCCGGCTGATCGTGGCCAGCGCCGCGCCGGTCACCATGTTCGTCGCGCCAGGCCCGATCGAGGAGGTGCAGGCCAGCGTGGACATCCGGTTGCGCGTCCTGGCGAACGCGGCGGCCGCGTGCACCATCGCCTGCTCGTTCCGGCCCTGCAGATACGGGCTCCGCTGGTCAAGGAGGGCCGACTCGAGCAGCGCCTGCCCCACCCCGGCCACGTTCCCGTGCCCGAAGATGCCCAGATAACCCTCGATGAGCCGGTGCTCGGTGCCGTCGCGTTCGGTGCGCTGCGCGGCGAGGAACCGGACAAGAGCCTGCCCGACGGTCAGCCGTATCGTCGTCACCAGTTCCCCCTGATCCAGGAATGGGCCGGGTCTTCGCGGATCAGCCATTCGCGCTTGCCCGGGCCCGCCATCACGTTCAGGTAGTAGAGGTCGTAGCCGGGCACAGCCATCGCCGGGCCGTGGTACCCGTAGGGGATCAGCACCACGTCGCCGCTGCGCACCTCGGCGAGCACCGCCGCGGCTTTCAGGTATCCCATCCCTGGTCCGGCCGGGCCGTCCGCCACTTCGAAGTAATAGATTTCTTCCAGAACTGACTCGTGTGCTTGTTCTGTATCGTGCTTGTGCGGGGGGTAAGAGGACCAGTTGCCAGCCGGGGTGATCACTTCGCAGGCGATCAGCCGGTCGGCGTCGAGCACGTCCGGGGTGGCGAAGTTGTTCACCTGCCGCGTGCATACCCCGCCGCCGCGCTGCTCCACCCGCACCTGGTCCGCGGCGATATAGCGGAACGGTAGCTCGCGCCCCGCCCGAGCCCGGGCCAGCGCGAACTTGCCTTCGGCGTGGGCGAACCGGCCGCCGGCCGCGCTGGTTAGCCGGAAGCCGGTCGCAACCGGGAGGTACGCGGAGTCGGTCACGCCGGCGAATACGTTCGCGCGGCCGGTCAGCTCGGCCTCGCCCGCGTCGGACTCCACCGTGCACGAGCCGGCCAGCGGCACCACGACCACTTCGTCCAGATCCGTCCCGGCGGTATGCGTGCCGCCCGGCGCCAGCGTGACGATCTCCAGCCCGGAGTACCCCCATCCCGCGGTCTCCGGTGTTATTTTCGCGGCTTGCGGACGGTACCAGGAACTCACGAGTGAACCAGGGCGCACGCGGCGTCCACGGCGGCGGCTACGTCGCCGTCCTCGGGGTAGAGCAGCGTCCGGCCGACGACGAAGCCGCGCACGCCGGGCTGGGCGAGCGCCGCTTTCCAGCGGGCGTACGCCTGGTCCGCGGGGCCGTCCGGGTCGCCGCCGAGCAGCAGCACCGGCAGTGTGGTCGCCGCCATCACCTCCGCCATGTCGTCGAGAACCGGGAGCTTCAGCCAGGTGTACCCGCTGGTCGCGCCCAGGCCGGAGGCGATCGCGACCGACTTGATGACCGCCTGGGCGGACAGGTCGTTCACCACCGTGCCGTCGACCCGGCGGCTGATGAACGGCTCGAGCATCGCGATCAGCTGCCGGGAGCCCAGGTCGGTGACCGCCCGTGCCGCCCATTCCAGCGTCCTGACCGTACCCGGATCGGCGGGGTCGATGCGGGTCAGCATCTTGCCGCCGTCCAGGCCCATCGAGGAGATCGTCGCGGGGTCGTAGCCGGTGAACCTGTCGTCCAGTTCGAAACTGGACCCGTGCAGGCCGCCGCGGTTCATCGAGCCGATCACCACCTTGTCGTCGAGCGCGCCGAGCAGCAGCAGGTCCTCGACGATGTCGGCGGTGGCCAGCAGCCCGTCCACACCGGGGCGGCTCAGCGCGGTGAGCAGCCGGGCGAGCAGGTCATAGCGGTCGGCCATCGCGCCGGGCACGCCGCGCACGCCGAGCGCGCCGCGCGCCGGATGATCGGCCGCCACGATCATCAGGCGGCCGTCGGCACGCAGCAGCGGGCGCCGCTTACGGCCGGCCGCGCGCGCCGAGATCAGCTCGGGGGAGCGGGCCCGCTGCTCGCGGAGTTCGGCGAACCTGCCGGCCAGGCCGGTCACTGGTCCGCCAGGAAACGCTCGACCTCGGCGGTGGTCGGCATCGCGGACGAGCACTCCAGCTTCGTGGTCACGATCGCGCCTGCCGCGTTGGCGAACCGGATCGTCCGCTCCAGCGGCCAGCCCGCCAGCAGGCCGTGGCAGAGCGCGCCGCCGAAGCCGTCGCCGGCCCCGATGCCGTTCACCACGTCCACCTTGACCGGCGGCACGGTTATCTCGTCGGATCTGGTCCGCGCGTACACCCCGGCCGGTCCCTGCTTGACGATCGCCAGCTCCACCCCGCTGTCCAGCAGCGCGCCTGCCGCCGCGCGGGCATCGCTGGTGCCGACCGCCGTCTGGCACTCGTCCTGATTGCCGACCGCGACATCCACGTGCGGCAGCGCGGCCCGCACCTGCTCGCGCGCGGCCTCGCGCGATGGCCAGAAGGACGGCCGGTAGTCCAGGTCGAGGACGGTGAACTGCTTCCTGTCCCTGGCGTGCCAGGCCGCGAAGTGAGCCGCGCGGCTCGGCTCCTGGGACAAGCCGGTGACAGTGGCCCAGAATAGGCGTGTCGTTCTGATCTCATCTATAGGCAGTTCGGCGGCGGGGATCTCCAGGTCCGGTGCCTTCGGGTAGCGGTAGAACCAGATGGGGAAGTGGTCGGGCGGGAAGATCTCGCAGAACGTGACCGGGGTGGGCAGCCCGGGCACCGCGTGCACGAACGCGTCGTCGACGCCGAAGCCGCGCAGCGCCGTGTGCACGTACTCGCCGAACGGGTCGTCGCCGGTCCTGGTGATGACCGCGGCGCGGTGGCCGTGCCTGGCCGCGGCGACGGCGACGTTCGTGGCGCTACCGCCGAGGAACCTGGCGAACGTCTCGACGTCGGCCAGGCCCACCCCGCTCTGCAGCGGGTAGATGTCCACCCCGACCCGGCCGACGGTGAGCACGTCGTAGGCGCCGGTCACAGCAGCGTCCTCAGGTAGTCCAGGCTGGCTCTGACGTCCTTGACCGGGCCCTCGCCAGTCGGTTCGGCCGGCAGGATCGTGTCCTGCTCGAGCACATACCAGCCCTGGTAGCCGCTGGCTTCCAGCGCCGCCACGACGCCTGCCACGTTCACGTCGCCGTGACCGAGCGGCCGGTACAGGCCGGCCGCGACGCCCTCGGTGTAGCTGATCCGCTGGCCGGCGACCTGGCGGGCCACCGTCAGGCTGACGTCCTTGAGATGCACGTGGCCGATCCGGTGCGGCACCTGGCTGGCGAGGCCGGCCGGATCGGTGCCGCCGATCAGCAGGTGCCCGGTGTCCAGGCAGACCTGCACCGTGCTGCCGTCGAGGACCGCTTGCACGTCGTCCCTGGTTTCCACCATCGTCCCGACGTGCGGATGCAGCGTGGTGGCGAAACCTCGGCCGGCGGCGTGGGCGGCGACGCGGTCCAGGTTGGCCAGCAGCGTCCGCCAGCCGGTTCGGCCGAGCACCGGCCGGCCCTCGTAGCCGTCCCGGCCGGTAGCGGCGGCGAGCACCAGCACCGGGTCTTCGGCGCCGAAGCCGTCAAGCGCGCGGTCCACGTCGATGACCGGGTCGATGGCCGGATCGTGCAGCACGGCGGGGACGAAGCCGCCGGCCGCGGTGAGGTCGTACTGGTCCAGGAGCCTGGCGCGTTCGGCCGGGTCGGCGGGCAGGTAGCCGTCCGGGCCGGATTCGGTCGCGGTCAGCCCGAGCCCGCGCATTTCGCTCAGCACCCGGCCGGCCGGCAGCTGATAGCCCCAGCCGGGTACCTCGCAGACCCCCCAGGAAATCGGCGCTCCCGCGATCCGCCCCGCTGTGCTTGTTACTGTGCTTATTACCGGGCTCGTCACCGGCGCACCTCGCGGATCTGCACCGGCTCGCCTCGGTGCCTGGACAGCTCGCACGCCTGCGCCACGTAGAACGCTTCGAGCGCGTCCTGCGGTGTGCACGGGCTGGGCACGCGGCCCGCGACCACGTCGGTGAACGCCGTGAGTTCCGCTACATAGGCGTCGTGGAATCGCTCCATGAACTGCCGGTACGCCGGGCCGCCAGGGAACGTGACGCCGGGATCGGCCGACCGCAGCGGCATCCGGTCGTCCAGCCCCGCGCAGACGCTGCCCTTTTCGCCGAGCAGCTCGAGTCGCACGTCGTAGCCGCCGGCGTTGTACCTGGTGCAGGAAACCAGCGCGATCGTGCCGTCGTCCATGGTCAGCATCGCGGACGCGGTGTCCACGTCGCCCGCGGCCTTGAAGAACTCCTCGCCGCGGTTGGCGCCGACCGCGTACGCGCTGGTCACCTCGCGCCCGCTGACCCAGCGGATCGCGTCGAAATCGTGCACCGCGCAGTCGCGGAAGATACCGCCGGACCCGGGGATGTAATCGGCGGGCGGCGGTGCCGCGTCCAGCGTCGTGGACCTGATCGTGTGCAGCCAGCCCAGCGTCCCGTCCCGCGCGGTCTCGCGTGCCGCGCGGAAGCCGGCGTCGAACCGACGCTGGAAGCCGATCTGCACCGCGGAAGTGCCCCCGCTGACCTGCTTGATCACCTCGAGCGTGCCGTCGATATCGGGCGCCACCGGCTTCTCGCAGAACACGGGCAGGCCCTTTTCCACACCGAGGCGGATCAGCTCGGGGTGCGTGCCGGTGGTGGTCGCGATGACGAGGGCGTCGACGCCGGCGGCCAGCAGGTCCTGCGCGGAGTCCGCGGTCTCGGTGCCGAGCCGCCGGGCTACATCCTGGGCACGGGCAAGGTCCGCGTCGCTGATGACGACGGAGTCGACTCCGGGCAGCCCGCGCAGCGTGGCCGCGTGGAACGCGCCGATCCGCCCGGCGCCGATGAGTCCGATGCGCATGCGCTTCCTCTGGTTGCGGTTGGGTTTACCCAGCTTGTTATGCCCCAGAAGACCTTGTCAAGATGATGTCCTTATGTCAGGACATACTGTTCAGCGGACACTGTTCAGCGGACGCTGTTCAGCGGTCGTGCTCAGCGGTCGTGGTGGCCCAGTTCCGCGAAGCGCTCGCGGCACGCCTCCACCTGTTCCTCGGCGGCCGCCCGGTTGGCCCAGGCCTCGGCCTGTACTGACTTGCCTGGCTCCAGTTCCTTGTAGACCTCGAAGAAGTGCTGGATCTCCAGCCGGTCGAAGGTGGGTACGTCGCCGATGTCGGTCAGGTGCGCGTTCCGCGGGTCGCGGGCCGGTACGCACAGGACCTTGTCATCCAGGCCCTTCTCGTCCCGCATCCGGAACATGCCGATGACCCGGCAGGTGATCAGGCAGCCAGGAAACGTCGGCTCATCGAGCAGCACGAGCGCGTCGAGCGGATCCCCGTCATCGGCGAGCGTATCCTCGATGAAGCCGTAGTCGGACGGGTACCTGGTGGACGTGAACAGCATGCGGTCCAGCCGGATCCGCCCGGTTTCGTGATCCATCTCATACTTGTTGCGCTGTCCCTTGGGGATCTCGATGAGGACTTCAACTTCCACGGGTTTAACTCCAGCCCCTCGCCGGTAATTATCTCTGCTGCATTAGCTCGTCCATTCTCCCTGAGGTGATAGTTGATGGTGCGCCGCACCCGCCTGCTGGCGCTGGTCACGCTGGCCACGATCAACGTAATCACGCTGGTAGGCGGCATCGCGGTGGCGCTGATGCTGCCCGGACGACTCGCGGCGCTGCGCATTCCCTCGGTCGCGACCGGTCATGTCACCGTCGCCGGACCGGTGCTGCGGGCAGGGCCGGCCGGCCCGCTGCCCACCGCCAGCGGACTGGGCTCCGTGCTGTCCGGCCCGCTCTCTTCCGGCCAGCTGGGCCCGGATGTGTACGCGATCGTCACCGACCCGCGGACCGGTCAGGTGCTGTACTCGCGCGACGCGCTCCAGAGCGCCACGCCGGCCTCCACGGCGAAGCTGGCCACGGCGACCGCCGCGCTGGCCACGCTCGGCGAAAGCGCCAGGTTCACCACGCGCGTGCTCTCGCCCCGGCCGGGTCAGATCATCCTGGTGGGCGGCGGGGATCCGGTGCTGGCGGTGAATCCGTACCCGGCCGGCGACTACCCGCAGCCCGCCACGCTGGCCGACCTGGCCGCCAGCACAGCGCGGGCACTCAAGGCGTCGGGCACGACCTCGGTCCAGCTCGGCTACGACTCCTCCCTGTACTCCGGCCCCGGGCTGGCCCCGGGCTGGCCAGCGTCGTACGTGACCACGGGGAACGTCACCGACATCGTGCCGCTCGAGGTGGATCAGGGCCGGCTGAACGCGGCGGGCAACCCCGAGGACTCCGACGACGCCGGCAACTTCCAGCCGAGGGCGGCCCATCCGGCACAGATGGCGGCCGACTCCTTCGCCGCGCTGCTCTCCGCCGACGGCATCAAGGTCAGCGGCCCCCCGTCCGCGCGGACCGCGCCGGCCGGCGCCTCGGCGCTGGCCAGCGTCAGCTCGCCGCCGCTGTCGGCGATCGTCGAGCAGATGCTGGCGGAGAGCAACAACGTGATCGCGGAGAACCTGGCCAGGCACATCGCGCTCGCCACCGGCCATCCGGCCACGTTCGCCGGCGGCGCCGCCGCGGTCACCGCGGAGCTGCGCAAGCTGGGCGTTAGCACCAGCTTCGCCATGGTGGACGGCAGCGGCCTGTCGCCGGATGACGCGATCGCTCCGGCCACGCTGGCCAAGGTGCTCCAGGTGGTGGTCGAGCGACCGGAGCTGCGTACGCTGCTGGCCGGTCTGCCGGTGGCCGGCTTCTCCGGCACGCTGGCCCCCGGCGGGAGTGTCTTCGGCGGCATCGACGGGACGGCGCTCGGCATGATCAGGGCCAAGACCGGCAACCTGGCCTCGGTGGCGTCCCTGGCCGGGGTGGCTTACGACAAGGACGGCACGCTGCTCGCCTTCGCGTTCATGGCGGATCGGGCGACCTCGCTGGACGGTGCGGCCTCGGCGATCGACGATGCGGCTGCCGAACTGGCGGGATGCGGCTGCCGGTAGCGTACGGTTGGAGTGTGAGTACTCCGCAGATGATCGACTGGGAAGTCGCGGTAAACACTGGTATCCGGTGGGCACGGCCGGGTCCCCAAGTCAGCCTGAGCGAGGCCCGGCGGACCGTTGCCGAGCTGCGTGAGCTGGCCTTGACCGTAGCAGAGCCGGTCCAGGAAGTCACCGGCATGGTCTCCGCCGAGGAGGTCGGCCGGATCGCGGTCGTGGACCGGCCCGGCTGGATCAGGGCGAATGTGGACGGCTTCCGGGTAGTACTCGAACCGCTGGTCGAGCAGCTGCGCGCCAAACAGAACGCTTCCGCTGAGGGTTCGCGGGCCTCCTCTGGCGGCTCGATGTTCGGCGGTGTGGGTTCCCGTTTCACCGGGATCCAGGCCGGGCTGATCCTCGCCTACCTGTCCGGGCGGGTGCTCGGCCAGTACGAGCTGTTCCTGCCTCCGTCCGAGGACGGCACCTCCCTGGGCCGCCTCACCCTGGTCGCGCCGAACATCGTCATGGTCGAGCGTGAGCTCGGCGTGGATGTCCACGACTTCCGCAAGTGGGTGTGCCTGCACGAGGAGACGCACCGGCTCCAGTTCACCGCCGTGCCCTGGCTGCGCGACTACGTCCAGGGGCAGATGACCAAGTTCCTGCTCGCCTCCGAGCTCGACCCAGGTGCCCTGTTCGGCAGGCTCCGTTCGGTGGCGGACGCGATGGGTGACGCGGTCCGTGGCGGCGGCGAAGGCGGCGGCCTGATCGACGCCGTGGTGACCCCCGAGCAGCGCGAGATCATGGATCGGCTCACCGCCGTGATGACGCTGGTGGAAGGGCACGGCGACTTCGTCATGGACGCCGCGGGTCCGCAGGTCGTGCCGTCGGTGGAGCACATCAGGGAGCGGTTCAGCGCCCGCCGCGGGTCATCCGGCCGGGTCGAGCAGGCGCTGCGGCGGCTGCTGGGCATCGACATGAAGATGAAGCAGTACGCGGAGGGCTCCGTATTCGTCAAGACCGTGGTGGACGAGATCGGCATGTCGGCCTTCAACAAGGTGTGGACGTCACCGGAAACCCTGCCGACGCGCGAAGAGATCGGCCACCCGGAAGCGTGGATGGCCCGTGTGACCGGGGCCCCGTCGGCTCCCGCCCCGTCCGAGCCCGCCGAGTAACCCGGCGTCCCGAGCTCCTGAGCCGCCCGATGCCGCCGCCCGCCCAAGCCGCAACACGTGCCCAGGCCGCTGCATGCGCCCCACTGGCACCGTCGGCACGCCCGGCTGGACCCATCAGTGCCGACAGGCCGGCCAATGACGGCAGGCCGGCCAATGACGGCAGGCCGGCCCGGCCGGGCATTATCGCGGTAAATCGGTTTTACGCGGGAGATAACTCTGCTGTGAGCACTGTTTTTTACCGCGAAGAAGCGAATTACCGCGACGATCGCTGCCGCGACGATCGCTGCCGTGACGATCGCTGCCGTGACCGCCGCTGCCGTGACGATCATCGCCGTGACCGCCGCTGGCGTTGCCGATGTGACCAATGTTGCCGACGTGGCCAATGTTGGTGTCGTGGTCGCTGTCGTCCCGGCGGTCGCGCCGGGACGGGACGCCGCTATTCGCCGGCCGGCGAGGGCTAGCGGCGATGGGGCCGGGGGCGGCTGTCGCCGACATCCGCAACGCCGTGCGGACCTGCCTGGCGGACCTTGAGCCGGGCGATGTCGTGCTCGTTGCCTGTTCTGGCGGCGCCGATTCGCTGGCGCTGGCCGCCGCGCTGGCCTTCGTCGGGCCGAAGCTGGGGCTGCGTTGCGGTGCGGTGACCGTCGACCACGGCCTGCAGGAAGGCTCGGCCGAGCGCGCGGCCGCCGTCGTGGAGGTGCTGCACCGGCTTGAGCTCGATCCCGTCTACAGCGTTGCGGTGGAAGTCGCGGACACCAGGGCGGGCGGGCCGGAGGCGGCGGCGCGAGCGGCCAGGTACCGCGCGCTCGACGAGGTGGCCGAGCGGGCCTCAAGCCAGAGCCAGAGCCAAGCGGTGATCCTGCTCGGGCACACGATGGACGACCAGGCCGAGACGGTGCTGCTCGGGCTGGCGCGCGGTGCCGGTGCCCGTTCACTGGCCGGCATGCCAGAACGCCGGGGCAGCTACCGCCGGCCGCTGCTCGGTATCCGCAGGGCCGGCACCGTGAAGGCCTGCGACGAACTCGGCCTCCAAACCTGGCAAGACCCGCACAATTCCGATACCCATTACGCCAGGGTCAGGGTCAGGGGCCAGGCGTTGCCGGCCCTTGAGGCGGCGCTCGGTCCAGGCGTGACCGAGGCGCTGGCCAGGACGGCGCAGCAACTGCGTGCCGATGCCGACTGCCTGGATGATCTCGCGTTCACCGAAAGCGAACACCTGCGGGGAAACGCCTCCGACCCGTCCGGGGTCGACGCCAAGTACCTGTCCGGACTCCCCGAGGCGATCAGGACCCGGGTCATCCGCGAGGCCGCCATCATGGCCGGCGCGCCGCCGGGAGCGCTGACCGCCAGGCACGTGCGGCAGGTGGAAGAGCTGGTGACATGCTGGCACGGGCAGCGGTGGGCCGACTTGCCGGGTGGGATACGGGTCCGCCGCCGCGACGGCAAGTTGTGGTTCACCAGTGGAGCCGAAAGCCGACAAGGAGACTAGTGGACGCGAGTGACATGGGCCCGGCGCTGAAGGACGTACTGATTACGTCCGAGCGGCTGCAGGCACGGATCAAGGAGCTGGCCGCCCAGATCGACGCCGATTACGCGGGCCGTGACCTGCTCGTGGTGGGCGTGCTCAAGGGCGCCATCATGGTCATGGCAGACCTGGCCAGGGCCATGAGCCTGCCGGTGGAGATGGACTGGATGGCCGTCTCTTCCTATGGTTCTGGCACCAAGTCCTCGGGCGTCGTCCGGATCCTCAAGGATCTCGACACCGACATCACCGGGCGGCACGTGCTGGTCGTGGAGGACATCGTGGACTCCGGCCTGACCCTGTCCTGGCTGGCCGGCAACCTGCGCTCACGTGAGCCGGCCTCGCTCGCCGTCTGCGCCATGCTGCGCAAGCCCGCGTCGGCCCAGACGCACGTCGAGGTGGCCTACACCGGCTTCGACATCGGGGACGAGTTCGTGGTCGGATACGGTCTGGACTACGCCCAGCGCTACCGGAACCTTCCGTTCATCGGGACGCTCGCCCCGCAGGTCTACCAGAGCCACTAGGGATCGCCCGTATTCGGCAGCGCTGTTCGAAACAGTGGCAGGGAACACATTCCGAGCCGGGTAGCGTTGACTCCACAGACGTGACGCCCAGCCGGTGTACCGTCTATGAAAGCATGGCCATCCCGGCGGAGGTCGACGGGACTGTGAGGCTGGTCAGGAGGGAACGGCCCCAAGCCGACGGGGCCGCTCATCGATGGAGATAAGGCGCTTGTTCCGCGGGCCGCTGCTGCTCGTAATCGTGGCGGTGGTGCTCTTTATCATTGTGCTCGATTTCGCCAATTCGGGCAGCTCTTACCAGGGCGCAGATACTTCGAGGATCGTCAGCCTCATCGAGCAAGGGCAGGTCAAGAGCGCACAGATCGTCGACAAGAACCAGACGATCCAGATCACCACCAAGAGCGGGCAGAACCTCGAAGCCTCGTGGGTGACCGGCCAGGGTGTCGACCTCCAGCAGTTGCTCCAGCAGCAGTCCGACAAGGGCAACCTGTCAGAGGGCTATAACGTCACCATCCCCAAGAGCAACGTCCTGCTCGATCTGCTGCCGACGATATTCATCTGCGCGGTCATCTTCATTTTCTTCTTCATCATGATGTCGCAGATGCAAGGCGGCGGCTCCCGCGTGATGAACTTCGGCAAGTCCCGGGCCAAGTTGATCACCAAGGACACGCCGAAAACGACGTTCGCCGACGTCGCCGGAGCGGATGAGGCCATCGAGGAACTGCAGGAGATCAAGGAATTCCTGCAGAACCCGGCCAAGTTCCAGGCGATCGGCGCGAAGATCCCCAAGGGCGTGCTCTTGTACGGCCCGCCGGGAACCGGCAAGACGCTGCTGGCCAGGGCCGTGGCGGGCGAGGCCGGCGTGCCGTTCTACTCGATCTCCGGCTCCGACTTCGTGGAGATGTTCGTCGGTGTCGGCGCGTCGCGTGTTCGTGACCTGTTCGAGCAGGCCAAGGCCAACGCCCCGGCCATCGTGTTCGTCGACGAGATCGACGCGGTCGGCCGGCACCGTGGTGCCGGGCTCGGCGGCGGCCACGACGAGCGCGAGCAGACGCTGAACCAGATGCTGGTCGAGCTTGACGGCTTCGACACCAAGGGCGGCGTGATCGTGATCGCGGCCACTAACCGGCCCGACATCCTCGACCCCGCGCTGCTGCGCCCCGGCCGGTTCGACCGGCAGATCGTGGTGGCCCAGCCCGACCTGGCTGGCCGCAAGGGCATCCTGCGCGTGCACGCCAGGGGCAAGCCCCTGGCGCCCGACGCCGACCTCGACATCATCGCCAGGCGCACCCCCGGCTTCACCGGTGCCGACCTTGCCAACGTGATCAACGAGGGCGCGCTGCTGACCGCGCGGTCCAACGGCAAACTGATCACGATGGCCAACCTCGAGGAGTCCATCGACCGGGTCATGGCCGGCCCGCAGCGCAAGAGTGCGATCCTGTCCGCGGCCGAGCGCAAGCTCATCGCCTACCACGAGGGCGGGCACGCCCTGGTCGGTCACGCGATGCCGCACGCCGACCCGGTGCACAAGGTGACGATCATCCCGCGCGGCCGCGCCCTCGGCTACACCCAGGCGCTGCCGACCGAGGACAAGTTCCTCACCACACGTGCAGAAATGCTCGACCAGCTGGCCATGCTGCTCGGCGGGCGCACCGCGGAGGAGCTGATCTTCCACGAGCCCACCACCGGTGCCTCCAACGACATCGAGAAGGCCACCGCGATCGCGCGTGGCATGGTCACCGAATACGGCATGAGCGAGCGGCTCGGCGCGCGGAAGTTCGGCAGCGGCGACAGCGAGCCGTTCCTCGGCCGGGACATGTCGCACAGCCGCGACTACTCCGAGGAGATCGCGTCGTCGATCGATGAGGAGATCCGGCGGCTGATCGAGTCGGCACACGACGAGGCCTGGGAAGTTCTCGTCGAGTACCGCGACGTCCTGGACAACCTGGTGCTGCGGCTGCTGGAGAAGGAAACGGTGGCGCGCAAAGAGGTGCTGGAGATCTTCGCCCCGGTGGTGCAGCGGCCGGCCCGCGGCTCGTACACCGGCTACGGCAAGCGGCTGCCGTCGGACCGCCCGCCCATCATGACGCCGAAGGAACTGGCGCTCACCGCGGCCGGGAACACGGACGGCCAGAGCATAGCGCTGCCGCCGACCGGCGCCAACGGCGCCAACGGCGCCAGCGGGCAGGCGCTGGGCTTCGACTCGGAGCCGCGCGACACCGAATGACCGACAACAACGGGGACAGCGCGCCCGACGATCCGCGGCCTGGCCTAGACGGGCCGCGGATCGAGCGGGCGGTCAAGGAGATCTTGCTCGCGATCGGCGAGGACCCGGACCGGGACGGCCTGCGCGATACCCCCGCCCGGGTGGCGCGCGCCTACGCCGAGCAGTTCGCCGGGCTGAGCCAGCGGCCGCAGGACGTGCTGACCACCGTCTTCGACATCGGGCACGACGAGATGGTGATCGTGCGCGACATTGAGGTGTGCGGCACCTGTGAGCATCACCTGCTGCCGTTCATCGGCGTAGCGCACATCGGCTATATACCGAACGAGAAGGGCCAGATCACCGGCCTGTCCAAGCTGGCGAGGCTGGTAGACGTGTACGCGCGCAGGCCGCAGGTCCAGGAACGGATGACCTGCCAGGTGGCCGACGCGCTAGTGGACATACTCGAGCCGCGCGGCGTGATCGTGGTCATCGAGGCGGAGCACCTGTGCATGACCATGCGCGGAGTCCGCAAACCGGGGGCGCGCACCGTAACCTCCGCCGTACGCGGCGCTTTCCGCGATACAGTCACGCGTGCCGAGGCAATGAGCCTCATTTACGGCCACCACTGAACGAAAACGCATCCTGGTTCGTCTATTGGGTAGACCTGTGGATTGCTGACCACGTTCCGTCAATGGGGCCGTTGCTAAGGCTTGTGGAGGTACCGTGAGATCAGGACACGAGGCGACTCTGCCGCATCGTGGCCCGGGGCCTGATAAGAGATCTGCCGATATGAGCCAAAGCGACGAGGCTGGTAAGCACCAGCCCGACGGCCAAGCTGAGCGCCGACCCGACCGCAGGCATCAGCACGCCTGGGTACCGGGGATCGCCGCGCTGCTCACGCTGCTTACCGGTGTGCTCGACATCGTCGGGATCTTCCGCCCTGACTGGCCGCACCGGCTGCACAAGCTCCGGGTATTCGTGCCGGGGACGCTGACCAACGTCACCCGCAGCGCAGACGTCATTATCGGCCTGCTCCTGCTGCTGCTCGCGCACGGCCTGCGCCGTCGCAAGCGGCGGGCCTGGCAGGCGGTCACCGCGCTGCTCGCCTTCGACATCGGCATCCACCTGTTCCATTCGTCCCGGCACATCGCCACCGCGGTGGCCGCGTTCGTGGTGCTGGTCGTGCTGCTCTTCTTCCGCGAAGAGTTCTACGCGGAAGGCGACCGGCGGAACCGGTGGCGCGCGCTGTGGGCATTCGGCTGGCTGGTCGTGGCGGATGTCGCGATCGGGCTCTCCTACATCTACCTGGCGAACGATCTGGCCTCGGACTACTCGCTGTGGCAGCGGGTGCAGGAGGTGGTCTACGGGCTGGTCGGCGTGTCCGGCGAGATCGCCTGGATACCGGAGGCGCGCGGCGACCTGTTCAACGTCCTGACCAGCACGCTCGGCCTGTTCACAGTGATCGTCACCCTCTACCTGTTCCTGCGGCCGGCCGAGCCGAGGGCAAGGCTCAGTGCCGCCGACGGGGCGCGGGTCAGGGACCTGCTTGACCGGCACGGCGACCGGGACTCGCTCGGCTACTTCGCGCTGCGCGACGACAAGAGCGTGATCTGGTCGGCCACCGGCAAGGCGTGCATCAGCTACCGGGTCGTCTCCGGCGTCATGCTGGCCAGCGGTGACCCGATCGGTGATCCCGAGGCCTGGCCGGGCGCGATCGGCCCGTTCCTCGACGAGGCGGCCAGGCATGCCTGGGCGCCGGCGGTGATGGGTTGCAGCGAGCTGGGTGCGGAGGTGTGGTGCCGCGAAGCCGACCTGACCGCGCTTGAACTCGGTGACGAGGCGATCGTCGAGGTGGCCGACTTCAGCCTGAACGGGCGGGCCATGCGCAACGTCAGGCAGATGGTGACCCGGGTGTGCCGCAGCGGCTACACGGCGCAGATCCGGCGGGTGCGCGATATCCCGCGCCCGGAGCTCGATGAGATCGTCCGGGTCGCGGACACCTGGCGGGGCAGCCAGGCAGAACGCGGTTTCTCCATGGCGCTCGGCCGGATCGGCAAGCCAGGAGACGAGGAATGCGTGCTGGTCACGGCCAAGGAGCAGGGCGTGATCCGCGCCGTGCTCCAGCTTGTGCCGTGGGGCCCGGACGGGCTGTCCCTCGACCTGATGCGCCGGGACAAGAACGCGCAGCCCGGGCTGAACGACTACCTGATCGTGGAGATGATCAAGGCGGCGCCCGAGCTTGGCGTCAAGCGGGTCTCGCTGAACTTCGCGGTGTTCCGTGCCGCACTCGAGCGCGGCGAGCGCATCGGCGCGGGGCCGATCCTGAAGGCGTGGCGCAAGCTGCTCGTGTTCTCGTCCCGCTGGTTCCAGATCGAGTCGCTGTACAAGTTCAACGCCAAGTTCCAGCCGGTCTGGGAGCCGCGCTTCTTCGTGTTCACCGGCGCGAAGGATGCGCCGCGGGTGGCGCTGGCCGCGCTCGAAGCCGAGGCGTTCCTGGTCTGGCCGAGGATCGAGCTGAGGCGGCTCGGGCGGAAGGCGGCGCGAAGGCTAGGTCTGGTGCAGCGCTGAACACTCCACGAGGACTTCCGCGCAAGCAATACTGCCTGGTCATGGGCGTGGTGAACGTCACGCCTGACTCATTTTCCGACGGCGGCACCTGGTACGGGGCGGACGCCGCGATCGCGCACGGCGTTGAGCTGGCGGCGCAGGGCGCCGACATCGTGGACGTGGGCGGTGAGTCGACCCGCCCAGGGGCGCCGCGGGTGGACGCGGACGAGGAACTGCGCCGGATCGCGCCGGTGATCACCGGGCTGGTCCAGGCCGGCCTGCGCGTGTCCGTCGACACCATGCGGGCCAGCGTCGCGGAGTACGCGCTCAACGCGGGCGTGCACCTGGTCAACGACGTCAGCGGCGGCCTCGCCGATCCCGACATGCCGCGCCTGGTCGCCGAGGCGGGCGTGCCGTACGTGGTGATGCACTGGCGTGGCCACAGCGCCGACATGTACGCGCGGGCGCTCTACCACGACGTGGTGCGCGAGGTCCGCGAGGAACTGTCCAGGCGGGTGGACGAGGTGATGAAGGCGGGGGTCGAGGCGGACTGCGTGGTGCTCGACCCGGGTCTCGGCTTCGGCAAGCGGCCCGAACACAACTGGCCGCTCCTGGCCCGCATCCCCGAGCTCGCCGTCCTTGATGGCCGGACGTTCCCCGTGCTGGTCGGCGCGTCCCGGAAGGGGTTCATCGGCGGCCTGCTCGCCGGACCGGACGGTGCCAGGCGCCCGTTCGCCGGCACCGACGACGCGACGGTGGCGCTGACCGCGCTGGCCGCCGCGAGCGGCGCGTGGTGCGTCCGGGTGCATAAGGTGCCGCCGAACGCCGACGCGGTGCGGGTCGCCGCGGCATGGCGGCAGGCGGGCCGGAACGACGTGGTGCTGGCGATCGGCGCGAACCTGGGGGACCGGCTCGGCACGCTGAAGGCCGCGATAGGAGCCGTCGGGGAGCTGCCGGACACCGAGGTGACCGCGGTCTCACCGGTTTACCAGACCGCCCCGGTCGGCGGTCCCGAGCAGCCCGACTACCTCAACGCCGTGCTGACCGCGCGGACCGGGCTGAGCCCGGGTGACCTGCTGATCAGGCTGCACGAGATCGAGGCCGGTCATGGCCGGGTGCGCGAGGTCAGGTTCGGCCCGCGGACGCTCGACATCGACATCGTGACCTATGCCGGCCAGGTGAGCGACGACCCGGTGCTCACGCTGCCGCATCCGCGTGCCCGCGAGCGCGCGTTCGTCCTCGCACCCTGGCACGACATCGATCCCGAGGCAGTGCTGCCTGGCGAGTACGGTGGACGGGTGGCCGATCTGCTCGCCGGGTCCGCCAGGGACGGGGTCCGCCGCCTGGCCGAACGGCTCACCTGATGCGTCCGACCCGCGTGACCACGCTGGCCGTGATCGTCGTGATCGCCGCCGCCCTGACCTGGGGCCTGCTGAAGGCGGCCTACAACTCGCTGCCGCCGCTGCCGTGGACGGGCGTGCCCGCGCTGCTCGTCGTGGCCGTCTTCGAGACCGGCGCGGGTCGTGACCTGAAACGCCGCATCGACGGGCGCAAGGGCCTGAAGCCGGCCGATCCGCTGGTCGTGTCCAGGATGCTGGTGCTCGGCCGGGCGACCGCGCTGGCGGGCGCTCTGGTGGCGGGCGTGATGGTGGGGTTCGTGATCTACCTGAGCGGGATGCTGAGCAACCCCATCCCCAGGCACGACCTGATCAACGCCGCCATCACCGGCGCGGCCGCGCTGGTCATGACCGGCGCCGCGCTGTACCTGGAGTTCTGCTGCCGGGTACCGGGCGATCCTATGGCCGGAGAAGATCGCTGATCGCCGCGATGCCCGCCGCGATCGCGCGTTCGCCGAGGTTGCCGAAGCCGAGCACGAGCTGAGCGGGTTCCGCCACGCCGCCGAACCGGTACAGGCTCATCCCGTACAGCAGGACAGAACGCTCCCGCGCGGCCTCGACGACGGCGGACTCGGTCAGCGGCGACGGCAGCTGCGCCACCGCGTGAAACCCCGCCGCCAGCCCGGTGAGGCTGACCCGCGGCGCATGCGTGGCCAGCGCGCTGGTGAGCACGTCGCGCCGCTGTGCGTAGACACCGCGCATGCGCCGCAGATGCCGGTCGTAGCGGCCCGACTCGATCAGCGTCGCCAGGGCCAGCTGGTCGAGTGCGGGCGACCCGCGGTCGCCGAGATCCTTCTCCTCGGCGATGACCGAGGACAGCGCGGGCGGGCAGACCAGCCAGCCGATGCGCAGCGCGGGCGCCAGTGACTTGCTGGCCGTGCCGAGGGTGATGACCCGGTCCGGTGCCAGTCCCTGCAGCACGCCAACCGGCTCGCGGTCGTAGCGGAACTCGGCGTCGTAGTCGTCCTCGATGATCATCGCGTCGCGGTCCGCCGCCCAGGCGGCCAGTTCGTGACGCCGGCCTGGGGAGAGCACGACCCCGGTCGGCCACTGGTGCGCGGGGGTGAGGACGACGGCGCGGACTCCGGTCGCGCGCAGGGCGGCCACGTCGATGCCGTCCTCGTCGACCGGGACCGGCACGGCGGCCACGCCGGCCCAGCCGGTGGCGTAGATGGCGTCGTTGTAGCCCGGATCCTCGACGCCCACCCGGTCGATGCCGGTCTTGGCCAGCACCCGCAGGGTGAGCCCGAGCCCTTGCGCGCAGCCGGTGCAGATCACGATGTGCTCGGGATCGGCGGCGGCCGCCCGCACCCGGCGCAGGTACGCGGCCAGCACCTCGCGGAGCGCGGCGCTGCCGCGCGGGTCCCCGTAGTCGAACGCCGCGTTCGGCGCGGTCCGTGCGGCGTCCCGCAGCGCCCGCACCCAGTCGGCACGCGGAAAGCTGGACAGGTCGGGTACCCCGGTGCGGAAGTCCGCCAGTGCCGCCTGCCCGGCGGCGGCCGGCGGGTCGCGCCGCTGTCCGGTGTCCGCCGGCCCGGCGCGCGCGGTTTCCGCGACCCGGGTCGCGGATCCGGCAGCGGCGCTCAGGTAGCCCTCCGCCAGCAGTTGCGCGTAGCAGTCCTGGACGAGCCCGCGCGAGACCCCGAGCTCGCTGGCCAGCTCGCGGGAGGAGGGCAGCCGCTCGCCCGCCCGCAGCCGGCCGGACCTGATCGCGTCCCGCACCGCCGCCTGCAGCTGCGCGCCGCGCTGACCTCGGCGCCGGTCCAGCGACAGCAGCAGTTCCGGACCGAGCCCCGCCCACTCAACAGCCATATGCGATCATAACTACGCTGGTTCCTCAGCCCGCTCCAGCTTGGTTCGGCGTGCTGGCCGGCGGCGCCGGCTATCCGGTCGCGTTCGGCCTTACCGCGCTGTTGATGGTCGCCGCGACCGCGCTAAATCGCGGGACGAAAGGGCGTTAGCCGGGACAAGCACCACTGCCCGTTCTGGACAAATGGTTATTGAATTCGCGGGTGCGTGAATTGCGGTTGATAATAACTGCGGGTAATCGGGGGGCTACCCATCGTCGGCAAAGTTCGTTACTGTATGCGCGTGGACGCTTACCGCATGCACTATCCCCCATGGCAGGAGTGTGCGGTTCGGCGCCATTTCAACCCCACGACCCTCCGCCGGATTAGTGGCGATCCGACGGAGGAAAACCCCCCGAGCTCTCGAATGAGAGGAGCAGCACGTGCAGATGAAGACCCGTGTCGCAGGAGTTCTGGCGACGTCGGCGTGTGCGGTCGGCCTGATGGCCGCCCCGGCCTTCGCGTCAACGCACAACGTTTACAATTTCCGGAACGTTTCAGTCCTCAGCGACAATACGGTGAACATTCCCATCTCGATCCCGGTTGACGTGTGCGGGAATGCGATCGCGATACTCGGTTTTGCGGAGGCTAGCTGCCAGGGTGGTGCTGGCGCCTTCCTGAACAGTCCGAACGGCGGCTGGTAACTCGGCCGGATTCTTTGAGGGGGCACCGGCTGCAGCCGGTGCCCCTTCTCCTATTCTGGCGAGCGTGAGTGAATCTGGTCATCCCGCACGCCTGGCGGTGGGCATCGTCGGCGTCGGAAGGGCGGGCACCGCGCTCGGGCGCGCGTTGAGCCGGGCCGGTCATTGCGTGCTCGCGGTCTCCGCGGTATCCGACGCGTCGGTGAACCGCGCCCGTGCGAACTTCCCTGACGCGGCGATCGCCGAACCCGCCGGCGTCGTGCGCGCCGCGGACCTGGTCCTGCTCACCGTCCCCGACGACGCGCTGCCCGCTCTGGTGACCGGGCTGGTTGCCACCGGCGCGCCGGTGGCCGGACGGATGCTGGCGCACGCGAGCGGCCGCTACGGCATCGCGGTGCTCGAGCCCGCCGCGAGGGCGGGCGCGCTGCCGCTCGCGCTGCACCCGGTGATGACGTTCACCGGCCGCGAGGAGGACACCGACCGGCTCAAGGGGCTGCGCTTCGGCGTGACCTCGCCCGATGTGCTGCGGCCCGCCGCCGAGGCGCTGGTGATCGAGATGGGCGGAGAGCCGGGCTTCATCGCCGAATCGGACCGGGAGCTGTATCACGCCGCGATCGCGTTCGCGGCGAACAACCTCACCACGCTCGTCACCGAGGCCAGCGACCTGCTCCGCGCGGCCGGCGTGGCCGAGCCCGCACGGCTGCTCGGCCCGCTGCTGTCCGCCTCCCTCGACAACGCGCTGCGACTTGGCGACGCGGGCCTGACCGGACCGGTCGCCAGGGGAGACGCGGGTACCGTCGAGGCCCACATCGCCGCGCTGGCCGGCGCGCCCGCCACCCGCGCCGCGTATGTCGCGCTTGCCCGGCTGACCGCGGAGCGCGCGCTCGCGGCCGGCCTGCTCACCTCCGCCGACGCCGAACGGCTGCTCGCCGTGCTAGGAGACGTGCCATGACCGAACTGCTGCAAACCAGGGCTTCGCTGGCGAAGATCCCCCGCTCGGGCACGGTCGTGCTGGTACCCACGATGGGCGCGCTGCACGACGGGCATCGCGCGCTGCTGCGCGCGGCCAGGGCGGTGCCGGACGCGTGCGTCGTCGTGTCCGTGTTCGTCAACCCGCTGCAGTTCGGGCCGGGGGAGGACCTGGACAGGTACCCGCGCACGCTGGCCGCGGACCTGGACATGTGCGAGGCCGAGGGGACCGACCTGGTCTTCGCGCCGTCCGCGCTCGAGATGTACCCGGACGGGCAGCCGAAGGTGACCGTTAATCCCGGGCTGGCCGGGCAGGTGCTCGAGGGTGAATTCCGGCCCGGCTTCTTCGGCGGCGTGCTGACCGTGGTGCTCAAGCTGGTCAGCTTGGTGCGGCCCGATATCGCGGTGTTCGGGGAGAAGGACGCGCAGCAGCTCGCGTTGATCCGCGCGATGGTCACCGACCTCGACCTCGGCCTGTCGATCACCGGCGTACCCACCGTGCGCGAGCCGGACGGACTGGCGATGTCGAGCAGGAACAGGTACCTGTCCGATGCCGAACGGACCACGGCGCTCGCTCTGTCCGGGGCGCTGCGGGCAGGCGTTTCGGCGGCCGCCAACGGGGCGGAGGGCGTGCTGGCGGCCGCTCAGCGGGTGCTTGGCGCCTCGCCAGGGCTATCCGTGGACTACCTGGCCCTGGTCGATCCCTCGACGTTCGCGGCGGTGACCGCGGCCGGCCCCGCGGTGCTCGCGGCCGCGGCCAGGGTGGGCACGACCCGGCTGATCGATAACATGCCCCTAGTGATCGGCGGAGCGCCGGATGCTGCTGACCGTTGACATCGGGAACACGAACACGGTGCTCGGCGTGTTCGATGGCGACCAGGTGGCCGAGCACTGGCGGATCGCCACAGTGCCCGATCGCACCGCCGACGAACTGGCCGTGCTGCTGCACGGGCTGCTGTCCAACAGCTCCGCCGTCGGGGAGAAGGAGATCGACGGCATCTCGCTGTGCTCGACGGTCCCGTCGGTGCTGCACGCGATGCGCGAGATGTGCGCGCGGTACTACCCCGGGCTGACCACCGTCATCGTCGAGCCCGGCGTGAAGACCGGCGTTCCGATCAGGACCGACAACCCCAAGGAAGTCGGCAGCGACCGGATCATGAACTCACTGGCGGCCGTGCACCTGTACGGCGGGCCGGCCATCGTCGTCGACTTCGGCACCTCGACGAACTTCGACGCGGTCAGCGCAAGGGGCGAGTTCGTCGGCGGCGTGCTCGCGCCCGGCATCGAGATATCGGTGGACGCCCTGTCCCGGCGGGCCGCCCAGCTGCTCAAGGTCGAGCTGACCAAGCCCGCGCACGTGATCGGCAAGAACACCGTCGAGTCGCTTCAGTCCGGCATCATCTACGGTTTCGCGTCCCAGGTCGACGGCATCGCCAGCCGGATGATGCGCGAGCTGTCGCCTTCGGACCCCGGGGCGGTCACGGTCATCGCGACCGGCGGCCTTGCCCCGCTCGTCATCGACGAGGTGAGCGTCGTCAACGCGCACGAGCCGTGGCTCACCCTGATCGGCCTCCGCCTGGTCTACGAGCGCAACGCCGACTAACCCCGGCGCGCCCCTACTCGATGCGGACCGCGCCGACGTAGCCACTCCAGAACACCGGCTGAACCACGACGCCGACGCCGTAGGTGGCGGCGTCAACCATGAGGCCGTTGCCGATGTAGATCCCGACGTGGCTGATGTCGGCGAAGAAGAAGACGAGATCGCCAGGCTCCAGCTGGTTCCGTGACACGTGGATGCCGGAGTTCCACAGGTCGCCGGTGTAGTGCGGCAGTGCGATACCGAGCTGGGAGAAGGCCCACACGACGAGCCCCGAGCAGTCGAACTCGCCGGAGCCCGCGGCGCCCCACACGTACGGGTCGCCCACCTTGGTGAGCGCGTCGCGCAGCGCCTGATCGCCGATCGTCGTCGCCGTCGGCAAGGTGATGTTGGGATACGACCCGGTCTTGGTATAAACCGACATCGCCTGCGACATTGCCGCGCTATTGACCTTGTCGATGTTGGCGTCGATCTGCGCCTTCTTGGCGCTCATCTGCTTCTGAATCGCCTCGACGTTGGCAATCTGCTGTTCGGCGGTCTGCTTTGCCCGCTGGTCCTGATCCTCTACCGCGGTCAGCGAGTTGACCCGCTGGCCGTTCGAGTCGTCCAGCGCGGTGACGGTCGAGACCTGGCCGAGGAACTGCCCGGGATTGCCGCTGCTGAGCATTTGCATGGTCGAGTTGAGCCCGGAACCCATGTAGCTTTCCGCGGCCAGCTGCGAGATGGCTGTCTTGCCCGCGGTGAGCGCCGCCTCGTCCCGCTTGGCCGCTTGCTCGGCGATCTTCTCGTCGTTCTTGGCACTGGTCAGCTGAATGTGCAGACCGTCGTACTGCTCGCTGAGCGCATTGATCTGGAACTCGAGCTGGCTAGCCTGCTTTTCGAGTGAAGACAACGAAGGGGCCGGTGCGGCCGTCTGGGCCACGCTGGTCGCCGCGGGCACCACCAGGGCGAGCGCGGTTGCCGTCGCGGCAAGACTGGCAACTGCTGTCAGTTTGCGCACAGCGCAGGACGATATTGGAACCGAGGTCCTGTTGTCAGCCGACTAGGGCTAACTTTTACCTTACGAGCAGCGTGTTCACGCGGAGTGGCCAAGCGAGTTCACCAAGCTGAGATGATCTGAAAGCCGTACGCCGCCCGCGGGTAAAGCTATCCGGGCGACTATCGTGGAGCCCGTCATGACTTACCAGATCAGGCCTGCGCGAACTGGTGATGTGCCCGTGATCCGCAAGCTGATCGACGCAAATGTCGACTCGGGGCGATTGCTGAGTAAGGCGACGGTTACCCTCTATGAAGACATCCAGGAGTTCCGTGTAGCGGAACTTGATGGCAACTCCGGTCTTGCCGGCTGCGGCGCGGTGCATGTGCTATGGGAAGACTTGGCGGAGATCCGCACGGTAGCGGTACGCGAGGACTGCCAGGGGCTAGGGCTAGGACACGCACTCGTGGCGAAGCTCATTGCACGTTCGCGGGAGCTTGGTGTGGCCCGGGTGTTCGTGTTGACTTTCGCCGTGGACTTCTTCGCCAGCCATGGATTCAAGCCCATCAACGGCACGCCGGTAGACGCTGAGGTGTACCGGGAGCTTTTGCGCTCCTATGACGAGGGCGTCGCCGAGTTTCTGAACTTGGAGCGCGTGAAGCCTAACACCCTCGGGAACACCCGCATGCTGCTCCACCTGTTACCGGACCGGGGAAAATGAACACACGCGTTGCGCACGTGGCGAATCAAGCTCATCGGATGGGTGGGCCTAGGAGGACGCTATGCTGACCGATCTGGCAGACCTGGCTCCGCCGCTGGTAGTTGGCGTGGCCATCATCGTCGCCGTGATCTTGGTGCTGCGTCATCAGATGGCCCCGAAGCGCCGTGAGGACAACAAGCACCGGCCGGGAGACCCGCAGTAACCTGCGGTGTCCCACATATCGGAAACGGCCGATATCCGCAGATCTGTCCCGCCATGCAGAAGACTAACTACGTCTCGATTCGGTGATTACGGAGCGTTACCGGCGCCGCAGCACTTCCTGAAGAGCGGCGCCAACGTACAACCGCTAAAATCGGCGAATCGCGCCTAGTGGAATTGTCAACCGCAACTGATTGGGTATATCTTTGGGCACCGAATAGGTTGCTCAGTCAGCAGAAGGGCAGATTCCATGGCACAGAAGGTACAGGTGCTTCTCGTCGACGATCTCGATGGGAGCGAGGCCACTGAGACAGTCACGTTTGGCCTCGACGGCGCTTCGTATGAGATCGATCTCAGTGCAGGCAACGCGAACAAGCTCCGTAAAGAGCTTGAGGCGTATGTCGAGCACGCGCGCAAAGCGACGGGTGCCGGTACTGCCGCCCGCCGGCGTCGTACCCGGACTGGTCCCGGTCGCGAGCGCAGCGCTCAAATCAGGGCATGGGCGAAGCAGCGTGGTTACAAAGTGAATGAGCGCGGTCGTATTCCGCAGAACATCGTGGCCGAGTACGAGGCCGCGCACTAGCACTGGCCTTTAAGGCTGGGCAGCCACCGAAGTCGAGCAGACCCCCGGGTCGGGTAGTCCCCCCGGCCCCGGGGATGCACGAGGGACAACGGGGTCCACGGGGTGCTATGGGGAGCGGGGGAGCATCTCCGGCGTTCGCTTGCGGCGTACTGGGAACATGTTGCCGCTTCCGGGGAGTTGGATGAGGGTGAACGCCTCGTGTCCGGGGAACGTCTTGTCGTGTGTGGCGTGTAGCGCGCGTCAGTAGGTCGCCGGGCACGCGGCTAGCATGCGGAGTAGGCAGGGTTGATGAGGGCCTGGCCCGCGCTGTGAGGAGAGCGACGAGATGTTCGAGAGATTTACTGACCGGGCGCGGCGAGTTGTGGTCTTGGCGCAAGAAGAAGCCAGGATGCTTAACCACAACTACATCGGCACCGAGCACATCCTGCTGGGCCTCATCCACGAGGGTGAAGGCGTAGCGGCGAAGGCACTGGAGTCCCTTGGGATCAGCCTGGACGCCGTACGGCAGCAGGTTGAGGAGATCATCGGCCAAGGACAGCAGGCGCCGTCCGGGCACATCCCGTTCACGCCTCGAGCCAAGAAAGTGCTTGAGCTGTCGTTGCGTGAGGCGCTGCAGCTTGGACACAACTACATCGGCACCGAGCACATTCTGCTTGGTCTGATCCGCGAGGGCGACGGGGTTGCCGCGCAGGTGCTGGTGAAGCTTGGCGCGGACCTGAACCGGGTGCGCCAGCAGGTCATCCAGTTGCTGCACGGATACCAGGGCAAGGAACCGGCTTCGGCGGGTACCACCGGCACGGAAACCGCGCCGTCGACATCGCTTGTGCTTGACCAGTTCGGCCGTAACCTCACCCAGGGGGCGAGGGAAGGCAAGCTCGACCCGGTCATCGGCCGGGAGAAGGAAATCGAGCGGGTCATGCAGGTGCTGTCCCGGCGGACGAAAAACAACCCGGTGCTGGTCGGCGCCCCCGGCGTCGGCAAGACCGCGGTCGTCGAGGGCCTGGCGCAGAAGATCGTCAAGGGCGAGGTTCCCGAGACGATCAAGGACAAGCAGCTGTACACGCTTGACCTTGGCGCGCTGGTGGCGGGCAGCAGGTACCGCGGTGACTTCGAAGAGCGCCTGAAGAAGGTGCTCAAGGAGATCCGCACTCGCGGCGACATCATCTTGTTCATCGACGAGATCCACACGCTGGTCGGTGCGGGTGCCGCGGAGGGCGCGATCGACGCCGCGTCGATCCTGAAGCCGATGCTGGCCCGTGGCGAGCTGCAGACGATCGGCGCCACGACGCTGGATGAGTACCGCAAGTACCTGGAGAAGGACGCCGCGCTTGAGCGCCGGTTCCAGCCCATTCAGGTGGCGGAGCCGACGATCTCGCACACCATCGAGATCCTGAAGGGCCTGCGCGACAGGTACGAGGCGCATCACCGGGTGTCCATCACCGACGGCGCGCTGGTCGCGTCGGCGCAGCTGGCCGATCGCTACATCAGCGACCGGTTCCTGCCGGACAAGGCGATCGACCTGATCGACGAGGCCGGTTCCCGGATGCGGATCCGCCGTATGACGGCTCCGCCGGACCTGCGCGAATTCGACGAGAAGATCGCTCAGGTGCGCCGGGAGAAGGAGTCGGCCATCGACTCCCAGGACTTCGAGAAGGCCGCGGCGCTGCGGGACACGGAAAAGCAGCTGCTTGCCAGGAAGGCCACCCGGGAAAAGGAGTGGAAGGCCGGCGACATGGATGTCGTCGCCGAGGTGAACGAGGAGCTCATTGCCGAGGTTCTCGCCACCGCCACCGGGATCCCGGTCTTCAAGCTGACCGAAGAGGAGTCGCAGCGGCTGCTCCGCATGGAGGACGAGCTGCACCGGCGCGTTATCGGACAGAATGACGCGATCAAGTCACTGTCCCAGGCGATAAGGCGTACCCGCGCGGGCCTGAAAGACCCGAAGCGGCCCGGCGGCTCGTTCATCTTCGCCGGACCGTCAGGTGTCGGTAAGACCGAGCTTTCCAAGACGCTCGCCGAGTTCCTTTTCGGTGACGAAGATGCGCTCATCCAGCTCGATATGAGCGAGTACATGGAGAAGCACACCGTCTCGCGGCTGTTCGGCTCTCCGCCCGGATATGTCGGCTATGAAGAAGGCGGCCAGCTGACCGAGAAGGTCCGGCGGCGTCCGTTCTCTGTCGTCCTGTTCGACGAGATCGAGAAGGCGCACCCGGATATCTTCAACTCGCTGCTGCAGATCCTGGAAGACGGCCGGCTCACCGACGCGCAAGGCCGGACGGTCGATTTCAAGAACACGGTCATCATCATGACGACCAACCTGGGCACCAGGGACATCTCAAAGGGTGTCTCGGTCGGTTTCGCGCGGCAGGGCGAATCCAAGGGTTCGTACGACCGGATGAAGTCGCGGGTGGGCGAGGAACTGAAGCAGCACTTCAAGCCCGAGTTCCTCAACCGCGTGGACGACATCGTCGTCTTCCACCAGCTCGACCGTGACGAGATCTTCAGCATCGTCGACCTGATGATCGCGAAGGTGGACGAGCGGCTCAAGGACCGCGACATGGGTCTGGAGCTGCGTCCGGCCGCCAAGGACCTGCTGTCCGCTCGCGGCTACGACCCCGTGCTCGGGGCCCGGCCGCTGCGCCGGACGATCCAGCGGGAAATCGAGGACAGCCTGTCCGAGAAGATCCTGTTCGGCGAGCTGCGGCCTGGCCAGATCGTCATCGTCGACACCGATTCCGATGGTGTGGGCGAGAGCGTGAAGTTCACGTTCACCGGCGTGGCCAAGCCCGAGTCGCTGCCCGAGCCCTCGGTCGCCGACGTCGCCATCGAGTCGGCCGCCCCGGTGGCCAGCAGCCCGGCCGCTGGCCCGAGTTCGAGCACCGACACCGGAGGCACCGCCTCCGCCGTCGGCTAAGTACCACCAGGGGAGAGCGGGCTGGTCCAAGGACCAGCCCGCTCTCTTTTTGCCTTCCTGCCATAGCCGCCCCTCCGCTGCCCACCCACCCGTCGGCCACTAGCATCACTTCCACCACAGATCCCCCGTGCACCGCTGGCGTCACCCCGCCTGCCACCCTGGCGTCACCCCGCTGCGACCACCTGGCCATAGCACGGTAATTCGTCTTATCGCGGAAGAAAATCATGCTCACAGCAAGGTTTTTTACCGCGTTGGACTTTATTACCGCGCTAATCCCCGCACCGGACGCGGATAAAGGGGCGCTATCGCCGCTGTATGCCGATTTGTCTCTCGGCCAGCTGACGTCGTGCGCGGCCAGCTGACGTCGTGCGCGGCCAGCTGGACGGCGTGCGGCTAGCTGGACGGCGTGCGCTACGAGACAGTAGCGGCCGGCAGAGTGTAACCGTGGCTGGAGTGGCTGGCGAGACCATCGGTGACCAGCCCGGCAAGGGCGCGGTCCAGTTGCGCCTGATCTGGCCAGATCGGAGCGAAATCCACGCGCGGAACGGGATAGCTGCATTCGCGGAGGACAGCGAGGACGCGGCCACGGCACTGCCGGTCGGTGCCCTCGTACCGCTGGACCGGCCGGCGAGCCCTGACGGTGCCGGAGCGCGCGCTAGAGCCTGTCCTGGAGCCCTGGTCCGAACCAGGGCGCCCCCCGGGACGAGGCTCGTCCGAATCGGGGCGCCCGGCGGCCAGCCAGGCGCACTGGCCGGCTAGCGGGCACTCGCCGCACCGCGCAGTGGCGGCTCCGCACACGAGCGCGCCGAGTTCCATCACGGCCACCGACCAGCGTGCCGCCGTCGCGGGCACGTCGGGGAGCAGGGACTCGGCGAACAGCGTTTCGGCGACCGAGACCGATACCGATGCCGGACCGGCGGACCCGCCCGCAAGCCGGGCCAGGACGCGCCGGACGTTGGTGTCCAGCACGGCGTGCCGCTGGCCGAACGCGAACGAGGCGATGGCAGCAGCCGTGTAACTGCCCACGCCGGGCAGTGCGCGGAGCTCCGCGACCGAGGATGGCACGTTCCCGTCATGCCTGGCGGTGATGATCCGCGCGGTCTCGTGCAGCCGGAGCGCCCGTCGCGGATAACCGAGCCTGCCCCACTCCCTGATCGCCTCGGCCGGCGGCTCGGCGGCGAGCGCGGGAGCGGACGGCCACCGGGCGAGCCAGCGTGCGTGGGCGGGCAGCACCCTGGTCACCGGCGTCTGCTGCAGCATGAACTCGCTGACCAGCACCGACCAGGGGCCGGCGTCGGCGGCTCGCCAGGGCAGGTCCCGTGCGGTGCGCGCGTACCAGGCGAGCAGCGGCTCGGTGTAGCTGGTGGCGGTCATGGCGCCTACCATCATGGCACCGGTGGCGCCGCTCTGCTGGTATAGCTGCGCCGCATCGGGCGTGTGATATCCCTGAGGCCGGCGGGTCGGCGGGTATGGCGCAGCCATTCCTTGCATACTCTCCGTATGGATCGGAGTGAGTACCGTGACGATGAGGAAGATGAGAGCCCGCCGGACGCCTACTGGCGCCGGCGTGTAATCACCCTGGCTCTCGGCTTGGGGCTGCTCGGCATCCTTGCCTGGGGTTTCTCAGGTGGTGGCGCGAAGTCGCAACCCAGCGCCTCATCCAGCCTGCTGCCAGCGACCGCGCTGGGCACCGCGGTGCCCGGGCTGCCCGCCGCCGACCCGAGCCGGTCGGCGACTCAGACCCCGATCGCGACTGCGACGGCGACTGCGACCGCCACTGGGGCGACGCCTTCCCCCTCCGCATCCGCGACCGCCTGGCCATCGTCGTCGCCGTCTCCGAGCAGGACGCCGGACACTCCGCGCCCGTCGGCCCGTCCCGACGTGGCGGCCACGGTCAACGAATCGGAACAGCCTGGGCCTGGCGGGAGGTGCCCGTCGGGTTCGGTCGTGCTGAGCCTGTTCACCGACCGGCAGAGCTACACATCGGGCCAGTACCCGCAATTCCAGGTCTACGCGGTCTCCACCTATGCGGGAAGCTGCAAGTTCAATCCCGGCCAGCTCCAGGTCAACGTGATGTCCGAGGGCCGGATCATCTGGACCTCCGCGGACTGCGCGCGGGGCAGCAACACGCACACCGCCGAACTGGCCAGAGGCGTTCCCGCCCAGGCCGAGATCGTCTGGAACCGCGCGATCACGCTGCCCGGCTGCGAGGTGCTCGCCGCCAACGCCCGCAATGGCGAATACCAGGTGCAGGCACAGACGAGCACCGTGACCAGCCCGACCCGCAATTTCAAGCTAGCCAGTTAGGCCCTGGCCGGACGACCGCGCTAGCCGCCGAGCACCGCGCCAAGCGCCTGCTGCACGTCGGCCACCTCGCGCACCTCCAGCATTCCGCTGCCGGTCGCGGTACCTGACGGCAGCGCGCCGGAACCGGCGGGTACGACCGCGCGGCGGAATCCCATCCGCTCCGCCTCGGCCAGTCTGCGGGCCAGGCCGGCCACGCGCCGCACCTCCCCGGCCAGGCCAACCTCGCCCACGGCGACGGTGCCGGCAGGCACGCTGAGGTTCGAGGCCGAACTCGCGAGCGCGATCGCGACGGCTAGGTCGACCGACGGCTCGGTCAGCCGTACCCCGCCGACCGTGGCCGCGTATACGTCCTGCTTGAGCAGCTTGATCCCGCACCTGCGCTGCAGGACGGCCAGCACCATGCCCACCCGGGAACCGTCGAGGCCGGACGTGGTCCGGCGCGGAATCTCAAGTCCGGACGGTGCGACCAGTGCCTGCACTTCGGCGGGCAGCGGCCTGCGTCCCTCCAGCGTGACGGTGACGCACGTGCCCGGCACCGGCTCCGCGTGAGTGGACAGGAATAGCCCGCTGGGATCGGGCAGCCCGATCAGCCCCATCTCGCCCAGGTCGAAGCAGCCCACCTCGTCCGTGGGACCGTATCTGTTCTTCACCGCGCGGACCATGCGCAGCTGCGAGTGCCTGTCCCCGTCGAAATGCAGGACCACATCCACCAGGTGCTCAAGCGTCCGTGGTCCGGCGACCGAGCCGTCCTTGGTGACATGCCCGACCAAGATGGTGGCCAGCCCGCGTTCCTTAGCCACGGCGATGAGGGCCGACGCGACCTCACGGACCTGTGTCACGCCGCCCGGCACGCCGTCCACGCCCGCCGCGGCGATCGTCTGCACCGAGTCGATGATGAGCAGCCGTGGCGACACCTCGGCCACGTGCCCGAGCACCGCGTCGAGGTCGGTCTCCGCGGCGAGGTACAGCTGCTCGTGCAGCGCGCCGATCCGCTCCGCGCGCAGCTTCACCTGAGCCGCGGACTCCTCACCGGTGACGTAGAGCACGCGCCCTGAGTCGGCGATCAGCGCGCCCGCCTCAAGCAGCAGCGTGGACTTGCCCACGCCCGGCTCGCCGGCCAGCAGCAGCACCGCACCAGGCACCAGACCACCGCCGAGCACCCGGTCCAGCTCGTCCATGCCCGTGGGACGCGCGCTGGCCTCCGCCGCGTCTACCTCGCCGATCGGCACCGCGGGCGTGCTCGGCGCGATCCGGTGCGCCGACACGGCACGGATCCGCGGGCCGCCGCCTCCGGCCACCTCGGTCACCGTGCTCCAGGCCTGGCACTCCCCGCAGCGCCCCACCCACTTGGCCGTCTGCCAGCCGCATTCCGTGCACCGATACGCAACTGCCCCCGCCGTCGACTTTGCCATGCCCGGCACCATAGCGGGTGCCTCCGACATTCTCGGAGGTCTAGGGGCCGGCGTCCGGGTGAACACCGTCAGTAGACTTCAAGCGTGACCATGCGTGTAGCGCTGTCCACGTCGTCGGTTTATCCCGAACGTACGCCGGACGCGTTCGAGATCGCCGCCAGGCTCGGCTATGACGGCGTCGAAGTCATGGTTTACACGGACCCGGTCAGCCAGGACGCCGACGTGCTGCGGCGGCTCAGCGACTACCGCCAGGTGCCGGTGCTGTCGGTGCACGCGCCCACCTTGCTGCTCACCCAGCGGGTGTGGGGCAGGGACCCGTGGGAGAAGATCCGCCGGTCCAAAGACCTGGCCGAACGGCTCGGCGCGCCGGTGGTCGTGGTGCACCCGCCGTTCCTGTGGCAGCGCGAGTACGCGAGGACCTTCGAGGCGGGCATCGAGAAGATGGCCGCGGAGACCGACGTGATCATCGCTGTGGAGAACATGTACCCGCTGCGAGCCGGGGGCGCCGGGGTCGCCGGGTACGCGCCGCACTGGGATCCGACCAAGCTCAGCGCCGACCACGTGACGCTCGACCTGTCGCACACCGCGGCATCGGGCTCGGACGTGATGGCGATGGCCGCCGAACTCGGCCCCAGGCTGTCCCACGTGCACCTGGCCGACGGTACGGGCACCGCGGTTGGCACCGGTCAGGACGAGCACCTGGTTCCAGGCCGTGGCGGCCAGCCGTGCGCGGAATTCCTGCGGTATCTGACCGCGACCGGCTACGACGGCACCGTAGTGGTCGAAGTGAAGACGAACCGGGCGCCTACCCAGCGGGACAGAATCGCGGACCTGGCCGAGTCACTGGCCTTTGCCCGTGAGCACCTGGCGAGATAACTGGCCACATGCCGACCCGATAATCTGCGGTTATGGTCAAAACGCTGATCACTGTGGCTCCCACAGGTGCCGAGGCCGAGAAGGCCTCCGCGCCCGCCTTGCCGGTAACCCTGGACGAACTGGTCTCCACCGCCAAGGAGTGCGAGGCCGCCGGCGCGGCGGTTATCCACATCCACATCCGTGATGAGGATGCCCGTCCGACCCTGGACAAGCAGAGGCTGACCGATACGGTCACCGCGGTGCGCGAGGCCACCGACCTGATCGTGCAGTTGTCCACCGGCGGCGCCGTGACCGATCCCTTCGACGCCCGGCTCGCCGTGCTCGACGCCGAGCCGGACGCGTGCTCGCTGACCTGCGGCACGGTGAACTTCGGCGGCGACGTGTTCATGAACCCATGGGGGTTCATCAAGGACCTGTACCAGCTCACCAAGGAGCGAGGCGTGGTGCCGGAGTTCGAGCTGTTCGATCTCGGACACGTCGCCACGCTGCACCGGCTGCTCGCCGAGTTCGGGCCGCCAGCGGGCGGTCACGTGCACTGCGACCTGGTGATGGGCGTACCCGGCGGCATGCCCGGTGACCTGCCCACGCTCGCCGCGGCGGCGGCCGCCCTGCCCGAGGGCGCGAGCTGGTCCGCCACCGGCATCGGCCGCACCTCGATCCCGGTGATGTTCAGCGCCCTGGCCGCCGGCGGCCACCTGCGCGTCGGCATGGAGGACACGCTCACCTACGCCAAGGGCCGCCCGGTCGCCGCGAACGCCGAACTGGTGGCCCGCGCCGCCCAGCTGGCAGAGGTCGCCCAGCGCCCGCCGATGTCCCCCGGAGAGGCCCGCGAGTACCTGTCCATCCCGGCGCGTTAGCGAGTCACATACGCAATCGACTCGCCCCAGCGGTGTCAATCACGTAATTGACCAGGACTGGGGCGGGGCGGGGCGGGGCAGGACTGGGGCGGGGGCAGGACTGGGGCGGCGCGTGGCGCCGGGCCCGCGACTGCTTGCTGTGCGTTTGCTACTGCAAGCGGGCCGGATAGACTGTGCTCATGCGGAACGTATCGGTGAATTCGATCGGGGAGTACATCAAGGAGCAGCGGGAGCAAGCGCGGATTTCCATCCGGCAGCTCGCACAGGCAGCCGGGGTGTCCAACCCGTATCTGAGCCAGGTCGAGCGCGGCCAGCGGAATCCGAGCGCGGAGATCCTCCAGCAGATCGCGAAGGGGCTGCGGATCTCCGCGGAAGCCCTCTACGTGCGGGCTGGCATCCTGGAGGACCGCCCGGCAGATTCCGGAGTCCGGTCCGCCCTGCTCGCCGACCCGGAGCTGACCGAACGGCAGAAGCAGGTACTGCTCGAGATCTACGAGTCGTTCCGCAAGGAGAACGCCGCTCTGGCGGCGGAAGCAGCGGCGGAAGCAGCGGCCGGCGATACGAGCCAGGCCGCGCCGGAACGAGCCGCACAGGAAGCGGAAGCGTCCCCCGAAGGGTAGCGTGGCGTTCGTGATTCACTTGTCAGCATTGTCGGTACTCGGCTACTTCTTCCTGGCTATCGCGATCTTCGCGGCCGTCATCGAGGTCTGGGCGCTGATCGACTCGATCACCAGGCCGGCCCAGGCGTTCACCGCGGTCGGCAAGCAGAGCAAGCCGCTGTGGCTGATCATCAACGGTGTGGCGACGGTCGTCGGGGTCGGCTATGCCGTCTACGTCGGCAGCGTGACCGTGATCCAGTTCCTGCCGGTGATCGCCTTCGTGGCGGCGGCGGTGTACCTCACCGACGTGCGGCCGAAGGTCAAGGACTTCAAGCGCGGCAACAGCGGTACCCGGATGGGCCCGTACGGTCCCTGGTAATCCCAACTGGATCACTGGACTGCCGCCGGATTGGACCTTAACGTGGCCCGCTTAGGCCCATAGCGTCCTAAGCATGAGCACACAGACCTGCGCGGCACCCACCAGCACCGGCGAGGGCCGGGCCAGGCTCGTCACAGGCCCGCTCGCGCTGGTCTTCCTGGCCGGGTTCGGCGTGCTGGCCAGTTTCGAGCTGCTGCTCTCGGTCATGCCGATGTACGTGTCCGGCGCGGGCAGCGCGGGGGCGGGCCTGGTGACCGGCGTGCTGCTGCTCGGCACGGTCGCGGCGGAGGCCGGCTCGGCGTATCTCATCGCCCGCCTCGGCTACCGGCCTGCGCTGGCGGCCGGTTCGGTGCTTCTCGGCGTGCCGGCGCTCGCGATGCTGACCCGCATTCCGCTCGTCCTGGTCGCGGCGACAACGCTGATCCGCGGCTTCGGCTTCGGGCTCACCACCGTGGTGATCGGGGCGCTCGTCGCCGAGATGCTGCCGCCCGACCGGCGCGGCGAAGGCCTGGGTCTGTACGGGATAGTGGACGGAATACCGCAGGTGCTGGCGCTGCCGGCCGGCGTTTGGCTCGCCGGGCACTGCGGCTACCCGCTGGTCGCGGTCCTGGCCGCCGGATTCGCGCTCGCCCCGATCGCCGTGGTACCGCTGCTCCCCGCTACCCCGGACGCCGCTACCCCGGACGCCGCTACCCCAGACGCCGCTACCCCGGACGCCGCTACCCCGGACGCGGAAGCCGGCGACATCGGCATGCTGGCCGCCCTGCGCGGGCACGGCCAGCTCATCCCGGGGATGATCTTCGCAACCACAACGGTGGCCGGCGGCGTGATCGTCTCGTTCCTGCCGCTCACCCGCGGCGTCTCCGCCAACGTGGCCGCGACCGGCCTGCTCGCGCAGGCTCTCACCGCCACGGTCACCCGCTGGTGGGCAGGCAAGTACGGGGACCGGCACGGGCATGCCCGGCTGATGGCCCCGGCGCTGATCATCGCCACGGCCGGCCTGGCCATGATGGTCCTGCCACTGTCCCCGGTCATGGTGATCGCCGGGATGAGCCTGTTCGGCGCCGGGTTCGGCATCATGCAGAACGCCTCGCTCGCGCTGATGATGGACCGCATGCCGGCGTCCGGCCTCGGCACCGCCAGCGCGCTGTGGAACCTTGCCTACGACGCCGGCTACGGAGCTGGACCCGCGGCGTTCGGCCTCACCGCCGGACACACCGGCTATGCGGCCGGGTTCGGCCTCACCGCCGCCGTCATGCTGGTGGCCCTCCCCGCCGCGATCAGGCAGAAGAACCACCGTTAGTTATGACAAAAGGGTCAGCCGCCGGCCGCAATAGCGCGGAACATAGTTCCAACGCGGAAGAAATACCTGCTCACAGCATGGTTGATTACCGCGTTGGAGTTAATCACCGCGGTAACCGCCCGCGCGGGGGAGCGGGCGCCGGGAGCGGGCGCCAGCCGTCGGAAACCGGCCGCCGGCCGCCGGCCGCCGGGCGCCAGCCGTCGGAAACCGGCCGCCGGCCGCCAGCCGCCAGCCGCCGAGGGCCGGCCGCCGGGCGCCGGCCGCCGGGCGCCGGCCGCCGGCCGCCGACCGCCGGGAGCCAGCCGCCGGGAGCGGGAGCCAGTCGTCGGGAACCGTCAGATGAGAAGCAGGGCGGCCGGTGCGGCGGCGAGCAGGGCGGAACCGAGGAAGATCCCGGCCACGGCCGCGGCGGGAAGCGGATGGCGGGGGCCGAGCAGCCGGTTCACCCTGGCGGTGACCTCGCAGTCGCTGCTCGCGGCGGCCAGCGTGCCGACCGACGCCAGGCCGGACCCGCCGGCGCCGGAGGTGCCGACCCGGACCAGCGCGGAGACCAGCTCACGGGCCGGGCGAGCGCGCAGTGCGCGGTCGTCGGCGAGCATCTCGACCAGCAGCGCGACCTCGCGGTAGGCCTCGGTGCAGGCGTTCGACCGGGGGAAGGCGCGGCGCAGCGCGGTGAACGGGAGCAGCACCAGGTCGTGCCGTTCCCGCAGGTGCGCGCGCTCGTGCGCGAGCACGGCGGCCAGTTCGGCGTCGCCCAGCAGCTCAAGCGCGCCAGCGCTGACCACGATCTTGGAGCGCAGGCCGGGCACGCAGTACGCCGCGGCGGCGGGGTGGTCGAGGACGAGCGCGCCAGGCACCTTCGGGTCGCCATGGGCGAGCAGCGCGAGCAGCGCGAGCTGACGCCGCCTGGCATAGATCACCGTCACGGTGGCTGCCGCCAGCACCCAGCACAGCAGCGCGAAAAGCGCCAGGCCCGCGACCAGCGAGAGCAGCCTGATCCCGGTCAGCAGCATTGAGCTGTGCCGCCCGACGATCTCCAGGACGCGCGTCGCGGAGAGTCCGCGGGGCAGCGCGATGGCAAGCAGCGCACCGACGGCAGCCGTCCCGCCGGCCAGGCCGAGCGCCTGCCAGAGCGCGATGGCGGCGGCCGGCGACCGGCGCGGCCAGTTGGCTCGCACCAGGACCGGGACCGAGATAACGCTCCCGACGGCGACAACGGCTAGCAGCGCCGCATCAGCCAGTCCCCTCATGATCTCCGCCGTTTTGCTCTAGGGCGTCCCGAAGCACGTCTGCTTCGGCGCCGGACACGAACCGAGCGAACCGGGCCAGCGCGGCGGAACGGTCACCCGTCTGATCCAGCGCGGTCAGCATCAGTTCGGCGACGTAGGCTTCCCTCGTCGCAGCAGGACAATACCTCCACGCCCGGCCGTCGCGCTGCCGTCTCGCGAAACCCTTCTTCGCGAGCCGGTCAAGCACAGTCATGACGGTCGTGTGCGCAAGGTTACGTTCGGTCAGCCTGACACTTACTTCACGCACGGTAAGCGGGACGTCAGTTTCCCAGAGCACGTCCATGATCGCACGCTCAAGCTCGCCTAGCCGGTTCACGATCGTCAATGTACCCGTTATGCGCGTGTTCAAATAAGGCGGTTACGGTTCAGGGGCGGCGAACCGGGCGAACGCCTGCAGGTTGGCCAGCGACTCGCCGCGTTTGGTCCGCCAGGCCCACTCGCGCCGGATCGCGGACGCGAAGCCGAGCTCAAGCGCCTTATCGAAGTTCTCGTCCGAGTAGGTAAGAACGCACCCGAGCAACGTGTCAATATCGCTCACCGCGGACAGTGGCAGGCGTCCCGCCAAGTACACGTCGCCGACCGGGTCAAGCGCGAAGTGCACCCCGTACATCCGGCCGTTGCGGCCGAGCAGGAAGCGGTAGAACTCCTCGTGGTTCTCATCCGGCTGGCGGCAGAAGAACGCCTCGATCAGCAGGCTGTGCTGCTCCGCGATCAGCCAGGTCATCGTGGCGAGCTTGTGCTGCCCGGCCAGCTTGACCAGGTACGCGCCAGGGCGCGGGTTCTCGTAGGGAAGCCCGAGCTCGGCGAGGGCATCCTCGATGGCCTTCACACGCCCGGCCTTCACACGCCCGGCCCTCATGCGCTCAGTGCCGCGGCCGCCTCGTCCATAACTTCTGTATACACGGCGACCAGCCCGTCCGCGGTGGCACCCCAGTCGAATGCTGAGGCGTGTTCTACGGCGCCTCGCGAGAAGCCGGTCAGAATTCCAGGATCAT
This sequence comes from Streptosporangiaceae bacterium, assembly GCA_036490795.1. Lineage (GTDB taxonomy): Bacteria > Actinomycetota > Actinomycetes > Streptosporangiales > Streptosporangiaceae > JAFARZ01. The sequence goes on from DASXDG010000066.1 coordinate 41,340, forward strand.
CGAGCAACGCGCTAATGGAAGCCGCGTAGTCCGCCGGATCGTGCCCGGCCACGAGCATGCCGGAAACCCCGTCACTGACCGCGGTGCGCAGCCCGCCGACGGCCGCGGCGACGACCGGTGTCCCGCACGCCTGCGCCTCGAGGGCCACCAGGCCGAACGACTCCGAATGCGACGGCACCAGCACCAGCGTCGCGGCCCGGTACCAGCTGGCCAGTTCGCGCTGCGGGCACGGCGGCTCGAACCGCACCCGGTCCCGCATGCCCAGCTGGCCGGCCAGGGCGGCCAGCCGTCCCGGCGCGCCGACCTCGGAACCGCTCGGGCCGCCGACGAACACCACGACGAGCTTCTCGGCCAGTTCGGCGGGCAGTTGCGCGGCGGCACGGAGCACGATGTCCGGGCCTTTCAGTGGCTGGACGCGGCCGGCGAACATGAGCACGACGGCGTCCTGGGGGAGACCCAGCCGGTGTCGCGCCTCGGCCCGGGAGCCCGGCCGGAACAGGGACAGGTCCACGCCCGGGCTGACCGTCCGCACCTGGTCGGATGTGGCGCCGTAGAGGCTGCGCAACTGGGCCGATTCCTCGGCGGTGTTCGCCACCAGCCGGTTGGCCGCGGCCACCACCTCGTGCTCGCCACGGATCCGGGCATCGGATTCGGCGCGGTCGCCCGTGGCCAGGGCGAGGTTCTTGACCTTCCCCAGCGTGTGCATGGACTGGACGAGCGGCACGCCCCAGCGCTCGGCGGCGACGGCCCCGACCTGGCCGGACAGCCAGTAGTGCGCGTGCACCAGGTCGTACCTGCCCGGCGCGTACGCGGCTTCGGTGCGCAGCACGCCGAACGTGAACGGGCAGATCTGGGCGGGCAGTGAGTTCTTGTCCAGTTCCTCGAAAGGCCCGGCCACCACGTTGCGGACCAGCACGCCGGGCGCCAGTTCGACCTGTGGCGGAGTGTCCTGGCAGACCGCGCGGGTGAAGATCTCGACTTCGATATCGCGCTCGGCGAGACGCTTGGCGGTCTCGACCACATAGACGTTAAGGCCGCCGGCGTCGCCGGTTCCTGGCTGGTCGAGCGGTGACGTGTGCAGGCTGATGGTCGCGATCCGCGCTGGTTTGCGTCCTGTATGCACACATTGGCTAACCCGGGCGAGCGGCCCGGTGTTCCCGGTTCCCGCCCTGCCGCTCACGAGGGGATGACCACCGCACCCCCCGTTCTTGGGTGGATAGGGTATAGACCATGCGAACTCTGGTGCTGCTCAGGCATGGCGAAAGTGAATGGAATTCCAAGGGTCTGTTCACCGGCTGGGTGGATGTGGGCCTGTCCGGGGCGGGGGAGGCTGAGGCCGCCAACGGCGGCAGGCTGCTGGCCCAGGCCGGGATAGCGCCGCACGCGGTGCACACCTCGGTGCTGACCCGCGCTATCCAGACCGCGAACATCGCGGTTGGCGAGGCCGGGCTTGCCTGGCTGCCGGTGCGCCGGTCCTGGCGGCTCAACGAGCGGCACTACGGTGCCCTGCAAGGCAAGGACAAGGCCAGGACGAGGGAGGAGTTCGGCGACGAGCAGTTCATGCTCTGGCGGCGTTCCTACGACGTCCCGCCGCCGCCGATCGCGGACGACGACCCGCTGTCCCAGGCCGCCGACCCCCGGTACGCCGACCTGCCGTCGGAGGCCAGGCCGCGCACCGAGTGCCTGAAGGACGTGGTGGTCAGGCTGCTGCCCTACTGGTACGACGCGATCGTGCCGGACCTGGCCAGGGGCCCGGTGCTGGTGGTGGCGCACGGCAACTCGCTGCGCGCCCTGGTCAAGCACCTGGACGGGATCGGCGACGCGGAGATCGCCGAGCTGAACATCCCGACCGGAATCCCGCTGGTCTACGATCTCGACGACGACTTCCGGGCGACCGGGCACCGGTACCTGGACCCGTCGGCGGCCGAGGCGGCCGTGGAGGCAGTGAAGAACCAAGGGCGTTTATCTCATAACAGCGCGTGGTGCCCGGTCACAAATCAGGCGGTTCTCGGGCTCTTTACGCGAAAGTGAACATCAGTCAAATATCGCCCTGCCAACGGCAACGTGCATTTTTCTATCCCGCGATCCCGCATACCATCTACAGGTGTGGATCGTGACTGGTCAGGGCGTTGAGGTAGCGCGTGGCACTGAGGTATAGAACCGGTACCTCGCCCGGCGGCTCCGGGCGGGTGAACCAGCCGCGTACCCGGCTCCGGGCCGCGCAGCAGCCGTCCAAGCTGCCGCCCGGCATCGCGTCCGTACTGTCCGTGCTGTCCTCGTCCGCCGTCGTCCTTGACAGCCACGACCGGGTGCTGCGGGCGAGCGCTGCCGCGCGTGCGTTCGGCCTGGTCAGGGGCGACAAGCTGATGGTCAGCGAGCTCGCCGCGCTGGCCAGGCAGGTGCGCAGGGACGGGGAGATCAGGGAAGGCGAGTTCGAGGTTCCGGTGCCCCGTTTCGGCGGGCGCACCACGAGCTTCGCGGTCCGGGTCGCGCCGCTGGGCGGCGCGGTCGGCGGGGGCGGCCTGGTGCTCGTGCTCGCCGAGGACCAGACCGAGAGCCGCCGGGTCGAGGAAGTCCGCCGCGACTTCGTGGCGAACACCAGCCACGAGCTGAAGACCCCGGTCGGCGCGCTGGCGCTGCTGGCCGAGACCATCGAGGACGCGGCGGACGACGCCGAGGCGGTGCGCCGGTTCGCCGGCCGGATGCGGCAGGAGGCGGCCCGGCTGACCAACCTGGTGCAGGACCTGATCACGCTGTCCAGGATCCAGGCGGCCGAGCCGGTGCCGGACCCGCGTCCGGCCGAACTCGACGCCGTGGTCGCCGAGGCGCTGGACCGCTGCCGGATGAAGGCGAACGCGCGCGGGATCACGCTTGCCTCTGTCGGCACCCGCGGCCTGTCCGTGCTCGGCGACGAGGACCTGCTCGTCACCGCGCTGCGCAACCTGCTGGAAAACGCCGTGGCGTACAGCCCGGAACGCACCCGCGTGGTGATCAGTACCAAACGGACCCCAGAAGGCTTTGCCGAGCTGAGCGTCACCGACCAGGGCATCGGCATCCCGGAACGCGACCTTGAGCGGATCTTCGAGCGCTTCTACCGGGTGGACCCGGCGCGCTCGCGGGCGACCGGTGGCACCGGCCTCGGTCTGGCCATCGTGAAGCACGTGACGCACGCGCACAACGGCAGGGTCACCGTGCGCAGCACGGAGGGTGCGGGGTCGACCTTCACGCTCTTCATACCGCTCCGGAGCGAGCACGAATCCCCCCAGGAGGGCCTGACGTGACACGCGTGCTGGTTGTTGAGGACGAGGAGTCGTTCAGCGACGCCATCTCGTACCTGCTGCGCAAGGAGGGTTTCGAGGTCGCGGTCTGCTCGACGGGTCCGGACGCGATCGACACCTTCGACCGCACCGGTGCGGACCTGGTGCTGCTCGACCTGATGCTGCCAGGCCTGCCGGGCAGCGAGGTCTGCCGGTCGCTGCGGGAGAAGTCGAACGTCCCGGTGATCATGCTGACCGCCAAGGACAGCGAGATCGACAAGGTGGTCGGCCTCGAACTGGGCGCCGACGACTACGTGACCAAGCCGTTCTCCTCACGCGAGCTGGTCGCGCGGATGCGCGCCGTGCTCCGCCGCCGCGGCGAGCCCGAGGACATCACCGAAGCCGCGCTGGAGTCCGGCCCGGTCCGGATGGACGTCGAGCGGCACGTGGTGACCGTCCGCGGCGGCACCGTGCAGCTCCCGCTGAAGGAGTTCGAGCTGCTCCAGGTGCTGCTCCGCAACGCGGACCGGGTGCTGACCCGCATGCAGCTGATCGACCGGGTATGGGGCGCCGACTACGTCGGCGACACCAAGACGCTCGACGTGCACATCAAGCGCCTGCGCGCCAAGATCGAGCTGGACCCGGCCCGCCCCCGCCACATAGTCACCGTCCGCGGCCTAGGCTACAAATTCGAGTCCGCCGCCGCGTAAGCGGTCCTCGTCAGGCCCGGGTCACGGTTACGGCCAGGCCCGGTCCGGGTGCGGGCCCGGGTTGGCTTGCGCGGCGTGCGCACCCGTCACGGCCGCACCCGTCACGGCCGCACCGGACACATCATCCGCACCATTTGATATCGCTAGCACCGCGTTCTGAGGGCACTGAGATCATCGTGCGCGTGGCGTTCCGGGATCCCGGAACGCCACTCGCACGATACTTGCAGTCCCGGCAAGCCGCGACCGCTTTGTCCTGGTCTGGGGCCCGCTAGGCCGGGGGCGGTCCGGAGCCGGACGTCGGGCTCCTATGCGCGTTGGTGACGGGTCGGGGATGGTGCGAGGCGGTAGCCGCACGGTCCCTTCCCGTATCGGATCGTCACGGTTGTCACTCCCGCCACGCCTGCGCTTCCGTTAGCGCGGCAATAACGCCCAACGCGGTAAAAAACCCTGCTCACAGCAGCGTTTTCCTCCGCGATAAGCCAAAGTACCGCGCTAATCAGCGGCACTCCGGGATACCTGCGGCAGGAGCGGTATCAGTGGCCATTGTGACGCCTGCGGGCAGAGATGCGCTGGCGGGTCGACCGCAAAGCGGCGGGCGGCGTTTACGAGGTGCGGGCGGGCTTACGAGGTGCGGGCGGGCTTACGAGGACGAGGTGGCGGACGGTGTCGGCGTGGCCGTGGGCAGCACCGTGGCCTTGGCTCCGGGGCTCGCAGTGGACGTCGCCGAGGCGTGGTGCCTTCTTCTTTGCGCGATTGAGTTCACTAGGGCGTGTCAATTGCGCAATTGACTTGGTCAAGTATCTGGCCGGGCGCTGTCTCGGCCGTCACTTATGGCGCCGGCCGCCCCGTGTGGCTAGCGGCCGGCGCCATGACAAACGGTTACGCCGGGCGGGCCTGGAGTGTCCGGGCGGCGCCCATGTCTTCGGCGATGAGAACCTCGCCCACGTGTTCCCCGGCAAGCGCACGGGCGTCGGCGGACAGCATGTCATCGGTGATGAGAACGTCAATATCGGGCAGGTCGGCGAACGAACTGAGGCTGACCAGGCCCCACTTGGTGTGATCGGCGAGGACGACGACGCGACGCGCGACCCGGATGAGGGTGCGGTTGGTCTCTGCCTCCGCGAGGTTAGGCGTGGTGAGCCCGGCCTCGACGTCGATCCCGTAACAGCCGAGGAACAGCAGGTCGAAATGCAGCGAGCGGATGGTCAGGTCGGCGACGGGGCCGACCAGCGAGTCCGACGGCGTGCGCACGCCGCCGGTCAGCACGACCGAGTCCGCCTGGGAGTCGAGCCCGCGCGTCCCGTTGAACAGGTTCGTCACTCGCAGCGAGTTCGTCACGATCGTGAGCCCCGGTACGTCGAGCAGGCACTGCGCGAGTCCGAACGTTGTCGTGCCGCCTGCCAGCGCGATCGCGGTCCCCGGGCGGACCAGACTGGCGGCGGCTCGTGCAATGGCTGTCTTCTCCGGCCGTTCGAGGACGAGCTTCGCTTCGAACCCCGGTTCCTGGCTGGCTGGTGATCCGGGTAGCACCGCGCCGCCGTGCACCTTTTCCACCAGCCCTTCTCTGGCTAGTACCTCAAGATCACGGCGAATCGTCATGTCCGACACGCCCAGACGTTGAGTCAGGTCACTGACCCGTGCGCTGCCGTCACTCCTGACGGTCTGCAGGATCAGCGATTGGCGATGCCTGGCGAGCATCCGATGCCCCCTTCTGTCACAGGCACGACTCCAGACCATGCGGATTGGTCCGGTGTACGTCATCCGTCCCCTGTGAGACGTTTGCCACGTGTGTTGGGTTCCGGCCGTCGTTGTGGGATCTGGAGGAAGTTACAGAGAACTCACCAAGAAGCCATACCGAACCGTGCGGGGAACAGGGGCGGAGGCAGGGGCGCGTGTCGAGGGTGTTTCTCGTTCGTTGCCTAATAGAGACTTGTTAGCGTTAACATCTTCGCACATGTGCCTGTTTGTGACGCTGAGGTGACTGTGGAGTGCGTATGAGGATGCGCCAACGGGGACCGACCGGTGGATGCCCGGGGCCCTGGTATCCGAAGGTCGCCAATCCGTGAAGGACAGCCCGAAGCCGACAGGCTCTGATGGAGCCCCGTCCGGGAAAATCCCATGGAGGTCCTTGTGAAAAAGATCGACCCGGTGGTCGACGAAGCAATCCAGACCGTGAACATGAAGGACGGGCCGAGCCGTCGTCGGCTGCTCGAAGGCGCAGGCCTGTTCAGCGCCACGGCGGCTGCATCGGCCCTGATCGCCGCGTGCACCTCGTCCAGCTCCAGCAGCGCGGCCCCGAACGCGACCTCGTCCGCGGCGAAGGCGGCAGCGGGCAACTTCCCGACGACGCCGAAGTGGCAGTTCTGGTTCGTCAACCACGCTGACACCAACGCGTTCTTTACTCCGACCCAGTACGGGTTCCAGGACGCGGCCGCGCTGCTCGGCCTGCCGAAGCCCAACTGGGGTGGCGACCCGAACGAGGACGTCGCCAACATGGTCAGCTACATGAACGACGCGATCGCGGCGAAGGCGGGCGGCATCGCTCTCGCGGTCGTCAGCGCCACCGGGTTCACCTCGGTCGTGTCCAGCGCGATGAGCGCCGGGATCCCTGTGGTCTCCTACAACGCCGACGGCACGTTCGTCAACGGAAAGGCGGTCATCGGCACCAACCGGCTGTGCTACGTCGGGCAGGCGCTGTACATCTCCGGCCAGGTCATGGGGCAGCAGATCAAGACGCTGATCCCCGGCGGCGGGAAGATCGGCATCGCGATCGCCTCCCCGGGCGCGGGCAACATCCAGCCTCGCTACGACGGTGCCGTGTCGGTTCTCGGCAGCTCATACAGCGTGGTTGAGATCAACACCACCACGGACACCTCGACAGAGCAGTCCAAGATGGAGGCGTGGCTTCTGGGTAACAAGGACGCCAAGGGCCTGTTCGCGGTGGACGGCGGGTCGTCGTCTTATCTGGAGGGAGCTCTCAAGGCGGCGGGCTCGTCGATTCCGTCCGGCGGATTCGACACCGGTGCTGGGACGCTGGCCGGCGTGCAGAGCGGCGCCGTGAACTTCACCATCTTCCAGGACCCGTACCTGCAGGGATTCCTGCCGACCATGTACATGTACCTGTACAACCTGTCCGGCGGCCAGCTGACGCCGCCCGATACCGACACCGGCCTGACCGTGCTCAACAAGGGCAACCTGGCTCAGTTCCTCAAGAACAGCCGCTACCAGGGCAACTCGGCCAGCGAGATGTACCTCGCGCGGCCGTCCGGTGCCATCACCAACCCGCCGGCGACCACCAGCACCTGACGGTTACGGAGCACGCGACGCGGACAGGCCCGCGCTCACCCGGGGGCCTGCCCGCGCCGCTGTCACGGCCGAGAAATCGGGCGATCCACCTTGAGGGCGGCATTCGGAAGAGATAGGACTTGACAGGTGAGTGAGACAACCCACAGTCCTGGCATGGTTGGCAGGCCATCGGGATCCTCAGCGGGGTCGAATGGCCGCGGGTCGCTGGGGAAGCTGCTCGGGCAACTGGTCAGACAGCGTGAGTCAACGGTATTCGTGATCGCTGTCGCGTCCTTCATCGGTTTCTGGCTCGCGAACTCGTCCTTTGTCGGGAAGGCGTCACTCTCCGACACGTTCAACAACACCTTCCCGGCGATCATCATCATCGCGCTGGGTGAAGTGCTGCTGCTGATCTGCGGTGAGATCGACCTGTCGGTGGGGTTCATGGTCGGCTTCACGCCGTTCATGACGTACTTCCTGACCACCTACTACCACGTGCCGGCGTTGCTGGCGATCCTGATCGGGCTGCTGCTGGGTGTCGTGGTCGGCTGGGTGAACGGTTTCCTCACGGTCACCGTCGGCCTGCCGTCCTTCATCACCACGCTCGGCACCGGGTTCGTGCTGTGGGGCGTCATGCTCTACACCTCGCACGCCGAGCCCGTTGCCCCGGTGCCCCCGTCCCTTGCCCGTTACGGAAGCTGGATCGGCGGCGGGAACAAATACTCGTGGCTGATCTGGGCCGTCGTGCTCACCGTGATCTTCCACATCCTGCTCACCCGCACCCGATGGGGGCTGCACACGGTGTCCGTGGGCGGCAACCTGCTGGGATCGCAGGAGGCGGGCATCAGCGTGGCCCGGATCAAGTACGGCAACTTCATGTTTACCGGGGTGCTCGGGGCGCTGGTCGGGCTGCAGACGATGTACTACGTCAACACGATCGACCCGAACTCCGCCAGCTACACGCCGATGTTCAACGCGGTCACCGCGGCGGTTATCGGCGGCACCGCCATGCTCGGCGGCTCCGGAACGATCGTCGGAGCGTTCTTCGGCGCGATCGTGCTGGCCAACCTGTCGACGGGCTTCGCCATCGAGGGGGTCAGCGCGAACCTGCTGTACGTCATCGACGGTGCCGCGATCCTGATCGCGATGGTCGCCAACGTGCAGCTTGCCAGGCTGCGGGAGAGGGGAGGGCGGTAGCCCATGAGCGAGGCCGCCACGCATACAGGCGACGTGCTCCGCGTGGAGCACATCTCTAAGAACTACGGCGCGGTAACCGCGCTTACCGACGTCAGCCTGCACCTCGGCAAGGGCGAGATCCTCGGCTTGATCGGCGACAACGGGGCCGGCAAGTCCACGCTGCTGAAGATCCTCTGCGGCTTCCAGCAGCCGTCGGCCGGGCAGATCTACCTGGATGGCCAGCCGGTCATGTTCAAGTCCGTCGACCACGCCAGGTCACTGGGCATTGACGCGGTCTACCAGGACCTCGCGATGGTCAATCAGCTCACCATCTACCAGAACATGTTCCTGAACAGGGAGAAGGTGCGCGGGCTGCTGCTGAACAACCGGGCCATGCGCCGCGAGGCGAGGGAACACCTCGACGAGATGGGGGTGCGGATCCCGGACATCAACTCGCCCGTCGCCAAACTCTCCGGTGGCCAGCGGCAGGCGGTCGCGGTGGCGCGTTCTGTCTTCTCCAACCCCAAGATCCTGCTGCTTGACGAGCCGCTGGCCGCGATGGGCGTCAAGGAGGGCGCGATCATCCTTGACCTGGTGACCAGGCTCAAGCAGCAGGGCGAAGTCTCGATCATCATCATCGCGCACAACTACGGGCAGGTGCTCCAGGTGTGCGACCGGGTGAACATGATCCAGGACGGCAGGATCACGATCGACAAGAGGAGCAGCGAAACCTCCGCGGAGGAGCTCACCGAGATCGTGGTAGCCGAATATCGCAAGGCACTGGAGGAACGCCAGCGTTCGACCTGAAAGCACGGATTACCAGCGTGGCGATCACGCAGAGTTACCAGGTTTATCGGGCATGATGGAAAACATGTCCGCAGCCGCCGTGAGGCCCCTCGCTCTGATCGCCGCCGCCGCACTGATGGTCACCGCCTGCTCGTCCGGGGGGCAAGCGAAGGGCCATGGTGCCAGCGTGAGCACCACTGCCCAGGTGCACAGCTCGCTGCACTGGACGCCGTGTCCCGCGGAGGGGACAGGCGTGGAATGCGCGATGCTGAGCGTCCCGCTCAACTACGCGGACCCGTCGGGGCGGCACATTCAGCTCGCCCTCGACATGGTGCCCGCCACCGTGCCGGCGAGCAAGCAGCAGGGCATCCTCCTGGTCAACCCGGGCGGGCCCGGCGGCGACGGGCTTCCGCTAGCCGCGCAGGTCGCGGCGGGCCTGGCCCCGTCGGTCGCCGCGCAGTACGACGTCGTCGGCTTCGACCCGCGCGGAGTGGGCTCCTCGGTACCGGAGCTGACCTGCGACCCGTCGTTCTTCAAGGGCGTGCGCCCCGACTATGTCCCGGCCAATGCCGCCGCCATCGCGGTCCTGGAGAACCGGGCGAGGACGTACGCGGCCGACTGTGAGCAGAAGTTCGGCTGGCTGCTGCCGTACATGACCACCCAGGACGTCGCCCGAGACCTCGACTCGATCAGGACCGCGTTCGGCGTTGCTAAGGTCAACTACTACGCATTCTCCTACGGCACGTACATCGGCCAGGTGTACGCGACCATGTTCCCCGACCGGGTCCGCCGCATGGTGCTGGACAGCACCGTGGACCCGACTGGGGTCTGGTACCAGGACAACGACCAGCAGGACTACGCGTTCCAGGGGCGCCAGGAGGCATTCTTCGCCTGGATGGCCAAGTACAACAGCGTCTTCCATCTTGGCTCCACCCAGGCGCAGGTGCAGGCCAGCTGGTACAAGGCCCGCACCCGGCTGGCTGAGCACCCGATCAACGGCTCGGACGGTAAGCCGCTGATCGGGGCCGACGAATTCGACGACACGTTCCTGCTCGGCGGCTACCTGGACACCTTGTGGCCGGGACTGGCCCAGGCCCTGTCCGCCTACCTCAACCACAACCAGACCGCCGACCTGCTCTCCCAGTACGAGCAGAACGGGGCGCAGAGCGAGAACGAGTTCGCCGTCTACAATGCGGTGCAATGCTCGGACGTGAACTGGCCGAAGAACTTCTCCTACTGGATCCAGGACACGGAGAACGTCTACAAGACCGCGCCGTTCCAGGCGTGGGATAACGCCTGGTTCAACGCGGCCTGCGCGTTCTGGCCAGTCAAGGGCCCGGCCACGCCGCTCACCATCGACGGCAAGGGCGTGCCCGGCATCTTGATGCTGCAGGGCACGCTGGACCCGGCCACGCCTTACCGGGGCGCGCAGAACGCGCACAAGGCGCTGCCCAGCGCCCGCATGGTCGTGGTCGAAGGCGGCGGCAACCACGGCCAGTCCATGGAGCAGCCGCCGGACACCTGCGTGCAGAACTACGTCAACGCTTACCTGGCCACCGGTGCGCTCCCGGACAAGCCGGGTCCGGTGAACGCCACCTGCGCGCCAGTGCCCGATCCGTCACCGGCGGGGTAGCGAGACCGGTACGCATAAGAACTTTCTCCGGTAATGCCCGGTAGGCTGGCATCGTGTTGCGAGTTAAGCCGCCGTGGTCCACCACGGTGCGGCTGCTAGATGAGCGAGATCGTGGTGCGGTCCTCGCGATCTGCGACCGCGATCCGGTGAATAACGTCTTCGTAAGTTCTCGTGTCCGTACCCTGGGGCTTACTCCGGGCAGGCTTGGCGCGCAGCTCTGGGGCCATACCAGCAGCGGCAAGCTCGATTCCCTGTGCTATTCGGGAGCCAACCTGGTTCCGGTCGCCGCTACGCCGGAGGCGATCGTGGCGTTCGCTGACCGGGCGCTCAGACAGGGCCGCCGCTGCTCGTCCGTGGTCGGGCCGGCCCGCGAACTCCAGGGCCTGTGGGCGCTGCTCCGCCCGCACTGGGGCCCGGCCAGGGAGGTGCGCCCGGTCCAGCCGGTGCTGGCCATGAACGGTCCGCCGCTGGTTGCCGCGGACCCGCTGGTGCGCCGGGTCAAGCCGCACGAGGCGGACATCTTGTGGCCGGCCTGCGTCGCGATGTTCACCGAGGAAGTGGGCGTCTCACCAACCTCAGGTGACGGCGGCGCGTCCTACCGCGCGCGGATGGAGCAGCTGATCAGGGCGGGCCGCGCGTTCGCCCGGATCGAAAACGGCCGGGTGATCTTCAAGGCGGAGATCGGTGCGGTGACGCCGCAGGTCTGCCAGGTCCAGGGCGTATGGGTGAACCCGGAGTACCGCGGCCAGGGGCTGGCCGCGCCGGGCATGGCAGCGGTGGTCAACGAGGCCGAGGCGTCCATCGCGCCGGTGGTCTCGCTGTACGTGAACGACTTCAACCTGCCGGCCAGGGCCGCCTACAAGCGGGTCGGCTTCACCGACGCTGGCCGCTTCATGTCCGTCCTGTTCTGACCGCCCGCGACGCCCGCCGGCACGGCTGGCCGCACGCCGGCACGGCTTGCCGCCTGCTGGCCGCGGAGGTACGGTCGACGATTTGCCGGTAATGTACCGGTATGCCCTGGGTGGCGCCAGCACAATGCGGAGCATTGCTCCAACGCGGTAGAAATACCTGCTCTCAGCAACATTAATTACCGCGTTGAAGTGAATTGCCGCGGCAATCGCTGGATCCGCGACACCGCGAAACCACGCAGAACCGTACAAAATCTAGTCGCGGTCGCGGATCTTGCGCAGGTTCTCCTCGATGGGGGCGCAGGCCACCCGCATGTCCTGGAGCTGGGCGGGGGTCATCCGGTCGAGGAAGTGCTTGCGCACGCTGTCCACGTGATGCGGTGCCACGCGCTCGATGGTCTGGCGGCCCTGCTCGGTCAGGACGGTCCAGGTACCGCGCTTATCGCCCTCGCACTCTTCCCGGCGGACCAGGTCGCGTGCCTCCATCCGGGTGATCTGATGAGAAAGCCGGCTCCTTGACTGAACGGTGGCGTCGGCGAGTTCCGTCATTCGCAGCCGCTGACCTGGTGCTTCGGAGAGCACGACGAGGATCTCGTAGTCGTGCAGGCTCAGCCCGTCGGGCTGCAGATCGCGGTCGAGTTGCCGACGGAGCAGCATGTGCGCGTACAGAGTCGTACGCCATGCCCGCTGCTCGTCGTCGCTCAGCCAGTGCGGCTCGCCATCGGTCCAGGACACGTCAAAGAATTTACCTCCCGTGAGGCAATCATGGCGACTGTCCGTGATGACCACCGGCAACAGGACCACCGGCGTCCGCGCCGCTAGGTAACGGTCCGTCATTAGTCACACCGGAAACGGTAGTCACAGAAGGCGGCAGCGGCCGCGGGCACAGACCCCCGCGGCCGCCACCTTCCCTCCCCAAGGCGCCCTAAGCGCTCGCGACACACTGAGCGATCAGCGCGGCTGGGCAAGTACGCTCGACAGGAGTGCCTGCGCGAGTGCCTCATGCCGGGTCAGTCCTAGCTCGCGTAGCAGCGGCAGGCACAGCTCGAGATAGCTGATCGCGTGCCACGGCTCTTTGAGCGACAGGTAACTGTCCGCTATTTTGAACAGGCACAATGCGTATGAACATTGCGCCCCTTGCTCCTTGAATCCCTGCGCCGCCTGGCGATATGCCTCGATAGCCGCACTATGTCGGCCGAGGCCATTGTGACTGTCGCCAAGCAAGTCAAGGAAGTAGGCCCTGTCAAGCAGCTGCCGTGCGGCAGCCCCACCCATCTGCATTGCCATCGCGGCCCTTCCAACTGCCGGGGGTTCCCTCCAACCGCGCGTACAGAATCCGGATATTCATCCCACCCAGTTATCCCGCCCCCTCTGCGGGATGAGGCATACGATAACTAACATATGTCGCGCTTAGTTCTCACTTGATGAGGAATGACAGTGAGCGAGGTCTCGTCGGGTTCGCAACCGGGTACACAGGCCGCTGCCGCGGCCTATCTGCGCGAGTTGCTATTGCGCCCGGGCAGGTATCGGCGCAGATGGGAGCAGTACGCCGAACGCAGCCGTCGCGGGCAGGTCAATCAGCTCGCGGTCGCGGAAGTCCTAGCCCACTACCTATGGGAACATCCGCGGAACGCGGGTGACACGGACGTGCTGCCACGTCAGCTGAAGGACACCACATCTCGTGTTCTATCCGGCCGGCTGCTCAGCAAGGCCGCGCTTGGCCTGTTCATGGACGCGTTCGACCTATCCGAGTTCGAGCGCGACCAGCTCTTGAAGCTGTGGGGCGGTACGGCCAGCGTCCGCGTGCTGTCCGGCGATCGCGCGATGTCGCCCGAGCTTATGGCCGATGTCGCCGCCTTTACCGGCCCTCCTGGTCATCAGACCGTGTCGCTGCACGACCACGTGCTGATGGGAGCGGACCGGCAGATCCGCAGGATCAGGACGCTGCAGGTGATCGAGGCGGTGACGGCGGGCGTCGACCGGATCGCGTTCATCTTCGACGGCAGCGCGATCAGCGTGGAGACCGGACTCGGCTGCGCGGGCATCGCCGCCCCGTTCGCCGAGATCCGCGACGGCCTGTACGCGACGCACATCCTGCTCGCGAAGGCACTGGAAGCCGGCGAGACGCTGACGCTCGAGTACTGGACCGCGATTCAGCAGGCCGACGACCAGGCGCCGGACGAGACGTCGTACCGCCGGGTGGTCACCAGGCGCGTGGAAAACATCGACATCAGGATCGAGTTCGACCCGGGCGCGCAGCCCGCGCGTGTGTGGTGGACGGTCTGGGACGGCTTCAAGGGCGACGTCGCCAGCGACGAGCCCGTCGAGCCGGACAGTCAGAATTCGGTCCAGCGGTACCTGCGGCTGGCGGAGAAGACAGCCGTCGGCTTCCGGTGGGATTGGTAACGTCGGGGGTGCGGAACGACCACGGCGTCGCCACCACAAGCGCTGAACTGCGAGCACACAATCTCGCCCGGTTGCTGCGCGCGGTGCATGATGGAGGCGGGCAGTCCACGCGGGCCGAACTCACCCGCCAGCTTGGCCTGGCCCGCGGCACCGCCACCGTGCTGGTCCGCGAGCTGGCCGCACGCCGCCTGATCACCGAGCTAGCGCCGTCCGAGCCGCCCAGCGCCCAGCGTGCCCGCGGCCGCCCCACCGGGGTCCCGTCCGCGAACAGCGAAGGCCCGCTCGCCCTCGCCGTCGATCTGCGCGATGACTCGTTCGTCACTGCCGTGTTCGAGCTGACCGGCCGGGGCATGGTGCTGGACAGCCAGGAGCGCGGCACGCGCGACGGCCGGAAATTTCTCGCCCAGGTCGCGGCCAACCTGCGCAAGCACCGCCGGGCACTCGACGGCAGGGTGGTCGGCACCGGCGTCGCCGTTCCGTCCCCGCTGCGCGCGGGCCGGATGGTCCAGCCGACGCTGGACGACTGGAAGGACGTCGACGTCGCGCACGCGCTGCATGCCAGCGTAGGCAACGACGCGACGCTGGCGGGCCTGGCCGAGGCCCGCCGCGGCGTGCTGCGCGGGATCCCCGTCGCACTGCACCTGCACGCCGCCACTGGCATCGGCGGCGTGCTGCTGACCGGCGGGCAGCCGGCCATCGGGGCGCTGGGGTCGGCTGGGGAGTTCGGCCACATGCCGCTGGCCGGCGGTGACGAGCCTTGTCAGTGTGGCGCGACCGGCTGCTGGGAGCAGTACGCGGGGGCCCGCGGCCTGCTCCGCGAGGCCGGCCTGCCGCCAGAGCAGGGCGACCGGATGCTGATCGCGGCCCGCGTTATCGGGTCGGATGCCGGTGCCCTCAAGCGGGTGGCCGCCGCGCTCGGGCGCGGCATCGGTGCCCTGGTCAACGCGCACGATCCGGCCGCCGTCAGCCTGTCCGGCCTGGCCGCCGCTGTGCTAACCGCCGCACCCGAGCAGGTCAACGACGCCTACCATGGCGCGCTGATGCGCTTCCGCCGGTTCGCCCCGCCGGCCCTGCTGCCGTCCGCGCTCGGCGACCTCGGACCGCTGACCGGGGCCGCCGAGCTGGTCTTCGACGGCTTTCTCACCGCACGGGGCCTGGCCGCCTGGACGCCCCCCAACCCGAACCTAGTCAATTGCGCGATTGACCCGCTCTAGCGAAGTCAATCGCGCAATTGACCCGCCTGGGCAGGCTGGATGGGCTTGCCCGCCTGGGCAGGCTGGACGGGCTGACCCGCTCGCTGGTCGGCCGCGCGGCGCGCTCACCCGCGCCGCAACGACCACCCGCGCCAGCAAACCACTCGCGCCGCAGCAACCACTCGCGCGGCAGCAACGTGGAGGATTTCCCCCTTGTGGTCGATTGACCCCCATTTACGAGGGGTAGTCCTCCACGATAGGGAAATCTGACACGTTAATCGGGGATCGTGGCGCCGCCAGGTAGCCGACACTGGCCACACTGGTCCCGTGGGCATCGAACGCCCGGGCTGTCCCAGCACTTGGCCGCGAAAAATCAGGTGACTGGACGGCGGTGAGCTGGTAGGGTCCGCTCTTCGTGGCTGAGTCAGATATATCAGAACGAACAGCGGCTGATCCCGTCCTGACCGCCGAACGAGACCAGCTCCGGCGCTCACGGGAATACCTCCGGCTGATGCGCGAGGACGTCCTCGGACTCCGCGCCCTGGGCGGCGACCCCGTATCTGAGGAATACCTCAAGGCGACCCTGTACCACCGGGCCGAATCCCTCAAGGACATACCCGACACGCCGCTGTTTTTCGGGCGGCTCGACTACGCCGGTGAGGTGGAAACCGACGGCGTCGCCGGGCACAGCTTTCACATCGGCCGCCGGCATGTGCACGCGCCGGACGGCACGCCGGCCGTGATCGACTGGCGGGCACCGGTATCGGTGCCGTTCTACCGCGCCAGCGCCACCGAATCGATGGGGCTGGACTTGCGGCGGCGGTTCGGCTTCGCCGGCGGGGAGCTCACCGCCTATGAGGATGAGCAGTTCGGGGGAAGCACCACCGGTAGTTATGAGAAGAAGACAAGTCAGATCCTGATCGACGAGATCGAACGGCCGCGATCGGGCCCGATGCGGGACATCGTGGCGACGATCCAGCCGGATCAGGACGATATCGTCCGGGCAAGTTCCGCGGAAACCGTCTGCGTGCAGGGGGCGCCGGGAACCGGGAAGACGGCGGTCGGGCTGCACCGGGTGGCGTACTTGCTCTACGCCTATCGCGAGCAAGTGCTGCGTCGCGGCGTCATCGTGGTCGGGCCCAACCGCGCCTTCCTCTCCTATATCCGCAACGTCCTGCCGGCACTGGGCGAACTCGACGTGAAGCAGACGACGGTGGGTGACCTGGTGGCCAGGCCGGCCGCGCCGCTGCGGGGAAGCGACCCCGAGGCGGCAGCCGTCATCAAGGGCGACGCGCGGATGGCCGAGGTGCTGCGCAGCGCGCTGTGGGCGTCCTTGCGGCCGGTGGCCGAGCCGGTGATGGTTCCGCGCGGCGCGCGCCGGTTCCGCGTCTCCCGCATGGAACTGGACGAACTGGTCATGGAACTCCGGGCGCGCGGGGTCAGGTACGGGTCGGGCCGGGAGATGCTCGAGCACCGCATCGCGCACGTCATACTGACCCGGATGGAGGAGGCGGGCGAGGTCTGCGACGACAGGACGCACGAGTCTGTGCGCCGGTCCCGCCCTGTCCGTTCGGCGGCCGAGGCGATCTGGCCGAAGGTCGACGCGGTCAAGCTGGTGTTCCGCCTGCTGACCGACAGCGCGGTTCTAGCGGCTGCTGCCGCCGGAATCCTGACCGAGGCCGAGCAGGAGACGATCTCGTGGCGACCCGCACCGACTTCCGCGGGCAGGGCCAAGTGGTCGACCGCGGATCAGGTGCTGATCGATGAGGCGAGGGATCTGCTTGAGCGGACGCCCAGCCTGGCCCACGTCGTGGTGGACGAGGCGCAGGACCTGTCCCCGATGGAGGTGCGGGCGCTAGGGCGACGGTGCACCACGGGGGCGGCCACCGTGCTCGGCGACCTCGCCCAGGGCACGACCGCCTGGGCGACGACGACATGGAGCGCGCTGCTCGAGCATCTGGGCAAGCCAGACGTGCCGATCCGCGAGCTATCGGTGGGCTATCGCGTGCCCCGGCAGATTCTTGACTACGCGTCCGGATTGCTCCGGTTCATCGCGCCAGAGCTGTCGCCGGCCTCCTCGCTGCGCACCGACCCCGGATCGCTGGACGTGGTCAAGGCATCCAGCCAAGAAGAACTCGCCGACCTCGTCCGCCTGGCGTGCCAGGAAGCGCTGCTCGACGACGGGTCAGTCGCGGTCATCGCCGCCGACTCCGCCGTGACCGGGCTGGCGGCGGCGCTGACGTCGGGCGGTATAGATTTCGGCGAGCCGGGAGCGGACGCGCGGTTGTCGCTCGTGCCGGTCACCCTGGTCAAGGGCCTCGAGTTCGACCACGTCATCGTCGTGGAGCCGTCCGGCATCGTGACGGCAGAAGCGCGCGGACTGCAGCGGCTGTACGTCGCGCTGACCCGCGCCGTGTCACGACTTACTGTGCTCCACTGCGATCCGCTACCAGAAGAGCTAACTTCCGGGCAGAATTAACGGGGCTGGATGCGCCCGGGTGAACCAATGACGGGCTGGACGCGTCCATCCTTTGTAGCGGACCGCTGAATTCCGCGATGCGCGTTGCACGATCTCGCGTGCGGCGTCATGCTGGAAGAGGCGGCGACTTTTAGTCTTGGACCGACTACGGTCCGTAACCAACCCTGATGGTAACTGGTGATGTGGGTGGAAGCCGAGCGGACGGCAGCGTATCTGGAGAAACTGGCCGATGAATTGTCACATCGGGGATTTGAGGCATGGCTGATGGCGCCGCCGGGGCGCGTCCCCAGCCTTTATGTGGTGAACCCCGCCGCGAGAGCGCTTGAGGAGAACGTTTACGCGGGTTGCGGCAAGGACGGACTGTGGTGGTTCTGGTGGTCGTGGGCGGAACGGATCGCTGTCGCGGATGACGTTGACCAGGCCGCCAGCACAATTGTCCGGGTGCTCGCGTCAGTCCGCCACGACTAGCGCCAATCGACTAGCGCCAATCGGGCCCGTTAACATGCGGCATGGTGGCATGGAATTGTGGCGTATGTCCGCTATGGGGCTGGCGGGTCTGCTGCGGTCGGCGGAGTTGTCAAGCTCCGAGCTGGTGCGCGCCTGCCTCGACCGGATCGACGCGGTTAACCCTGGTCTGAACGCCATCGTCACGCTGGCCGCCGAACGCGCGCTCGCCGACGCGGCCAGGCTCGACGCGATGGCGGCCCGCGGTGAGTTCGCGGGGCCGCTGCCGTGGCCAGCGGGATGATTCCGTCCGCTGACGGCTCGGACCTGGCCGCGAGCGTGCGCAATCCGGCTTCGTTCTGCGGGCTGACCGGGCTGCGCACGACGCCGGGTCTGGTGCCGTCCGATGTGATCGACCCGCTGGCCGCGGTGGGGCCGATCGCCCGCAGCGCGCAGGATGCCGCGTTGCTGCTGGCCGGCCTGTGCTCAGCCGACTCCGGGCGGCCGCTTGCCCGGCCGGACCGGGCCGCCGATTTCGTTGCGCTGCGGCCGGCGTCGCTGCGCGGGCTGCGGGTCGCCGGCCTGACCGGGTCCGGCCTTCCCGTAGGCCTGCAGCTGGCCGGTCGCTACGGCGCAGACCTCCGCCTGCTGCAGATCGCCGCCGCGATCAGCGAACTCGTACCGCCGGTGTTCCCCTGATCATGTATGGCACGTACAGCTTCATGAAACGGGCAGGCCGGGGAAGGCGACGGTGCTGCCGCGCCAGTGCGCCGCGCGCCCGGCCGATGCTTGCATCGCCTGCGCGCCGAATGTGCGCAGGTTCGCGTCGTTCACCGCGACTACGCCCAGGTACGCGGCGGTGACCCCGTCCTCGAGGTGTGCGGCGAGTGCCTCGCCGGTGGCGGCGCCGGTCACCGGGAACGGCAGGTCGTAATAGGCGAGCGCGGCCACCGGCGTGGCGCCGCGCGCCGTGATCATCGCGGCGAGCGTGTCGCGAGCGTCGCGATGCTCGGTCCAGTATTGCCAGGCGGTCACCTGGCTCGCCCCGCCGAGGTGGGCGCCGGCCACGCCGTAGCCGTACACGGCGGCCTGTTCCGCCGCCAGCGCCGCCTGGAGAGCGGCGATGCCCGCCGGTGCCTGCATCACGAACCCCCCAGCGCGTTCGCGTGCGAGGCGTCGGACGCCGCGATGCTCGCGAACAGCTGAGCCAGCGATGGCTGCACCGAGACCAGGCGCGCGGTCAGCGATGCGGCCGAGGCCAGTTCGGCGTCGCGAAGTCCGTCGACCGGATGTGCCGCGGGTGCCGGGGCCGACGACGCGGAAGGCGAGGCGGCAGGCGAGGCGGCAGGCGAAGCCGTCTGCTGCGCGCCAGCAGGCACGATCAGCCGCGCCTTGAGCTGGGCGAGGTGCTGCTGATGCTGTGCGAGCAACGCGGGAAGGATCGGTTCACTGCTCGTACTTATGGCTGATTTATAGCGGGATATCAGGTCCAGTTCGGCCGCGATGGCGTCCTGAAGGACGACCGTGTCGTGCGCCAGCGGAGGTCGCCCGCCAAGCGGATCTGGTCCCGCGAACAGGTCAGCGGAACGGCAGCCGGTGCTAAGCAGAACCAGAGGTACCGACGCGATCAGCAAGCGGCGCCTCGGCATCAGGTTGGGCGCGGTATCAGCCACGGGTGGCAAGCTACCATGCGCTGCCGGCGGTCCTATCCGCGTAACGGCGCGGTGGCGGATAGGCTAGTCCCCAATCCCGCAGGTCGCAGACGAGGAGGTCGTGATGCCCAGTAGCCCACGCGGCGGACAGGGGCACGATGGACCCCGTCCTGCGCCTGGTCAGCGCCCGGCGCGGTCCGCGGGCGCGCCGCGCGGCGGTAATGCGGCACGCGGCGGGAATAACCCGCGCGGTGCGGATGCCGGGAGTAACGCGAAGGACGGCGCCCGCGCCGTGAGCAGCCCCGGCGGTGCCCGCGCGGCGAGCGCGGAGGAAGCCAGAATCGCCGACGCGATCAATGCGGTAGTGCACGCCTCCGGCATGGACCTGGAATCGGTGCGCGTGTCCGCTGCCGGCCGACGCCGCCTGCTGCGCGTAGTGGTAGACAGCGACCGCGGGGTGAGTCTCGACGACGCGGCGGCGGTCAGCCGCGAAATGTCTTTGGTGCTGGACAGGCTTCAGGTGATGGGGGACTTCCCCTACACTCTCGAGGTCTCATCCCCCGGAGTCGACCGGCCGCTGACCGAGCCGCGGCACTGGCGGCGGGCGACCGGACGGCTGGTCACAGTGACGCTTACTCAGGGGGAGATACTGACCGGCAGGATCGTGCAGGCAGATGATGAAGCGGTGATCGTGGACACCGAGGGCGTCCACAGTCGTTTCCCTTACGACGTGCTCGGTGCGGGCGCGATCCAGGTGGAGTTCGGGCGGCTCGCTGAGCTGGCAGAGCAGCCGGAGGAACCAGATGGACATTGACCTAAGCGTATTGAAGAGCCTGGAGAGCGAGAAAGACATCTCGCTCGACCAAGCGATCAAGGCCATTGAGGACGCGCTGCTTGTCGCGTACCACAAGACCGACGGCGCGTCTGCCGCCGCCCGGGTGGAGATTGACCGCAAGAGCGGCCACGTCACCGTGTGGGCCGCGCAGACCGATGACGACGGCGGGGTCGAGGGCGAGTACGACGACACCCCGGCGGGTTTCGGTCGCATCGCGGCCACCACGGCCCGGCAAGTGATCCTGCAGCGGCTCCGCGACGTGGAAGACGAGCTGACCTTCGGCGAGTACGCGGGCCGCGAGGGCGACATCGTCGCGGGCGTCATCCAGCAGGGCAAGGACCCCAGGACAGTGCTCGTCGACCTCGGCAAGCTGGAGGCCGTCCTGCCCGCCGCGGAGCAGGTGCCGATCGAGCGGTACGTGCACGGCGAGCGGATCCGCTGCTACGTGCTGCACGTGCGCAAGGGGCACCGCGGGCCGTCCGTCACGCTGTCGCGTACCCACCCGAACCTGGTAAAGAAGCTGTTCTCGCTGGAAGTTCCCGAGATCGCCGAAGGCGCGGTGGAGATAGTGGCGATCGCGCGGGAGGCGGGCCACCGGACGAAGATCGCGGTCCGGTCGCACCAGCCGAGCGTGAACGCCAAGGGTGCCTGCATAGGCCCGATGGGCAGCAGGGTGCGGAACGTGATGAACGAGCTGCACGGGGAGAAGATCGACATCGTCGATTACTCCGATGACCCGGCGGGTTTCGTGGCGAACGCGCTGTCACCGGCCAGGGTGAGCCGGGTTCAGGTGATCGACGCGGCTGGCCGCGAGGCCCAGGTCGTCGTGCCGGACTACCAGCTGTCGCTGGCGATCGGCAAAGAAGGCCAGAACGCCA
Source organism: Streptosporangiaceae bacterium (assembly GCA_036490795.1). Lineage (GTDB taxonomy): Bacteria > Actinomycetota > Actinomycetes > Streptosporangiales > Streptosporangiaceae > JAFARZ01. The sequence goes on from DASXDG010000066.1 coordinate 62,982, forward strand.
GGCTCGCTGCCCGGCTCACCGGCTGGCGGATCGACATCAGGTCCGACGCCGCTCCCGATGCCGCCGACCACAAGCGGCCCGACGACAAGCGGCCCGACGACAAGCGGCCCGACGACAAGCTGCCTGGTGAGGCGGGGTCCAACGGGGCCGAACCGCCCGTCGGGCCGCCCGAGTAAGGTCGCGCAAAGCTCGCGTTCCAGGCGAAAATCTCCGGCGAGATGGAATGCGAATAAACGTCCAAGCGCTCCACAGTACGGCTCGTAACGACGGCACTGGGGTCGCCGCTGTCCTGGCAGGGACAGAGCGCGGTAGACTAGTAATCGGAATGGCCGTGGGAACCGAGCAGCAGGCGCCAACGCGCACCTGTGTAGGCTGTAAGGAACGTGCGGTCAAGTCCAGTCTGCTACGTCTCGTAGCGGTTGGGGACGACGTCCTGCCTGACCCGCAAGCCCGGTTGCCTGGCCGGGGTGCATATCTGCACCCGAGCCCGGCATGCTTTGAGCTCGCGTGCCGGCGCCGGGTGTTTCCCCGGGCGCTGCGGGCGGCGAGACCGCTCGGCCTGGCTTCACTGGCCGGGTACATCGCCGGACCGGTGGTTAACACCGGTGAGGCAGAAACGGCAAGGCAAGGCAGTATCACTAAGTAGGGCACACCTGTCGGAAAGCAGGTCGAGAAGCTGATGAGCGCTCGATGAGCACGCGGCGATGATCACCATAGGCTAAGGCCCGCCCGGAGCACGCTCTGCCCGGGCCAGGGTCCGGTACAGGGTCCGGTAAGGAAAACCGGGCCGAGACAGGAGCGTAGTGGCGAAGGTCCGGGTTTACGAACTCGCTAAGGAGTTCGGGGTAGAGAGCAAGGCCGTCATGGTCAAGCTCCAAGAGATGGGTGAGTTCGTACGGTCAGCGTCCTCGACGATCGAGGCGCCCGTAGTGCGGCGGCTCAAGGAAGCGTTCGCGACCAAAGATCAAGGTCAGGGCCAGTCAAGGCCGAAGTCCGATGCTGCGCGCCCGCAGCCACCGCGGCAGTCGGCCGCTCCGGCGCCGAGCACGAGTGCCGCACCGGCGGCGCAGGCACCGGCTCCCGCGGCTCCGGCCACGGCGGATGCCGTGCGGTCTGCCGAGACGGCCGCGCGTCAGTCAAGCGAAGTAAGTCAGGCAAGGGCGGAGAGCCCGGTTCAGGATGCGGCGCGCAAGCTGCCGCCGGTACCCTCCTCGCCCGCGTCCACGTCGGCTGCGCCGAGGGCTGCTGATGCCTCGGCCGCTCCGCGTCCGCCGGTGACACCGGCCGACTTCAGGAGCCCGCAGGGCCGTCCTGGTGCGCCCGGTCCTGGTGCTGGTGCGCCCGGTCCTGGTGCTGGTGCGCCGCGTCCTGGTGCCCCGCGCACCGCGGGCTCGGGCACGACGTCCGGCGCCAGTGCCCCGCAGGCCACCCCTCCCGCGCAGGCCCCGCAGGCCCCGCAAACTGGTCAGGCCCCGCAGGCTCCCCAGGGCCCGCAAACTGGTCAGGGCCCGCAGACTGGTCAGGCCCCGCAAACTGGTCAGGGCTCGCAGCAGCAGGGCCAGGGTCACGGCACCCGTCCTGGTGCTGGTGCGAGCCGTCCCAACTCGAACTCGCCGCGTCCTGGTGCGCCCCGTTCGAATTCGCCGCGTCCCGGTGCCCCGCGTCCCGGCCCGCGGCCGGGCAACAACCCGTTCAGCTCGACCGCTACCGGCATGGGTTCGGCGCCGTCTGCGCGTCCCGGTGCGCCGGGTCAGCGGACCGGGCCGGGCGGTCCAGGCGGCTCCGGCGGTCCAGGCGGCTCCGGCGGTCCCCGGCCCGGTGACCGACGTGGTCCCGGCGGCCCGGCTCGCAGCGATGGTGGTGCGCGTCCCGGTGGTGCCGGAGGTGACGGTGGTCCGCGTCCCGGCGGTCCGCGCCCTGGTGGCCCGCGGCCCAGCCCGATGAACATGCCGTCGCGGCCTAGCCCGTCCGGCACCGGCCGTCCCGGTGGCGGTCCTGGTGGTGGCGGTCCCGGCGGCCGTGGCGCTGGTACCCGGCCTGGCGGTGGTGGCGGCGGCGGTGGCCGTGGTCCCGGCGCGGGCGCGCGTCCCGGCGGTTTCGGCGGCGCCGGCGGCGCAGGCGCCGCCGGCGGTGCCCGTCCTGGTGGCGGTGGCCCCGGTGCCGGCGGTGGCGGCGGACGTCCTGGTGGTGGCGGTGGTCGTGGCCGCAGCGGCACCCAGGGTGCCTTCGGCCGTCCCGGCGGCAAGCCGAGCCGTGGTCGCAAGTCCAAGAAGCAGCGCAGGCAAGAGTTCGACAACATGCAGGCGCCGAGTATCGGCGGCGTGCAGGTCCCGCGCGGAACCGGCCAGGTGATCCGCCTCTCGAGGGGCGCCTCCCTGTCCGACTTCGCGGACAAGATCGGCGCAAACCCGGCCAGCCTGGTCCAGGTGCTGTTCCATCTCGGCGAGATGGTGACCGCGACTCAGTCGGTGAACGACGAGACGCTGCAGCTGCTCGGTGCCGAGCTGAACTACAACGTGCAGGTCGTCACGCCGGAGGAAGAAGACCGCGAGCTGCTCGAGTCCTTCGACATCGAGTTTGGCGAGAACGAGGGCGAGGACGAGGACCTGGTCGCCAGGCCTCCGGTCGTCACCGTCATGGGTCACGTCGACCACGGCAAGACCAAGCTGCTCGACGCGATCCGGCACGCGAACGTGCAGGCACGCGAAGCGGGCGGTATTACCCAGCACATCGGCGCCTATCAGGTGGCGACCGAGGTCGATGGCGAAGAGCGGAAGATCACCTTCATCGACACCCCCGGCCACGAGGCGTTCACCGCCATGCGTGCCCGTGGTGCCCAGACCACGGACCTGGTGGTCCTCGTGGTGGCGGCCGATGACGGCGTCAAGCCGCAGACCACCGAGGCGCTGAACCACGCGCAGGCGGCCGGCGTGCCGATCGTCGTCGCGGTGAACAAGGTGGACAAGGAAGGCGCCGACCCATCCCGGGTGCGGGCACAGCTCACCGAGTACAACCTGGTCGCGGAGGAGTTCGGCGGCCAGACCCAGTTCGTCGACGTGTCGGCGACCAAGCGGACCGGGATCGACCGGCTGCTCGAGGCGATCATCCTCACCGCCGACGCCGAACTCGACCTGCGCGCGAATCCGGACCAGGACGCGCAGGGCGTCGCGATCGAAGCGCATCTGGACAAGGGCCGCGGCCCGGTCGCCACGGTGCTCGTCCAGCGCGGCACGCTGCACGTGGGTGACTCGATCGTGGCCGGAGATGCGTTTGGCCGGGTCCGGGCCATGCTGGACGAGAACGGCGCGCCTCTGGCGGAGGCGCCGCCTAGCCGCCCAGTCATGGTGCTCGGTCTCACCGCGGTGCCCGACGCGGGCGACAACTTCCTCGTCGTTACCGACGACAGGATGGCCCGCCAGATCGCCGAGCGCAGGGAGGCCCGCGAGCGGACCGCCCAGTTCGCCCAGCGCCGTCGCCGGGTCACGCTGGAAGACCTGGACAGCGCGCTGAAGGCAGGCGAGCGCGAGGAACTCCTGCTGATCATCAAGGGTGACGTGTCCGGCTCGGTGGAAGCACTGGAGGACGCGCTGCTCAAGATCGATGTCGGCGAGGAGGTCACCCTGCGGGTGATCGGCCGCGGTGTCGGCGCGATCACGCAGGACGACGTCAACCTGGCGATCGCATCCGACGCGGTGATCATCGGCTTCAACGTCCGGCCGGCCGGCCGGGCGGGCGAGCTGGCTCAGCGCGAGGGCGTCGATATCCGGTACTACTCGATCATCTACCAAGCGATCGAAGAGGTCGAGGCCGCGCTCAAGGGCATGCTCAAGCCCGAGTTCGAAGAGGTCCAGCTCGGTACCGCGGAAGTCCGCGAGGTTTTCCGGGTTCCGAAGATCGGCAACATCGCCGGCTGCATCGTCCGCTCCGGCACGATCATCCGCAACAGCAAGGCGCGGCTGATCAGGGACGGCGTGGTGATCTCCGAGAACCTCACGGTGGATTCGCTCAAGCGGTTCAAGGACGATGCCACCGAAGTCCGCGAGGGCTACGAGTGCGGTATCGGCGTCGGCTACAACGACATCAGGGTCGAGGACACGGTCGAGACCTACGAGATGCGGGAGAAGCCCCGAGCTTAGTCAGCATGGTCGTAGCCGCGCTCACCCTGGACGTGCTGCTGGGCGATGTGCGCTCTTTGAAGCAAAAGCGCGCCGTCGTCCGGCCGCTCGTCGCGGATCTGCGTCGGCGTTTTCCCGGCGTGGCCGTGGCCGAGACCGGTCACCTTGACCTGCATCGCAGGGCCGAGATTGGCGTGGCGGTGGTCTCCTCGACCATCGCCAACGCCACCGAGGTGCTGACCGACTGCGAGCGGATCATCGCGGGACACCCCGAGATAGAGCTGCTCTCGGCCCGGAGCCGCCTCTACACCGAGGAGGATTGAAGGCAATGACGGACGTCGCCAGGGCGCGCAAGCTGGCCGACCGGATCACCCAGATCGTCGCCGAGATGCTGGAGCGGCGGATCAAGGACCCGCGGCTCGGCTTCGTCACGGTCACCGAGACCCGGCTGACCGGCGACCTGCGCGAGGCCACCGTGTACTACACGGTGTTCGGTGATGAGCAGGAGCGCGCGGCGACAGCCACCGCGCTGGAAAGCGCCACCGGCATCATCAGGTCGGAGGTCGGCAAGCAGACCGGGCTGAAGCACACGCCGTCGATCACGTTCGTCGCTGACATGCTGCTGGAGAGCGCTAAGCGGATGGAGGGCCTGGTCGACCAAGTCAAGGAGGCGGACGCGGAACTGGCCCGTGCGCGCGAGGGCGCTACTTACGCCGGTGACCCCGACCCTTACCGGAAGCCCGCCGAGCTTGACGATGCCGACGGCTAGCGGACTCGTTATCGTCGACAAGCCGCCCGGCCTTACCTCGCACGACGTGGTGGCCAGGATCCGGCGCATCGCTGGCACGCGGAAGGTCGGTCACGCGGGCACGCTGGACCCGATGGCCACTGGCGTGCTCGTGGTCGGAGTCGAGAAGGCGACGAAGATCCTCGGTTACCTGACGCTGACCGAGAAGGAGTACCAGGCGACGATCCGCCTCGGCCAGTCCACGAGCACCGACGACGCCGAGGGCGAGATTGTCTCCACGGCGCCGCGCCAGGTCGAGCCCGTCGAGATCCACGCCGCGATCAAACCGCTAACCGGCGCGATCCAGCAGGTCCCGCCGCAGGTCAGCGCCATCAAGGTAAATGGTCAGCGGGCCTACAAGCTGACCAGGGCTGGAGCGGCGCCCGAACTCGCGGCGCGCACGGTCACCGTCCACTCGTTTGCCGTCAGCGATATCCGCATGGTCGACGGCTTCACCGACGTGGACGCCACGATCCGCTGTTCGAGCGGCACCTACATCCGCTCGCTCGCCCGTGACCTGGGTGCAAGCCTGGGCACCGGCGGGCACCTGACCGCCCTGCGCCGCACCAGGGTGGGCCCGTACTCCGTCAGCCAGGCTCGCTCTCTGGAATTTCTGGCAGAACAATACGTGGTGCTTCCCCTGGAAGATGCCGCCGCCCAGGCTTTCCAGCGCCGCGACCTCACCGAGCCCGAGGCCAAGGTGCTTGCCCACGGCGGCCGCCTCGCGCCCTCATCACCTCCGTTTGACGCATCGACCCCGGTAGCCGCATTCGCCCCGGACGGCACGCTCGTCGCTCTGGTGGAAGAGAACCCCGCTCACGCCCGTCCCGTCGTCGTCTTCGCCTAGCCCGGCGCCGTCCACGGCGCCCGGGTCGCCCCGGGTCGCTCCGTGCCTCGCTCTGCGGACCCGCTTGCTCTGCGCACCCCGGCGTCCCCGCCCCCTGCGCGCGGCCCCCGGCCGGGCCTGCCCAGTACCGGACCACCCGGACCCGCCGCCACCCGCACAGCGCCGCCTGCGTCACACCTCGCTAACGCTGGCGGGGGAGACGGTCTTCCTCGTCTTCCTGACCGGTACTGCCGTGCTGACCCTGACCGGCGGATGGCCGCACGGCGTATGCTCGTGCTCGGTGTCTGCTTGATGATGGCCGGGGCCCGGGCTGCTGGTCCTGGCTCTCTGGCACGCACTCGGTACCGTGGCCGGGATCTCGCCGCCCGGCAGGCTGGCAGAGTCGCTGGCCGGCTTCTACCTGGCGGGATACGGCGGCCTCTCGCAGCCGGTGATCGGGCCGGGCATCCTGGCCGCGGCCCCGGTGCTGGTCAAGCGGCCGGAACGAGTACCGGCACCGGTACTGGTCTCGGCCGGATCGCGAGACGGTGGCGGGGATGGCTAGGCTTAGGACTCAGGTTTACTGAGCTGAGGGAGGACCGTGTACCGCTGGAACGGCCTAGCCGACGTGCCGTCCGACTGGGGTGAGTGCGTCGCGACGATCGGCGTTTTCGACGGCGTGCACCGCGGCCATCAGCTCATCATCGGGCGGGCAGTGCAGATCGCCGCCGAGCGTGGTCTGCCGGTCGTGGTGATCACCTTCGACCCGCACCCGGACGAGGTGATCAGGCCGGGATCGCATCCGCCATTCCTGACCAGTTACCGCCGCCAGGCCCAGTTGCTGTCCGGGCTCGGCGCCGACGCGATGTGCGTGCTCCCGTTCAACCTGGAGTTCTCCCGGCTGACACCGGACGAGTTCGTGCACGCGGTGCTGTCCGAACGGCTGCACGCCGCGGCCGTGGTGGTCGGGGAGAACTTCCGGTTCGGCCACAAGGCCGCGGGCAACGTGCCGATGCTGGCCGAACTCGGCGAGAAGTACTACTTCACCGCCGAGGGCGTGCCACTGCTGGTCGCCGACGGCGTGACGGTCAGCTCGACCTATATCAGGCAGCAGCTGAACCTCGGCAACGTGGAGGCGGCGGCCGCTGTCCTTGGCCGCCCGCACCGGGTCGAGGGCGTTGTGGTCCGCGGTCACCAGCGCGGCCGGGCGCTCGGCTTCCCCACCGCGAACCTGGAGAGCCCGTCGCGCACGGCCATTCCCGGCGACGGCGTGTACGCCGGGTGGCTGTACACCCTGGACCTGGACGGCGTGGAAACCGACCGGTGGCCGGCCGCGATCTCCGTCGGCACCAACCCCACCTTCGGTGAGGGGGCGCGCACCGTGGAGGCTTACGCCCTCGACCGCGACGACCTGGATCTGTACGGCCTGCACGCCGCGATCGACTTCACGGCGAGGCTGCGCGGCACGGTCCGCTTCGACAGCGTGGACGACCTGATCGACCAGATGCACGCCGACGTGACGCAGGCCCGCTCCCTCCTGGGTTGATTACGCAATCGACTTCGCCGCCAGACCCGTGTCAATCGCGCATTTGACTTCGCGCCCACCCGGGTCGTTTGCGTAATTGACCCGGCCTAGTGAAGTCAATCGCGCAATTGACCAGGTGGAGGATTGACCAGGTGGAGGGTTGACCAGGTGGAGGGTTGGCGCGGGGCCGAGCGGGGCCGAGCGGGGGGCCAGGGCGGCTCCCCGGGCTGGTTAGCCGGTGAGCAGGGCCTCTAGCGCGGCGCGCAGCGGGGACATGCGGGCGGCGGCAGCGGCGCGTGCTCCGGTCAGGGAACCGCCGGACAACTTCTGCACGACTTCGACGTAACACTTGATCTTTGGTTCCGTGCCGCTGGGCCGGAGCACGACGCGGGCCTCGTCCAGCCCGAAGATCAGCACATCGGACGGGGGGAGATGGTCCCCGCCGCCGGCCAGATCGGTCACGCTCGTCACCCGCTGATCGCCGAACGAGACGGGCGGCTCGGCGCGCAGCCTGGCCATGACCGCTTCCTGGTCGGACGTGCGCAACGTCAGCTGCGATGTCAGGTGCACGCCATGCGACGATTCCAGGTCGTCGTACAGGTCACGCACCGAGCGCCCGGCCGCCTTGGCCTCCGTGGCCAGCCGCAGCATGGCGAGTGCCGCGCTCATCCCGTCCTTGTCCCGGACGACATCGCCGACCGCGTAGCCGAGCGCCTCCTCGTACCCGAAGACGAAACGCGTACCCGGCTTGCCGTCGGCCGCCCTGGCGATCCACTTGAACCCAGTCAGCGTCTCGGCGTAGTCCACATCCGCGGCGGCCGCGATCGCGGACAGGAGGGTGGCGGACACGATCGTCGTCGCCGCCAGCCGGCGTCCAGCCGAAGCCGCACCCGAACCTGAGACCGTGCCCGAAGCGGTCCAGCGTAGCTGGGCCGCACCGAGCAGCGCGCCTACCTGATCGCCGGTCAGGGCGCTCCAGCTGTCCGGGCCCGGCACAGCGACGGACAGCCGGTCGCCGTCCGGGTCGTTGGCGATGACCAGGTCCGCGTCCAGCCGTCGCGCGTCGGCCAGGGCCAGGTCGAGCGCGCCCGGCTCCTCCGGGTTGGGGAACGCCACCGTGGGGAAGTCCGGGTCGGGTTCGGCCTGGGCCGCGACGACAAAGGGCGCGGCGAACCCGGCCGCGTCCATGGCACGGAGCATGAGGCTGCCTGCCACGCCGTGCATCGGGGTGTACACCACGTTCAGTGGCGGTGCGCCACTGTTAGTTATGTCAGTAATGGCCGTGAGGTAGGCGGCGGCGATCTCGTCCCCGTGCCGGGTGATGAGCGGAGAGTCAGTGGCGGCGACCGGTACGGCGGAGAGCGGCCCGAGCGTGGCGATGCGCGCCTCTATCTCGCGGTCGGCGGGCGGGATGACCTGGGCGCCATCGCTCAGGTAAAGCTTGTATCCGTTGTCGCGTGCGGGGTTGTGGCTCGCGGTGATCATGATGCCGGCCGACGCACGCAGCTCGCGGACCGCGAACGCCAGCAGGGGAGTCGGGCAGGGCAGCGGCAGCATGTGCACCGCGATGCCGGCCCCCGCGAGTACCCTGGCGGCCTCGTCCGCGAACTCCGCCGACCGGTGCCGCGCGTCACAGCCCACGACAACGGACGGGTCCGGCGACGCGGAGAGCCAGCCGGCGACGGCCGCCGTCGCGCCCCTGACCACCGCGCGGTTCATCCGGTTGGGCCCGGCCGCGACGACTCCGCGCAGGCCCGCCGTGCCGAACGTCAGCCGGCCCGCGAACCGGTCCTGGAGCTCGGTGACATCGCCGCGGTCCAGCAGCGAACCAAGCTCAGCCCGGTCGGCGGGATCCGGATCGTCCGCGATCCACGCCTCGACGACCGTGCGCAGTGCCTGCCCGCTCGCTCGTTCAGGACTTGACATACGGGACGCCCTCGGCCTTCGGACCGCGTACCTTGCCGACAAGGCCGGCCAGCACGACGATGGTGACCACGTACGGCACCATGTTCAGCAGGTTCGACTGGATCGGCGTGTTCAGCGTCCCCATGACCTGCGCGAGCGAGAAGCAGAACCCGAACAGCAATGACGCGGAGATGGCGCCGAACGGGTTGTACCGCCCGAAGATCATCGCCGCCAGCGCGATGTAGCCGAACCCGGACGACATGTCCTCGCCGAACGACCCGACCGAGCCGATGGTCAGGTAGGCTCCGCCGATGCCGGCGAGCAGCCCGACGATGATGACGTTCCGGTACCGCATGGCCAGCACCTTGATGCCCACGGTGTCCGCCGCGGTCGGATGCTCGCCGATCGCCCGGGTACGCAGCCCCCACCGGGTGGAGAACAGGCCCACCTGGACGGCGAACAGCGCGATGTAGGTGAGGTACAGGAAGATGTTGGAGTCGAAGAACACCGGCCCGATGATCGGGATGTCGCCGAGCAGCGGGATCTTGAACGGGCCGAAGGTATTCGGCGAGTTCAGCGTCGTGGAGTTCGTCGAGAGCACCGAGTCGAACATGTAGTCCGTCAGGCCCAGGATCAGCGTGTTCAGCACCACGCCGAGGACCACCTGGTCGACGCCGTAGGCGATGGAGAACACCGCGAGCAGCGCACCCACCAGGCAGCCGCCCAGCGCCCCGCACACCAGCCCGAGCCACAGGTTGCCGGTCCCGCTCGTCACGATGGCGGCGAGGAACGCGCCGAGCAGCAACTGGCCCTCGATGCCGATGTTGACGATCCCGGACCGGGAGCAGACGACGCCGGTCAGCGCACCCAACATGATCGGGATCGACGTATCCAGGGTGCTCTGCAGCAGGTCGGTGACCTGGAACGCGGTGGACTGGCCAGCGTCGGTCCAGCACAGCAGCGCGATGAGGAACAGCAAGGCGACCAGGCCGATCGCGACCCGCCGCCAGGCCGCGCTCAGCGGCACGAACGCCCGCACGACGGCGAGGACCAGGGTCAGGCCGCCGCACACGTAGCAGGTGACCCGCGCGGGCAACGTCAGGCTCCCCGCATTGGCCCCCGCCGCGGAGAACACGAACGTGGCGTGACCGTGGTGGGAGTATCCGCCGAGCAGCAGGATGTCGACGAGCCCGAACAACAGGAACGCCACCGGTGCCAGCCAGCGCCGGAACGAGCTCACCGGAGGTTCGGTCAGCAGCACCGGCAGTTCGCGCTCGGTCGCGGGGGCGGGAGCGGGGGCGGGAGCGGGAGCGGGGGTGGTCATGCGTTCCATCCTCTGGACAGCACCTGGCTGACTCCGGCCGCTCGCGTGGTTTTCAGCCGGTATATGGTCCGGATGAGCGGCGGCGCGGCGACGAGCATGACGATGAGCGCCTGCAGCACCTGCACGATGGAGGCGGGTGTCCCGGTGATGGACTCCATGCCAGGAGCGCCGGCGTACAGCGCGCCGAACAGCAGCGCGGCCCACACCACGCCGCCCGGCTTGCCGCGCCCGAGCAGCGCGACGGTGATCGCGTCGATCCCGTAGGTGCCGAAGGCCGAACCGGTCAGCTGGTTGTCAGTGCCCTGGATGACGGCGGCGGCGGCCAGCCCGGCCAGTCCGCCGGCCAGCAGCATCACCAGTATCCAGTTCCGCTCCACGTTGATGCCGGCCACCCGCGCCGCGTTCGGGTTCTTCCCGATCGCGCGGAACTCGAAGCCCGTGGTGGTCCTGGTCAGCAGCCACCAGACGGCGATCGCCCCGGCGATCGCGATCAGGAATCCCGCGTTGACCGGGAGCGACGATCCGAACAGGTGCGGCAGATACGCGTTGGTGCTGATGAACGGGCTGACCGGGTTCACGCCCGGTGCCTGCATCAGGTAGTGGAAGGAGAGGAGGTAGGCGAGGAAGTCGGCCATGATGTAGTTGAGCATGATCGTGACGATCACCTCGTGCGCGCCCGTCGTCGCCTTCAGCAGTCCGACCGCGCCGCCGATTACCGCGCCGCCGACGAACCCGCCGATCACGCACACGACCACGTGGATGCCCGGCGGCATGCTGACCCCGTAGCCGAGGTAGGTGGAGACGATGGCGCCGCCGATCCACTGGCTCTCTCCGCCGATGTTGAACAGGCCGGCCTGGTACGGCAGCGCGACCGCGAGCCCGGTGAGCAGCAGCGGTGTGGCCTGCAGGGCGGTGTTGGCCAGCGGCTTGAAGACGGCCGAGACGTACCCGTCGTGGAAGGCGGTCGACATCGATGCCTGCCCGAACAGCTGGGTAATCGTGTGCGGGTTGAAGACCGAGCCCTCGAACAGCTCGATGTAGACGCTGATCGCGGTGTCCCAGGCCAGGTTGATGGCGTGCCACGGTGCGGAGAAGAAGTCACCCCACGCGTTCAGCACGGTCGTGTTCGTGAACGCGGTCAGCAGCCCGCCGATGATCATTGCGGTGATCATCGCGAGGATCGTGACGGTGAACGCGTTGCCTTCCATCACGGCGAAGAGAAATCTCTTCCAGAGCGGCCTGCGCGGTTCCTGACCGGTGTCGGTTACGACTGCTGTTTCGCTCACTTGTCTCCCCCCGCCTGCTTCTCCGCCCCGGGCCCCCCGAGCGCCCCGGGGTCCCCGAGCGGCCCGGGCCCCCCGAGCGGCCCGGGGGGCCCGGGGTCCGCGTCGGTGCCGCCGGCCATCAGGCGGCCGAGTTCCTCGACCGGGACCGAGGGCGGGCGGAAGCCGGTGATGCGGCCCTCGTACATGACGGCGATCCGGTCGGCGAGCGCGTAGATCTCGTCGAGTTCAGCGGACACGATGATCACCGCGGCACCTCCGTCGCGGGCCGCCACGATGCGCTTGTGCACGAATTCGATGGAGCCCACGTCCAGTCCGCGGGTGGGCTGGCTGGCGATCAGCAGCTCCGGGTCGTGGCCGAGTTCCCTGGCCAGGATGACCTTCTGCTGGTTGCCGCCGGATAGCGTGCCGACGGCGGTGCCGGCGGAGGTGGTCCGGACGTCGAACTCGGGGATACGCTCGGCGGCGTTCTTCTCGATGGCACCGAGGTTCAGGCTGATCCCGGAGGCATAAGGCTTCCTGTCGTACATGTCGAGGACCATGTTCTCGGCCACGCTGAAGGCGCCGATGAGCCCGTCTTCCTGCCGGTCTTCCGGGATGTAGCCGATGTGCGCGTGCAGGCGCTGCCGTGGTGTGGCGCGGGTGATGTCGTGGCCGTTGTAGATGATCTGGCCGGAGGCGATCGGCCGCAAGCCCATCAGTGCCTCGCACAGCTCGGTCTGGCCGTTGCCTTGCACTCCGGCCACGCCGAGGATCTCACCGGCGCGCACGTCGAAGCTGAGGTCGTTGACCCAGATCCGGCCGTCGATGTCGGTGATGGTCAGCCCGTCCGCCGCGAGCACGACCTCGCCAGGTTTGGCGGGCTCCTTGCTGACGACCAGCTGGACGTCCCGGCCGACCATCATCGCGGCGAGCTCGTCCTCGCTGGCGGACGGAGCGGCCTGGCCGACCACCTTGCCGCGGCGCAGCACGCTGATCGTGTCGGCGATCTCCTTCACCTCCTTGAGCTTGTGCGAGATGAAGATGATGGAGGTGCCGCCGGCCTTCAGCTCCCTGATGATGCGGAATAGGTCCTGGGTCTCCGCGGGCGTCAGCACCGCGGTCGGCTCGTCGAGAATCAGCACATTGGCGTTTCTGACCAGCGCCTTCACGATCTCGACCCGCTGCTGGATGCCGACCGGCAGATTCTCCACCAGTGCGTCCGGATCGAGTTCGAGCCCGTACTTGCGGGAAAGTTCGCGCACGTCCGCGCGGGCCTTGCGGCGATCGAGCAGGCCCAGCGGGCCGGTCTCCTCATTGCCGAGCGTCACGTTCTCGGTGACGGTGAACACGGGGACAAGCATGAAGTGCTGGTGCACCATGCCGACGCCGGCGCTGATCGCGTCTCCCGGCGAATGGAACTGGACCGGCTTGCCGTCCAGCAAGATCTCGCCCTCGTCTGGCTGCAGCAGCCCGTACAGGACGTTCATCAGGGTCGACTTGCCGGCGCCGTTCTCGCCGAGAAGGGCGTGCACCTGGCCTGGGGCAACCGTGAGGTCGATGCGGTCATTGGCTACCAGCGAACCGAAACGCTTGGTGATGCCTTTCAGCTCAAGTTCCACGTCCGTCTTCTCCATTGCCTACATGAGGCAGCCGCCGGGTGCGGCCCCGTTTCTCTAGGGGCCGCACCCGGCGGCGTGCTCAGTCAGCGTGCTCAGCCGGTAACCGGGCTCTTGGTTGGCGTCTGGATGGAGCCGCTCTCGATGCCAGACTGGACCTGCTTCAGCTCCGACTGCAGGGCCTGCGGAATCACGTTCGCGAAGTCGTGGTACGGGGCGAGCAGGACGCCGCCGTTGGCCAGCGTGCCGATGTAGTTACCACCGGTGAACGTCTTGTTGGCCGCCGCGACCACGTCGTGCTTCACCGCGGTCTGGATACCCTTGGTGACGCTGGTGATGAAGTACTTGCAGTACGACGGCGCGCTAACGCAGCCGTCGGTGTCCACCCACTCCATGGTGACCTTGGTGGAGCCCGCCGCGTTGTCGGCGTTCTCGACGGCCTTGGCAGCACCGAGACCGACATCGCCGGCCACCGGGAAGATGACGTCGGCACCCTCGCTGATGAACGTCTGGGTGGTCGTCTGGCCCGCGGTTTCGTCGGTGAAGCTGTTGGTGAACTCGCCCTTCTGGGACTGTTCGTTCCAGCCGAGCACCTGCACGTTGGTGTGGTGCTGCTTGTTGTAGTACTGGACGCCGTCCCAGAACCCGTCCATGTAGATGGTGACCGTCGGCAGTTCCTGGCCGCCGAACGTCGCCACCTTGCCGGTCTTGCTCATGCCCGCGGCGAGGTAACCGCCGAGGAAGCCGTCCTGCACGGTGTCGAACACCAGCGAGCTCTGGTTCTTGATGACCGGGGCGCCAGGGTTGTCGACGATGGCGAAGTCATCGCTCGCGTTCGCCTTCGCCGCGCTGGCGGTCACGGTGGCCATCAGGTACCCGACGGTAACGATGATGCCGCACTTCTCACCGATGAACGTGTTGATGTTCGACTGGTAGACAGCGTTGGTCGACTGCGACGACGGCAGGTACTTGACAGTGACGCTCGGGTCCGAGGATGCCGCTTCCTGCATGCCTTCCCATGCGGACTGGTTGAACGACCGGTCGTCGATGGTGCCGGTGTCGGCGACCATGCAGCCGGTGAACTTGGCGGTCGTCGTCGCTCCGGAGCTTGACGAGCTCGAGGAGCCGGCCGCCGCACCCGATGAGCCGCTGCTCGACGGAGCGGAACTGCTGCTGCTGCCGCACGCGGCGACAACCAGCGTCGCTGACACGGCCAGCGCCGCCGTGGCCCATGCGCTGTGTTTCACGTTACCTCCACATGGGCTGACGGCATCAAAACCGCCAGCCTGGAATCATCTGGGTTGACCCGCAGGCTATGCCTGGTGTTGCCGCCTGGGAAGGGGACACGCTCGGGTCTGACCTGCTCGTTGCCGAATCGGAACCGGACTATATTGGCAGTCCTGGTCCGCCTGACAGACACCAGGGACTTTCAGCGCGATATCTTGGCGTTTCCTACAGTGGGCAGGTCGGCCGCATCGTCGTCCACCTGGGACGGAGCACCGGGGAAGTCGAGCAGCACGGTGAGGCCGCCGCCCGGTGAATCCTCCAGGTCGACGGTCCCGCCGTTGGCCGTGACCAGGCGCTGGACGATGGCCAGGCCGATCCCGGTGCCCCCAGGACTATCGGAGCTGAACCGCGTGAACGCCCGCTCGCGCATCTCCGGCGACATGCCCGGCCCGTTGTCGCGGACCTTGATGCGCACGCCGGTCTCGGAATGGCTCGCGGACACCTCGATCCGGTCGCCGGCGCTGAGCGCCTCGAGCGCGTTGTCGATGAGGTTGTCGAGGACCTGCTCCAGGTGGCCTTCGCCCAGCCAGCCGGGCACGGGCTCGAGGTAAGCCGAGGACAGGAAGATGCCGCGGTCTTCCGCCACCGGGAGCCACGCCGCGACGCGTTCCTCCGCGACCTCGGCGACATCGATGACCTTCGGCTGCGGCTGCACGTTCTCCGCTCGGGCCACCGCGAGCAGGCCGTCGACCAGCCGGGACAGCCTGGTCACCTCGTCCTGGGCGCCGTTGAGCTCGGCGGCCATCTCGGGATCGGTCTCGGCCGCCTCGGCGGCGAGGAAGTCCAGCCGCAGCCGCAACGCCGCGAGCGGCGTGCGGAGCTGGTGCGACACGTCGGCGAGCACGGCCCTGCTGCCGTGCACGAGGTTCTCCAGTCGCCCGGCCATCGTGTTGAACGTCCGCGCCAGGCGGCGCACCTCCGGCGGGCCGTAGTCGGGCTTGGCCCGGACCGTAAGGTCGCCGTCTGCCAGCCGGCGCGCGGCGGTGTCCAGCCCGGCGAGCGGCTTGCTCACCCAGCGAGCCAGCCAGACGGCGATCAGCGCCGCGGCCAGCAGCCCGGCCACGCCGATCGCGATGAGGATGGTCCAGATCGTGCGGATTTCCTGGTTCAGCGGCGCCGAGGAGTTGGTGACCAGCACGACACCGGCCACCGGTCCAGGGACGTCGCCGTTCTTGATGACCGCGACGGCCGCGGTCACTGACTGCGGGGTGGTCACCACGCGCACCTGGCCGCTGTTGTCGTGCTGCATCATCTGGTAGGCCAAGGCGTCAGCGGCGAGGGTTGGCTTGCCGTGCGTGGCGCTCTGAACCCCGTACGGCGGGTTAGGGAGGACGACCAGCCCGCTCCCGACCTGGTTGAGCAGGGAGGGCAGTGCCGCGTTCTTGCCGCCGGCCAGCACCGTCTGGTAGACGGCGGCCCAGGTCTTCGCCTGATCCTCGGTCTCCTGGTTGAACGAGGTACGGTCGTGGCTCGCCGTGTTGACCGCGAGCGGCACCATGGCGCCCGCGACCACCGCGACGATGAGCGTGATCAGCGCGACAAGGATCCGCCTGGTCATTCGGGCGGGTCCGCGAGCCGGAAGCCGTGCCCGTACACGGTCTCGATCAGCCCTGGGCTGGCTAGCTTGCGCCGCAGCGCGGCCATGTGCACGTCCAGGACCTTGGTAGGCCCGTACCAGTGCTCATCCCAGGCGCGCTCCAGCACCTCCTGGCGGCTGACGACCCTGCCGGGGTCGCTGGCCAGGCATTCCAGGATGGCGAATTCCTTGGGCGTCAGCGAGACGTTGCGGTCCTCGACGGTAACCTTATGCGTCCTCATGTCAACGGTGAGTACGCCGTGCTGCAGCACCTGGCTGGCGCTCTGGTGGTGCGCGGGGCCGCTGCGCCGCAGGACGGCCCGGATCCTGGCCAGCAGCTCGCTGAGGCCGAACGGCTTGATCAGGTAGTCGTCGGCGCCCTCGTCGAGGGCGAGCACCCGGTCGCTCTCCTCGCCGCGCGCGGTCACCACGATGATCGCCGCGTCGCTTGTCTGCCGCAGGCGCCGGCAGACCTCCACCCCGTCGATGTCGGGCAGCCCGAGATCGAGCAGCACGACATCCGGCATCGGCCAGTCGAGGGCAGCCATGCCGGTTGCCACACTGCCGGTTTCGTAGCCAGCCCGGGTGAGCCCCCTGACCAGCTGAGTTGAGATGCCGGGATCGTCTTCTACGACGAGGACCCGGCCCAGGCGCGCGCTCACAGGCTCCACGCTAGGTAACAAACCGCGACTTGCCGAATCAAGGACATATCTTAACCAAAACTGAACGGCTTCCAGGGTGAGTCCTAGCAAGTATCGGGGCATTCTTACTTACAGGAGCCCCAAGCTCTTAACTGACATGGCGGGTCCGCGCGGAAGAGGCAACCCTGCAGCCCCTTCCACGCGGACCCAATTGCTGTCATAACTAACGGTGGTTCCTCTCCACGGCTGCACGGGGCTCCTGTGGGAGGATGGGGCACTGTGACGACTGACTGGCAAGCTCTCCGGCAAGCGGCTACCGCTGTGGTGGCCAATGCTTACGCACCGTATTCGGGGTTGCGGGTGGGGGCCGCCGCCCTGACCTCCGACGGCAGGGTCGTCACCGGCTGTAACGTGGAGAACGCGTCCTACGGCCTTACCCTTTGCGCGGAATGCGGACTGGTGGGGGCCCTGCACGCCACGCGGACTGCCGAGAAGCCGACCCTGGTAGCTGTCGCCGTGGTGGCCGGTGACGGCAAGGCGCTGCTGCCGTGCGGCCGCTGCCGTCAGCTGCTGCTTGAGGCCGGCGGCCCCGGGCTGCTGGTGGACACCGAGCAGGGGCCGGTCGAGCTCAGCGCTCTGCTCCCGTCCGCGTTCAGCGGCACCGACTTGGCCGCCCGTCGTGACTGACGCCGTTTCTGTCATCGCGGCCAAACGCGACGGCCGCCGGCTTTCCGACGACGACATCCGGTGGCTGTTCGATGCTTACGCGGACAACCGGGTGGCCGACGAGCAGATGTCCGCGCTGCTGATGGCGATCTTCTTCCGGGGCCTGGACGGCAGGGAGCTGCGCACCTGGACCGGCGCGATGATCGACTCAGGTGAGCGCCTCGACCTGTCCTCCGTTCCCCGGCCGACCGTGGACAAGCACTCCACCGGCGGCGTCGGGGACAAGGTCAGCCTGATTCTCGCGCCGCTGGTCGCCGCCTGCGGCGCCGCCGTCCCGCAGCTGTCCGGCCGCGGCCTCGGCCATACCGGCGGCACCCTGGACAAGCTGGAGTCGATCCCCGGCTGGCGCGCAAACCTGAGCACCGCGGAGACGATCGACGTGCTTCGTTCTGCGGGTGCGGTGATCTGCGCGGCGGGTGCCGGGCTGGCGCCGGCCGACCGCAGGCTGTACGCGCTGCGCGATGTCACCGGTACGGTCGAGTCGATCCCGCTCATCGCCAGCTCGATCATGTCGAAGAAGATCGCGGAGGGGACCGGCGCCCTTGTCCTGGACGTCAAGGTCGGCACCGGCGCCTTCATGAAGGACCTGGACCGGGCGCGTGAACTGGCCAGGACGATGGTCGCGCTAGGCACCGAACACGACGTCACCACGACGGCCCTGCTCACCGGCATGGACGTCCCGCTGGGCCGGGCGGTCGGCAACGCCGTCGAGGTCGAGGAGTCGGTCCGCGCCTTGCAGGGGGAGGGTCCCGCCGATCTCATGCGCGTCACGCTGGCGCTGGCCCAGGAGATGCTCAGCCTGGTCGGGATCGACGCTGACCCGGCTGAGGCGATCGCCTCCGGCCGGGCCTACGCCGCCTACCGGACGATGATCAGTGCGCAGGGCGGCGACCCGGATGCCACGCTGCCCCAGGCGCCGCACACGACGACCGTGACGGCGGACCGGTCCGGCTGGCTGACCAGGTTGGACGCGCTGCAGGTAGGCGTCGCCGCCTGGCGCCTCGGCGCGGGCAGGGCGCGCAAGGAGGACCCGGTCAGCGCGGCGGCCGGCATCATCTGCCTGGCCAAGCCGGGGGACCAGGTCGCGGACGGCCAGCCAATCCTGGAACTGCGCGCCGACGACGATTCCCGGTTCGCGGCCGCGCTCGACGCGTTGCGCCTTCCCGGTGCCATCGAGATCGGCCAGGAGCGGCCTCCAGCCTCGCCGGACCCGGTGATTGACCGCGTCGTAGGCTGAGTTCGTGCTCACACTCGAAGAAATCCGGGCAGTGCCCAAGGTCTTGCTGCACGATCACCTGGATGGCGGCCTGCGCCCGCAAACCGTCCTTGAGCTGGCCCGCGAGACCGGATATGCGGACCTCCCCGCCGATAACGCGGAAGATCTGGCAAAACGGCTCACCGAGGGCGCGAGCCGGGGGCACCTGGAGATCTACCTGGACGCGTTCCGGCACACGGTCGGCGTCATGCAGACCCGCGAGGCGCTGTACCGGGTGGCGTACGAGTGCGCCGAGGACCTCGCCGCCGACGGCGTGGTGTACGCCGAGGTCAGGTTCGCTCCCGAGTTGCACACCGCGGACGGGCTCACCCTCGACGAGGTGGTGCACGCGGTCCTGTCCGGGTTCCGTGACGGTCGCCGTGACCACGGGATTACGGTATACGCCCTGCTCACCGCCATGCGGACCGCTGCCAGATCGCTGGAGATCGCCGAACTCGCGGTCCGGCACCGGGACAGCGGCGTCGTCGGCTTCGACATCGCCGGCGCGGAGGCTGGCTGGCCGCCCACCCGCCACCTGGACGCGTTCCAGTACGTGAAGCGGGAGAACTTCCACATCACGATCCATGCGGGCGAGGCGTTCGGCCTGCCGTCGATCTGGGAAGCCGTGCAGGAATGCGGGGCCGAGCGCCTGGGTCACGGTGTCCGGATCGTTGACGACATCGAGATTGCCGGCGGCGGTGCCATCAAACTGGGCAGGCTTGCCTCTTACGTCAGGGACCGGCGGATACCACTGGAAATGTGCCCGACATCGAATGTGCAGACGGGTGCGGCGTCGTCGATCGCGGATCATCCACTGCGACTGCTGCGACAGTTGTCATTCCGCGTGACGGTTAATACCGATAATCGGCTGATGAGCCAGGTCACGCTCAGCGCGGAATTCCACCTCCTCGCGAGGGAATTCGGTTACGGATGGTCCGACATCGAGTGGCTGACAGTTAACGGGATGAAGAGCGCGTTCGCCGGATTCGACGAGCGGCTGCACCTGATCAATACGGTGATCAAGCCCGGTTTTGCAATTGCCCGCGCAAAAAGCGACGCGGTGGTGCGAAACCCCGCACAATAGGTTTGTGCGCCCTTGGGATCCCGAGCGAATCGGGCCGTACGCGATAGTGAGCCGGCTCGGCGCCGGCGCGATGGGACAGGTGTATCTCGCCCGTTCCACCGCCGGCCGTCTGGTCGCGATAAAGACGATCAAACCGGAGCTGGCGGAGGAAGAGGGCTTCCGTACCAGGTTCGCCCAGGAGGTGGCCGCGGCCAGGAGGGTCAGCGGCTTCTTCACCGCGGCGGTGGTGGAGGCCGACCCGGACGCTGACGTGCCGTGGCTGGCCACCGCCTACGTACCCGCGCCGTCACTGCGCCGGATGGTGCAGGCATGCGGCCCGCTGCCGCCGGTCACGGTGCGCTGGCTTGCCGCGGGCTGCGCGGAGGCGCTGGGATCGATCCACGCGGCCGGCCTGGTCCACATGGACCTGAAGCCGTCGAACGTGCTGGTCGCGATCGACGGGCCTCGCGTGATCGATTTCGGCGTTGCCCGCGCGACCGGCCGGATCGGCTACGCCCCGCAGCACGGCCCGGTCGGCACGCCCGCCTACATGGCGCCGGAGCAGGCCATGGACGTCCGGCAGGCATCGCCCGCCAGCGACGTGTTCTCGCTGGGAGCCACGCTGCTGTACGCCGCGACCGGCCACCCGCCCTACCGCGGTGAGACCACCGCCGATGTGCTGATCCGGCTGGCCAACGAACTGCCCGACCTGACCGGCCTGCCGGACGAGCTGACCGCATTGGTGGCCGCCTGCCTGGACCGGGACCCGAGACACCGCCCGTCATCCGCGGCCGTGCTAGCTCGCGTCGGCCAGTTCACCGAGGATCAGTCCTACCTGCCAGAACCCGCGGTTGTCCTGATCGGGCAGTACCAGCCGGGCAAGGTCGGCGATAGCGATGAGACCGCGCCCTCGATCCCGGCCCTGCCGGACAAGGCCAGGCCCGAGGCGTCGCCGCTGAACTCCTGGCCGCCGCTGCTCTCCTGGCCACGATTGACGTCGTGGCGCCGTCGGTTCCGGATGCCTGCCTGGGCGGGCTGGGCGTCGGCCGGCGCCGTGCTCGTCGCGTCAGGCGTAATTCTCGGTGCCACGCTGACCAGTTCCGGCGCCTCGACGGACGCGCACACGGGTTCATCGGCGTCATCGGGCCTTGGCTTGGGCAACGGCTCGAACGCACCGACCCTGACGGAGCTGAAGGCGACGACCGGTCCGCTCTGCGGTCCCGCGCTCAAGGCTCGCCCGGCGTTGTGCGTGAACCTGCGGATCGGTCTGAGCAGCACCGTTTTCAGCATGAAGACCATGGGTTTCCCGGCGCGGTCCCGCGTCTCGCTGACCATGTCCTACTCCCCGCCCCCGGGAACCCCGGGGGCGCCCCAGTCGACGATCGTACGCAGAGTCTCCATGCCAGCTAACGGCACCAAGCGGCTCGGCATGTTCACTAACTTCGGTAAGTACCAGGTAACCGCTACCGTGCGAGGCGGCCGCCAGATCGTCGCCGTGTTCGTGGTTGTCCCGGTTATCCCGCCGTCGTGAGTACCCGGGCGCGCTAGCTGCCCTCAGACCTGTGCCCACCACAGGTCTTCCTGCCGTGAGCACCAGGCGGGATCGGTGAGCCGGGTCAGGTCGGCGGTAGTGATGATCCCGTGCTCGATCAGCACCCTGACCGCCACCTCGTCGGAGAGGCGTACGTCCCCGGCGACCAGGCCGCGATCGGCGATCTTGCGGCGCAGTACCTTCAGGTGTTCGGCGACCCTCGCGGATAGCCGGTCGCGGAACTCCTGATCGGTTTCGAATCGCTCAAGCTCGTGGTATGCCCCGGTGGCCTCGAGTGCGGCCCTGGCGATCTCCGGGGTTCGCGGCAGCGGCGTGGTAGCGCCCGCGTCGATGAGCCAGGGGCGGCACCACATCAGCGCGACAAGGAACAGCTTGGTCATCGGGTCCAGGTACAGCGGCAGCAGCGTCCCGTCCCCGTCGGCGGTGATGCCGGTGCCGACTCCCGTATCGTCCTGGGACGGGACGAGCACGGTCAGCGGCTGCCCGTCGTCCAGCATCGCCCGCGATCCGACCAGCGCGGTACCGCGTCGTACGAACCAGCCGCCGACCGGCTCACCGTCGCCCTCCAGCCTGGGCAGCCGGATCCGGTAGCCGTCGCCCTCCACGTAGAGGGCGTGCGTGTAGCTGATGTTGGCGATCCACGTGCCGACCCCGAGGACGCTCACCACCCCGGCCCGTCGGGACAGACCCCGGCCGGCCGCGATGATCAGGTCAACGCCCGGCCCCCGGCCGAACACGAGCCTGCCGCCGTCGGAAACCCGGACGGTGTGCCCAGAGGCGGTGCTGACGTGCGCTATCACCCGGCAAGTGTAGGCGTGGCCCTGGTGCGCGGACGATACCCCGGATCCGGGGGTGGCTAAAACCTTACATATCGGGTTTAGCTATGTATTGGCAGGGCGCTGGTATCTGCTGCGGGCGGGAGACGCCGAGTTGGACAGAGGGGGGGCCTGTCTAGTCGGCTCGGTGTGTCCCAGGGCCGAACCGGTATGGATAGAGCCCGCGTCGGCACCAGCGCCCGCCCAGCGGCCCGCGCTCGGGCAGCGTTGACAAAGAGTCCGTGCGCATGGACCTTACCCTGACGGGGCCCGTGTGCCACGGGCCCCGTCAGGGTAAGCGCGGCCCGACCTGACCTGACGTGCCGCGTCACATACCCCACACGCCACGCATCCCAAGCGCCCCATGCACGCCGCTCATCCCACCGCACGTCAAGCGCCCCGAAAGCTCCATGCATGCCACGCGTCCCACCGTTCGCTGCGCACCCCACGCACCACGCGTAACATGCATCACTCAGCTCCCGGTGGCCACAGCTGATGCCGACGAGGCGCGAACAACTGCCGAGAGGGCGCAAACAACGCGGAACATCGCTTTATCGCGGTGAAAAACCTTGCTGTGAGCATGGTTTTCTTCCGC
>DASXDG010000067.1:0-2736 GCA_036490795.1 Streptosporangiaceae bacterium
CCCCGGCCGGATGGTCTCTCCGGGCGGCCCCGCCGTCCCCGGCCCTCCGCCCCTCGGCGCGCGGGCCTGTTACCGGGCGACGATAATGCGCCGCCGATACCCCAGACGGGTTTATCGAATACCCCCACCCGGTTTATTAGATACCTCTCAGGGGTTTATCGGAGGCTTCGAAACTCGTCCGGAACAGGCCACCCACCTGCCTGTTAACGAAATTGAATAATTTCTTGGGGGCTTCTTGCGATTAATTTGCCACGTCGGCGACGTCTCTCTATCGTGGGTTGCGGCATTCGCGGCCGCGCGAAGTTCCCAAGGAGACCAGATGAGTGAAGTTGCCGTCGCCGTCGGTGGCCGCACCGCGTTGCGGGGCCGGCTCGGCACCGAGGCGCAGCCGGCCGCGGCGAAGCCGGACAGGCGACGGGCGCTGCAGCTCGGCCTGGCCGCCGTCTGGCTGCTCGACGGCGTGCTCCAGTACCAGCCGTTCATGTACACCAGGGGATTCGCCCAGTCGCTGGCGGCCACCGCCGCGGGCAATCCGGCCGTGATAGCCCGCCCGATCGGCTGGGACGCGACCCTGGTGGCCAACCACCTGGTGCTGCTGAACACGATCTTCGCCACGATCCAGCTGCTGCTCGGCCTCGGCATCGCGTTCCGGCCGACGGTCCGGCTGGCCCTGGCCGCCTCGGTGGCCTGGTCGCTCGCCGTGTGGTGGTTCGGCGAAGGACTGGGCGGGGTGCTGAATGGCGGCGCTAGCCCGGTCACCGGCGCGCCCGGCGCGGCGATCCTCTACGGGCTGCTGGCGGTGCTGCTGTGGCCCGCCGACCGGGATGCGGGTGCTCCCTTCGTCGCGGCCAGGGCGGTAGGCGTTTACGTCGCCAGAGCGCTGTGGCTCGTGCTGTGGCTGAGCCAGGCATACTTCGCACTGACCCCGGCGAATCGGGCGCCGCAGGCGCTGAACGGCATGATCACGAGCATGGAGAGCGGCGAGCCTGGCTGGCTGGCGGGTATCGACAGGGGCGCGGCGGCGCTCGTGGCGCATCAAGGACTGGCCGCCTCGATCGTGCTCGCGGTGGCCCTGGCGGTGATCGCCATAGGCGTCTATCTGCCCTCGCGCGCGGCCAAAGCCTCGCTCGTGCTGGCCATCGTCGTGGCCGCGGTGCTCTGGGTGGCCGGCCAGGATCTCGGGATGATCCTCGCCGGTGGCGCGACCGACCCTGATACCGGACCGCTGCTGATCTTGCTCGCACTCGCGTACTGGCCCGCCAGGACACTGATCTGTCCGCCCGCCGCGGAAGGGACCACGATCCGATGATTCCCGGCTGGATCCTGGACATATTCGCCGCGGTGATGCTGGCGGTCGCGGCGGTGAGCGCGGCACGGCTGCTGGCTGCCCGGCCGTGGCGGCGGGACTCGGTCGTCACCGACACCGATATCGCGCACCTGCTGATGGCGATCGCGATGGCCGGCATGCTGGTCTCGAGCCTGGCCACCATGCCCGACGCGGTATGGGAGGTCATCTTCAGCGTGCTGACCGCCTGGTTCGCCTTCCGCGTGATCCTCGACGCCCGCGTCAGCGGGGCACGCGCGCTGGCCGCCGGCCACTGCGCGCCGCATCTGGTGCATAGCGGGGCGATGCTGTACATGTTCCTCGCGATCGCGGCGCCGGCTGGCCCCGGCCAGGGGATGACCGGCATGACCGGGTCATCGGCCGTGCGGTCCCTCGGGGTGCCGACCCTGGGCCTGGTCTTCGCGCTCATCCTCGCCGGCTACACGGTCTGGGATCTAGACCAGCTCTCCGGCCAGGCCCGTACTGGCCCAGCCGGACGGCGCATCCGCTTCTCGGCCGTCGCCCTGGCAGGACTGCCCGCGACCCAGGCTGTCCCCCCGGCGGGACCGCCCGCTGCCGCCATCGGCGTCACCGACGCCCGCGCCATCCTGCTGTCACCCGGCATGACCGTCGCCTGCCGCATCGCGATGGGCGCGACCATGGCGTTC
Source organism: Streptosporangiaceae bacterium (assembly GCA_036490795.1). Taxonomy (GTDB): domain Bacteria; phylum Actinomycetota; class Actinomycetes; order Streptosporangiales; family Streptosporangiaceae; genus JAFARZ01. The sequence goes on from DASXDG010000067.1 coordinate 1,993, forward strand.
ATGCTCCTGATCATGATCTGACCTCCCCGGAGGACGGCCCGCCCGTCCGCGATCGCGCGGACGTTGATCTCAGCTGTCACACCGACCACTACTGTCGCTCCCGCTGTCAGGCGTCTCGGCCTCGGGGCCATTAGCGCGGTACTTTTGCTTGTCGGGGAGAAAATAGTTGCTCACAGCAACGTTTCTTACCGCGTTGGAGTGAAATACCGCGTTACGTAGCGGCATCGCTCGCCGTCAGTGGCTCCGCCGGCGGTTGACCGCACAGCTCGCGTTGACGGCCCGTCGTACCAACGGCATCACCCGCGCTGACGGCACCGCCCGCGCTGACGGCACCGCCCACGCTGACCGTGCCATCCTCGCTAACGGCACCGTCCGCGCTGACGTGACCACCTCCGGTGACGGCACCGCCCGCGGCGGGGGAGGATCCGGCGGCGACGACTCATCTTTGCCTGGCAGCCGTCCACCCATAGCGGACAAAGCGGACGCGAAACGGGTCGCTGCGCAGGCAAAGTGCGCCGGGGCTAGAGTGCTGCCGTCAGCGGCGAGCAGCGGGAGGCGACGGTTATGGCGGTGGCTAGGCCGCCGTCGGCGACGGGGTGAACGACGGGCCAGCTCTTGCCAGAGCTCAGCTGGGGCTGGCGCTGGGTTCTGGTACTGACGTCGCGATCTGCGCGGCGGACATGATCGTGCTGCGTGATGACCTGATGGCGGTCCCGGACGCGATCCGGCTGGCCCGCGCCACGT
>DASXDG010000068.1:0-29419 GCA_036490795.1 Streptosporangiaceae bacterium
AGATTTTCAGTCACCGGTCGAGTGGTCAGTTCGCGGAGAAGGCGAACGGGTACTCGCTGTGTATTGATGACCCGGGTTATAAGACCAAGGACGGGACGCAGCCGATCATGTACGCGTGCAACAAGGGCGCGAACCAGCACTTCAGCAAGCCGTAGCTAGGCGCTGATGCTCGCTCGCCGGCCATAGCCTAGGCCGGCGAGCGAGCGTCGCGGTCTTCCTGGCGGCGGTCTTCCTGGAAGTCGAAGCCGCCGGGGCGAGCGTTGCGATCGGCGAGCAGGCCGGCCAGCGTGGCCACCGCGATCTCTGGCGGTGTCCGTGAGCCGATATTGAGGCCGATGGGCCTGTGTACGCGGGCGATGTCACCGGGACAGACGCCCAGCGCGGTCAGCGCCGCGACATGCGGCCCCTCGTGGTGCGGATTGCCCATGATGCCGATCCAGCGGGCTTTGGTCGCCAGCGCGTCGCGCAGGATCACGCCCAGTTCCTCGCGGTGGTGGTCGGTCAGCACTACGTCAGCCGCGTCGTCCAGGTCGTCCGGGACCTCGCTGGCGACCGGGAAGCCCAGCGCGCTCGCCGCGGACGCGCGGGCTTGATCGGGTTCGAGCAGCAGGCCGCGGAAGCCCATGTCCATCCCGTACCGCAGCAGGTAGCCGGCTACCGGTGAGGCGAACACAGCGACCAGTACACGGTCGTCGCCGCCTCCGTGACCTCCGTGTGATCTATGGGTTGCCTGTGGCTCATGTGCACCGTGGGCAACCGCGCACGCAGAGTCTTCATCGTGTCCGTGGTTCTCCATGCAACGAGTCTGCCTTCCTCTCTCGCTGGTGGCCAGATACACCTGATGCGCGGGATAGGCATTGGCATGGGATGGCCGGCTGTGTCCGACATATCGATATCTTCGATGTAAGGCATAGGCAACCGCGTTGTAACGATATGTCCACGAAAGATCGTTTCCGGGCTGGATCCGGGATAGCGTACGCGGCAACGACGGTCTCTCACCAGGACATAAGGTGGGATCAGGTATGTCTAGTTATCCAGTAGGGTTAACCGGGAATATCGGACAACGAAAAGGCGAGTCATGCGTGTGATCCGTACGGGGGCGGCCGTCACGGCTGCCCTGACTCTGGCCGTGACCGCGGCGGCCTGCAGTAGCAGCGGGGGAAGCGGCTCTGGGGGTTCTGGCACGCAGGCCGCCGGGACGCCGCAGAAGGGCGGCACTGTCACCATGCAGTGGGTGGGCGGCTACCCGAACTTCATCTTCCCGCTGATGCCGGCCACCAACACGGACGGGTACAACGGGAACCTGCAAACCCCGATGTGGCCGGACCTGGTGTACGCGGGCGACAAGGGCCAGTCGACCGTGAACCCGGACGAGAGCCTGTACAGCAACATGTCCTGGACCAACGGTGACCAGACGGTCACTATCACGCTCAAGCCGTGGAAGTGGTCCGACGGCACGCCGATCACCAGCCGCGACTTCACGTTCAGCTACAACATGATCAAGTCGATGGGCCAGAACTGGTCCGGCTACCTGCCCGGCCTGTTCCCCGACGACGTGAAGAGCGTGCAGACGCCGGACGCGCAGACGATCGTCATCAACCTCACCCGGTCGTACAACCCGACGTTCTACACCGACAACGTGCTGTACGCCATCCCGCTGCTGCCGCAGCACGCCTGGGACAAGGAGTCGACGGCGGGTGCCGTAGGCAACTACGACCAGACGACGGCGGGCGCCAAGGCCGTGGTCAGCTTCTTGCAGAAGCAAGGCAGCCAGATCAGCACGTTCACCACGAACCCGCTGTGGAAGGTGGTGGATGGCCCGTGGAAGCTTGGTGAGTTCACCAGCGGCGGGACCTACGCGTTCGTGCCCAACAAGAACTACTCGGGCACGGTCAAGCCGCACATCGCGGAGATGATCGACGAGGCGTACACCACGTCCGACGCGGCGTGGAACGCGCTGCGGGCCGGCGACGTGACGATCGGCGGCATCCCTGGCAACGACATCAGCCAGATCTCATACCTCAAGTCCCAGGGTTACACGATCCAGGACATGACGACACCGGCGGTAGCCGGGATCTACCCGAACTGGTACGCCCCCAACGGCATCGGCGCGCTGCTTCAGCAGCTCTATGTCCGGCAGGCGATGGAAGACCTGATCAACCGGCCGCAGATCGTCCAGCAGATCTATCACGGCTACGCCGACCCGGGTAACGGGCCGGTCTCGCTGAACTACAAGACGCTGACCACCCCGCTGGAGAAGTCGGGCGGCCCGTACCCGTACAGCCCGAGCAAGGCGGTCGCGGTGCTGAAGGCCAACGGCTGGCAGGTAAACCCGGGTGGCGTCTCGACGTGCAAGAACCCCGGCTCAGGCAGCGGACAGTGCGGCGCGGGCATCGCCGCGGGCGCGAAGCTGGCGTTCACGATGGAGTACTCGGCCGGCGACCCGGACACCGACCAGATGGAGGCCGCGATCCAGACCTGGGAGGAGCAGGCCGGCATCAAGTTCACGCTGAAGAGCGAGCCGTTCAACACCCTGGTCGGCACCATCGGCCTGTGTAACGCGCAGAGCCACCCGGCCTCGACCTGCGCCTGGCAGCTCGTCGACTTCGGCTACGAGCCCTACGGGCTGTACCCGGCGGGCGCGGGCATCTTCGACAGCGACAGCAGCGGGAACCAGGGCGGCTACACCAGCCCGCAGATGGACTCGCTGATCCACCAGACCGAGTACACCGACAGTCCGTCGGCGTTCTCTCAGTACGAGGACTATGCCGCGCAACAGCTGCCGCAGCTGTACCTGCCGGACCCGGACGAACTGTTCGCGTACAAGAGCAGCCTGGCCGGCGTGCAGCCGTCCAACCCGTTCAGCGCGGACAACGACCCGGAGAACTGGTACTTCACGAAGGGCTAGTCAGAATAGAAATCTGGCGGCGTGGCCCGGATCGTTTTCGCGGTCCGGGTCGCGTCCGGCCAGGTGAGCCCGGCCGTGCGGTCCGGCGCTCCGTCATGGATCTGGCCGCCATGGCCGGGCGGTGCCAAGCTATGAGGAACATACCGGTACATATGCAATCCATAACCCCAGTCTCAATCCCAGAAGTCTGGTACTTCACGAAGTGACCGCTTATCTCATCCGGCGACTCGGGCAGGCCGTCGGGGTCGTGATCGGTGTCATGGTCCTGACGTTCATCTTGATCCACATGGAGCCCGGCAGCGTGGCCCGCTCCATTCTCGGGATCCGGGCCACCGCCAGCCGGGTGGCGATCTTCAACGCCACCTACGGGCTGGACCAGCCGCTTTACAAGCAGTTCTGGAACTATCTGGACCAGGTGTTCCACGGCAACCTGGGCACCTCGTACTACCTGCAGCAGCCGGTATCGACGCTGTTCGCCCAGTGCCTGCCGCGCGATGTCTTGCTGCTCGGCTCGTCGACGGTGTTCGCGCTGATCATCTCGATACCGATGGGCGTCTACCAGGCAGTAAAGCGCAATGGCATTACCGATAACCTGCTGACCGGTACCACGTTCACGCTGTACACGATGCCGATGTTCTTCTTCGCGATGCTGCTGGTGTCGCTGTTCGCGGTGCAGTTGCACTGGCTGCCGCCGGAAGCGCCCCAGGCCAGCTCGGTCGGCGGCATGCTCGCCGACCCGAGAGCGCTGGTCCTGCCCGAGCTGACGCTGACGCTCACCCAGATCGCGGGCTTCAGCCGGTACATGCGCTCATCGGTCATCGACACCCTCGCCCAGGATTACCTGAAGGTGGCGCGGGCCAAGGGCCTGCGCGAACGGCTGGTGCTGTGGCGGCACGTGCTGCGCAACTCGTTCCTGCCCATCATTACCATCTTGGGCCTGTCCATCCCGGGACTGGTCGGAGGCGCGATCATCGTGGAGGACATCTTCAACTACCGGGGGATGGGCTTGCTGTTCTACCAGGCCGCGCTGCAGCACGATTTCCCGATTCTGCTGGGCTCCACGCTCCTGGGCGGAGTGCTGACAGTGATCGGCAACCTGGCCGCCGACGTCGCCTACGGAATCCTGGACCCGAGGGTGCGCTATGCGGGCAAGTAATACCGAATCCCTGGCTGCCGAGCAATTGGCTGCTGATGGCGGCGAGGTACACGGCGACGTTCAGCGGTGGCTCGGCATCCGGGAGTTCCTCGGCAACGGCCAGGCCAGGACCGGCATCGCCATCGTCGTCGTCATGTTCCTATTCTGCTTCCTCGGGCCGGTGTTCTATCACACCAACGAGACGGCGGTGAACCTGATGATGAAGGACCTGCCGCCCAGCAGCAAGCATCTTCTCGGCACCGACGACTACGGGTTCGACGTGATTGGCCGGCTCATGCGCGGCGGCCAGGCCTCGTTCGGACTGGGGTTCGCGGTCGCCGGCATCACCACGGTCGTCGGCACGCTTTACGGAGCCGTGGCGGGCATCGTCGGCGGGATCATCGACGGGTTCATGATGCGGATCATCGACACGCTGCTGGCCATCCCGGGCATCGTGCTGCTGCTGATCATGGTCAACATCTTCACCCCGACCCTGGTCACCGTCATCTTCGTGCTGTCCGTACTGTCCTGGCTTGGCGTGGCCCGGCTGGTCCGCGGCGAGGTGCTGTCACTGCGCACAAGGGACTACGTGCTCGCGGCCAGAACGATGGGCAGCAGGACGGGCCGGATCATGTGGCGGCACATGGTGCCGAACGCGCTCGGCGTGATCATCGTCAACGCGACGTTCAGCATCGCCGACGCGATCACCGCCCTGTCCACGCTGAGCTTCCTCGGCCTGGGCATGGCGGCGCCGTACGCGGACTGGGGCACGATGCTCAGCAACGGCCTGAACGACTTGTTCGACGGCTACTGGTGGCTGATCTACCCGCCGGCGATCTTGCTCATCCTGACGATCATCGGGTTCAGCCTGATCGGCGACGCGGTGCGCGACTCGCTGGATGTTCGCCTGCGCCGCCGGTAACGATCTCAGGACTAGCCTTGTTATGTGGACGTGGGAGGAGGCTTCCTCAGTCACAGGGGGCTTATCGCGCTGTCGGTTGGCGGCGCGATAGCGGAGACCGGCTTGCTTTCGGTCGTCGCGCCAGGGGCGCGTGCGCTGGGGCCGCAGGCGACCGCGCTGCCGCCGCTTGCCGCGTATCACGATCTGCGCTGGCTGTTCGCGTTCGGCCAGTCGTGGCCGGCTTTCATCGCGGTGCTGATCTGCCTGCTGCTCAGCCGGTCCGCGCTGGACGCCGTCCTGGTCCGCCTCGCCTGGCCGAAAAGGGGATCGGGGGACGATCCTCTCCCGGAGATAACGCAGCCGCGATTTATGGCGGCGTTCTGGTCCTGCGCGGTCCTCACGCTGCTGGTCTGGGTGGTGCTGTCGCCGGTGGTCACGCTGATGTTCGGCGTGGCGCTCGTGCCGTTCTCCTGGCCGTTCCTGGCCGCCGTCCCGATCCTGCTCGGCAGCGCGCTGATGCTCAGCCACGGGGGAGTGGGCCGGGCCTGGTGGCGGCGGCTGCCCGCGGCCAGCACCGCGGCGTGGCTGCTGGCCGGGTTCATCATCTTGTCGGCCGCCGCCGCCGCGATGCCGCACCTGAACACCGCCGGGTACCTCGGCGTTGCCGCCCTGGTCGGTGCGCTTAACGCCCGGGCCTGGTACGGGCTGACGATGACGGCCGTGAAGCACGCGACGGCGCTGGCGCCGCAACGATGGCGCTGGCGGACCATGGTGTGGGAGGCCCGCCGCGGGTGGCAGCGCCGCACTACGTGGCTGCCGGTGGCACCGGTAGCGGCGGTACTGGTACTCGCCATGATCGTCGGCGTGGCCAGGCTGGCGTTCACCGGCACCGTGCATATCGCCCCCGCCGCGAACGGCGTAGCCGCGGCCGGGCTCGTCCCGGCCCAAGGGGGGACGGGGTCCCAAGGGGGGACCGAGGGGAAGGCGCCCCCTGACAAGCACGGGGGCCGTGCCGGGGATAGTCCCCCCGGGGCGAATTCAGCGATCCTCGTGGTGGCGGGTTTCGGGTCCAACTGCTGCAAGGACGCGAACACGCTGGCCGCCGCCGAGCCCGGCATGCTGGTCAGGCAGTTCTCCTACCTCGGCCTGACCGCCAGCGGAAAGCCGGTCAGCTACCACCGGGCGGCCGACCTCCCCATCCAGGAGCTCGGCGACAAGATGGCGACCCAGGTGGAGTGGCTGCACGCGCACACCGGCAAGCCAGTGAACATCGTGGCGGAAAGCGAGGGCACCCTCGGCCTGTACGCCATGGTGGCCAGGCATCCCGGGCTGCCCCTTGGCCAGGTGGTCCTGCTCAGTCCCATCGTCCAGCCCGGCCAGGTCGGCCCGGTCGGCGTGCCGGGCGAGGCGCTGATCGAGCTGAACGACCTCATCGGCCAGATGTCGCCGTACGGCAGCTCCGGGGCCAGGGCGCTTATCGACTCTGTCGCCGAAGTGGGTGCGAGCTACTTCTGGGACATCGCCCGCGATCCCTCGTTCCGCTGGCTGGCGGTGGTACCGCTCGCCGACGCGGTCACGATGCCGCAGTGCCCGTACCCGCCGGGCGTGGTGGTTGTCCCGGCCTTTCACGGCGGCCTGCTCGGCAACGCGCAGGTCCGCCAGCTGATCGTGGACTACTTCGCCGGCGACAAGAACCTGCCGTCCAGCCAGCGGCTGCGCGCCGCCGCCCAGGTGATCTCCGCCGCCGCGGCCGCCTGGCGGATGCCTGACCTGCACCCGGTGTGCCCGGGCTTAACGAAATAGTGACGGCGCGGATCGGGCGGCGCTCTGGTATGGTTTCCGGCATGACGCGAATCCAGCAGTGGTGGCGCTGCCAGTAGGCGGCTTCCCCAGCACGCGTCAGTACAGACGAAGCGACCGCCTCCCGGATACGGCGGTCGCTTTCTCTTGCCCGCCTCCCGGGACGAACTCCGAGGGGCCAGCATGGAAATCACCCGCACCGCCGAGCCGTTCGATCCGGCCGAGCTGGGCCGGATCGCGCAGTTCGTGGACCGGCGCCGCGGTGGCGTGTTCAGTTCCGGCATGGAGTATCCGGGGCGGTACAGCCGGTGGCACATGGCGTACGTCGACCCGCCGGTGGAGATCACCGCGACCGGCCGGGTGATCACCGCCAGGGCGCTGAACGACCGTGGCCGGGTGCTGCTGGCGGTCATCCGCGCCGCCATGCTGCGGGCAGGCCAGGCCGTCGGTGAGGGCGGCACTGACGAGTGCTCTGTCCTGGTACCAGAACCGGAACAGGACCTGCCGGAAGAGCAGCGCAGCCGCCGGCCCACGGTGTTCAGCGCGCTGCGCGAGATCATCGCGGCCTTCGGCGGCTCGCTTCCGGACAGCGGTGACCCGCACCTGGGGCTCTATGGCGCATTCGGCTATGACCTGGCGCTTCAGTTCGAGCCGCTGCGCCGCCGGATCGACCGCGACCCCGCTCAGCGCGACCTGGTGCTGCACCTGCCCGACCAGATCTGGGTGCTTGACCGCAAGCGGGAGGAAGCCACGCGGTACAGCTACGAGTTCGACGTCGATGGCGTCTCGACCCGTGGCCTGGCCAGGGGGACGGCGGAAGAACCACTGCCAGTTATGACCGCGGAACTGCCGGAACAGCCGACGCCGGGAGGCTACGCGCGGGTCGTCGAGGACGCGCGGGAGCGGTTCGCCTGCGGCGACCTGTTCGAAGTGGTGCCCAGCCACGTGTTCTACGGCCGTTGCGCGTCGCCGTCCGCGTTCTACGAGCTGCTGCGGGTGCGGAACCCGGCCCCGTACGAGTTCCTGTTCAACCTCGGCACGGGGGAGTACCTGGTCGGGGCGTCGCCCGAGATGTACGTACGGGTCACCGGGGGGAACCGGGTGGAGACGTGCCCGATCGCCGGCACGATCGCGCGGGGTGACGGGCCGCTGGAGGACGCGGCGAACATCGCCACGCTGCTCGGCTCCGCCAAGGAGGAATCCGAGCTGACCATGTGCACGGACGTGGACCGCAATGACAAGGCGCGGGTATGCGTGCCGGGGTCGGTGAAGGTGATCGGGCGGCGCCAGATCGAGATGTACAGCCGCCTCATCCACACCGTGGATCACATCGAGGGGCGGCTGCTGCCCGGTTTCGACGCGCTCGACGCGTTCCTCACCCACATGTGGGCGGTCACCGTCACCGGCGCGCCGAAGACATGGGCGATGCAGTTCATCGAGGACCACGAGACGATGCCGCGACGCTGGTACGGCGGGGCGGTCGGCTGGATCGGCTTCGACGGCTCGATGAACACGGGCCTGACGCTGCGGACCGCGCACATCCGCGACGGCGTGGCCGCGGTGCGGGCCGGGGCCACGTTGCTGTACGACTCGGTCCCTGAGGCCGAGGAGAAGGAGACCTACATCAAGGCTCGCGCCCTCCTGGAGACCCTGGCCGAGTCCGACGAGTCTGACCCCGGCACCACCCCCGACGGGTCAATTGCGCAATCGAGCACGCTAGAGCGGGTCAATCGCGTAATCGACCCGCTTGGCACGGGCGGAAGCGGACCGCGGGTCCTGCTGGTGGATCACCAGGACTCGTTCGTGCATACGCTCGGCGATTACTTCCGGCAGGAGGGGGCGGAGGTCACCACGCTGCGGTACGGGTTCTCGCCGTCGCTGCTCGACGCGTACGCACCGGACCTGGTGGTCATGTCGCCGGGACCGGGGGAGCCGTCGGACTTCGGCTGCTCGGCGCTGCTCGACGAACTGTACCGGCGCGGACTGCCGGTGTTCGGGGTGTGCCTGGGGCTGCAGGCCATGGTGGAGCACGCGGGCGGCACGCTGTCCGTCCTGCCCGAGCCGGCCCACGGCAAGCCGGGAGAGGTAGTGGTCAGCGGCGGTTCGCTGTTCAAGGGGCTTCCCGAGACCTTCATCGCCGGGCGCTATCACAGCCTGTACGCGCCCGCCGATCAGGTGCGCGGCGGCTTCTCGGTGACCGCGGCCACCCCGGATGGCGTGGTGATGGCGATCGAGGACCCCGCTGCCAGCCGGTGGGCGGTCCAGTTCCACCCCGAGTCGATCCTCAGCGCGTCCGGCCGGGTCGGTCACCAGATCATCGCGAACATCCTGGCCATGTGTCCCGTGCGCGGGTAGTCGCGTCCCCCGCTGGCGGTGGGCGACACGGCGGATCGGTCAGCCATGACCGAGCCGCCGTGCCGGTCATGGCCCTGTATCTTGGTCCAAGTCTTGGTCAGCGGAACGATGGGTGCGGCTGGCCGGGTGACGCAGACCGGGGAGGCAAGATGGAGAGCGAACGCGGCCACGACCAGGACCTGCGATTCCGTAGTGACATGTCCGTGGAGCTGATCAAGCACAGTGCGGCCGACTCTGACGTCATCTGGGCCGCGCGAGTCTCTACCGCGGGCGAGGAGTCGGCGGCCGAACTCCAACGAGACGCGGAACGTTCCCGGGGCCTGATCAACTTCTTGATGAGAGACCGGCACGGCAGCCCGTTCGAGCACAGCTCCATGACGTTCCTGATCACGGCGCCGATCTTCGTGTTCCGGGAGTTCCACCGGCACCGGGCCGGATGGTCATACAACGAGGAAAGCGGCCGGTACCGCGAGCTAGCCCCGGTGTTCTATATCCCGGATGCGAGCCGCAAAATCGTCCAGCGGGGGCGGCCGGGCAAGTACGAGTTCGTCGAAGGGAGCGCCGCCCAGCAGCAACTCACCAGCGACGCGATGCGCGCCGCGTACCAGCATTCTTACGAGCTCTACACAGACATGCTCAGCAATGGAATCGCGCGTGAAGTCGCACGGGCCGTTCTGCCGGTCGGGCTGTATTCCTCTATGTACGCTACCTGCAACGCACGCTCTCTCATGCATTTCCTGTCCTTGCGGACCACCAGCGAACGGGCACTGGTGCCCTCGTTCCCGCAACGCGAGATCGAAATGGTCGCTGAACAGATGGAAGCTCAATGGGCAAAGCTCATGCCTCTAACGCACGAGGCCTTTAACGATCATGGCCGCCGCTCGCCATAATGGCGCCGGTCTCGCTGGTACGGCGCACCGCACGTTCTGGTCTGCGAACATCCGTATCGGTGATCGCACTGGCGAGGAGCGGATCCGCGCCAGTGGCCGGCGGTTTAGTAACCAGCCAGTCCTCTCGGGTAATACACACGAGCTCATTCGGCACCGTCCGGGGACGGCGATCTCCCGCCCCCGGCGCGGCGCGGCCTAGCCCCTTCAGCGTGGCACCATCAGTCACACTGGAACCGGTCACCACGGGTGCCCCTCCCGCCACCGCTCCGCAGCGGTTAACGCGGTAACTATGTCCAGCGCGGTGAAAAAGGTTGCTGTGAGCAGCCATTTCTTCCGTGTTGGACACAATCGCCGTGCTGATCACCAGGCAGCGCGCTGATCACCGGGCAGCGCGGCTAGTCACCGGGCAGGTCGTAGTGGATCTGCTCCGGCGGGGCTCCCAGATCGCGGAGCACGCGGACCGTCTTGGTGATCATCTGGTCCGGGCCGCTGACGTAGATGTCCCGTCCTGGCCAGCCGGCCGTGAGTGCCAGCTCGGAAAGAGTGCCGGACATCACCCCGTCGCGTGTCTGCTCACCTGATACCGCCGGGATCACCTGCAGCCACGGGTAGGCGAGCTCGAGTTCGCGTAGATCGGCCATGTCGTACAGATCGCGGTGGCGGCGCGCCCCGACGTACAGCGCGATCTCCCTGCGTTTTCCCGGCTTTCCCGCCCCGGAGTAGGCCAGCGCCTCCACGATCGCCTTGACCGGCGCCAGGCCGGTTCCGCCGGCCAGGCACAGCACGTCCCGGTTCGACGAGGCATCGACCGTCATCGAGCCCGACGGGGCGCCCAGCAGCAGCGGGTCGCCGGACGAGAGATGATGCACGAGCGCGTGACTCACCATGCCGCCCTTGACCGCGCGGATGTGCAGGGACAGCGTCCCGTCCGCGCGCGGCGCGTTCGCTATCGAGTACGTGCGCCACTGCCGGGGCCAGTGCAGCGTCTGCACGCTGATGTGCTGCCCGGGCAGGTAAGGCAGCGGCTGGTCCGGGCGCACGGTCAGCACCGCGATGCCCGGCGCGCGCAGTTCGGTACGCGTCACGGTGCCGATCCACCAGGCCGGCCTGGTATCGGCCGCGGCGGATTCCGTCATGACGCGGGCCGCGTGATCGAAGGCGGTCTCCCACGCGTCCGCGTCGAACGCGTCGCCGCAAAATCGCTGCAGCGTCGCCATCAATGCCCGGCGGAACACGTCGAAATGCCGGTCCCGAACTCCGTCCTTGCGATGTGCGCGGCCCAGTTCTTCCAGGTAGGGGACGAGATCATCGCCGTTCTCCGCGATCTTTCTCAGCGCGTGGAACATCCGCCGCCGCTGCACGTCCAGTCCAGCGGGGAACATCGCCGCGATCTCGGGCTCCATCGCGAACAGTTGTCCGTAGAAATAGTTCATGGCGGCGTCGGCGGCCGACTCGAGCCGGGAGAATGAGGCCTGGGCCGGATTCCTCTCGCCCCCCGACAGTTTCACACGCACAGTGTTGCACCAAGAGCGGAACGTTACAATCGATTCCCGGCATGTTGGGATCAAAAGGAGAGGAAGATTTCGGCACGGGCATTTTCACGGTGAGCTGACCCGGCATGGTCGCGATAGACCATTATGGGCTCTGGAACCCTACGCGGCAGGAGGTCGGATGGGCCGCCCGATCATCGGCATCACTGGCGAGCTTGAGGCTGCCCGGTGGGGCAACTGGATTCGCGAAGCTGTGGTGTCGCCGGTTAGTTACACACGAGTGGTGGATCGAGCGGGTGGTGTGCCGGTCGTGCTGCCTCCCGTGCCCGCGCATTCGACGCCCGCCTTGATCGCCGCACTGGACGGCGTTGTCTTCGCCGACGGGAGGGATCTGGATTCCGGCCTGTATGACGAGGCCCCGCATGAGGAGAACGACCCGCCGGACCATCGCCGGGATCGCTTCGAACTCGCGCTGATGCGTGCCGCCATCGACGGGGACATTCCTTTCCTCGCGGTCGACCGCGGCATGCATGTGCTGAACGTCGTCAGGGGCGGCACGCTGACCCAGCACCTGCCCGGCCGTCTCGGCAACCAGACGCACCGGCCGGACCCGGTGAGGCTGACCACGCACGAGATACAGCTCAGTGCCGCGAGCAAGACCGGTCGCGCGCTCAACGCTTCCGAAGCCAAGGTCTCGGCCGGTCACCGCCAGGGCATCAACCGGATCGGCAGTGGCCTGCTCACCGTCGCCTGGACCCAGGACCAGGTGATCGAGGCGGTGGAGCTGCAGGGGCACGCGTTCGGTATCGGGGTTCAGTGGCACCCGGAGGAGGCGGACGACCTCGGGCTGTTCGAGGCCTTGGTGGCCGCCGCCGTTGCCCGCGCTGACACGGGTGCGGCCGAGGCCGGCTCGGCTGAGCCGGCCGGCGCGGCGAAGTCCTCGTCGTCTCCAGGACCCAAGCGCGGCAAGCGTTCCCACACGCGCCGCTGATTTCTCTTAACTGGCTGATTTCTCATAACTGACCGTGGTGCTTCTCCCGCTCCTAGGCTCTGGCATGCGAATACTCTGCAGTGTAGAGTATCGATGCGTTTGACCTAGTGAACAGCGGAGGAGTTCAGCATGGACAGTGCGTCCCAGCAGAAGGCACCCCAGCAGAAGGCATCGGCCGTCCCGTACGTCGCCGTGTCACTGATCGTGGGCGCGACGTTCGCGATCGTGGCGATGGTGAACGCTCCCGGCATCACCTATGCCGTCGTGGCGGTCGTCGCGGGGCTCTGCTACAGCCTGGTCGCGGTCATGAATCGCCGGCGGGCCTAGCGTTCGGCAGATGATGCGGCGGGGCGGCCGAAGCCCGGATGATGGCGTTGAGGGCCTGGACGTGTTCATCGAACGCGACCCGGCCCGCGCCAGTGGACCGGTAGAGCGTGGTGCGCCGCTTGCCCCGCCAGTTTTCCTCCGTCGCGACGAAACCCGCGTCGATGAGGACGCGGACATGCTTGCCGAGGTTGCCGTCGGTCAGTCCCAGCGCCTTGCGCAAGATGGTGAAGCTCATCGCCCCGTCCGGCGGGAGCGCGTGCAGTGCGGCCTGGATCCGCAGCCGCGCCGGATCGGTCAGTACCGGATCGAGCGGGCTGGCCAGGAGTGCGGCCAGTTCCGGGATACCGATCTCCTGGACGTCGTGGCCGCGGGCCCGCGCATCGCGTTCGGTCATCGCCTCCACCGCATCCGCCAGGCGCCAAGCGCCGTCATGCTGAGCCCGCCCGTGAGCCCGGTCACCAGTACCGCCGCGCCGAGGTCAAGCGGCCGGACGACGGCGGCCGCCACCACAGTGATCAGGCCGGCCGCTGCCATCGGGAAGTCCCGGACGCCGGCACCGTACAGGAGCAGTCCCACCGCCCACACACTGCCTAGGAACGCGATCAGTATATGAGTGCTGGCGGGAGCGGCGACGGAGACCAGCAGTGGCGATGTCGCGAACAGTACCGCCCACAGCAGCGCGAACCGGCGCTCGGAGTCCCGGAGCCGCACGTCACGAGGGCGCACCATCCAGCTTGCCGCGGCGGCGGCCGCGCAGGCGGTCAGGCCGAGAGCAACCCCGGCCGCACCGGGAACCAGTTGATAACCAAGGGTGCCCGCGGTCCAGGCCAAGCCCCAGGCGAGCAGCGGCTGCGCCCAGGTCACGTCGCGAGCGAGCCGGCGTGAGCGGTTGCTCACCGGCGTGATCTCCTCGAGCATCCGGGACGCGTCGGCCGATGTGGGGACCGCGAAGGCCTCGTCGAGTGAATCAGGCGTCATGCATCTCCCCACGGTGTGTTCCTTGTTACACGGTACCGGTGCGGAGGATTTTGACGGCCGGCGCGACGTCGGACGTGCTTGGATGAGGACACGACCGCTGAGCAGGACGTACCGCGTATTGTCAGGGTCAGCCGGGACATCGGTGCCGGACCGGCGCGGATCTTCGAGCTGATCGCCTGGCGGCCCGCCGAACCGGGCAAGCAGCCGCCGGGTCACCTGTGGCGCTGGGAACTGGAACCATCAGGCCCGGCGGGCACGCGGGTCACCCACACCTACGACTGGACCCGGCTCACCGACCAGTCGCGCGTCGAGCGGGCCCGGGCGACCACGGCCGGCAAGCTCCGGGCCTCGCTGGATAGGCTCGCGGCGCTCGCCGAACAGGGTTAGCCCTCCCCGGCGAGCACCGACCGCCCGGACCGATGCCGGTCAGATAGGCGGTTCGTAGCCGAACCAGTGCGCCTGAACCCAGGCCACGAACGTGAACCAGGCCCCGGTCACCTCCAGCACGCCGACGCAGACCAGCATGGCGCCGCCGATGATCATGATCAGCCGCGCGTGGCGGCGGGCGAAGGCGAACATCCGCATCGCCTTCCCCGCGCCGAACGACACCAGGATGAACGGCACGCCGAGACCGAGCGCGTACACGAACGCGAGCAGGGCGCCGCGGGCCGCTGTCCCGGTGACCTCGGACATGGTCAGCACGGTGGACAGGGTCGGTCCCGAGCACGGGGTCCAGCCCAGGCCGAACATCAGGCCGAGCAGCGGCGCGCCGGCCAGCCCGGCCCGGGGCCGCGCGGCCGGCTTGACGATCCGTCCGGCGAACGAGAAGCGGTCGAAGGCACCGGCGAACAACAAGCCGAGCAGGATCGATACGCCGCCGAGCACCTGCGTCACCGTGCGCTCGTGCGAGCGCACCAGCGTGCCCAGGCCACCGAACGCGGCGCCCCAGGTCACGAACACCAGCGAGAAGCCCAGCACGAACAGCACGGTGCCGGCGACCACCCGGGTGCGCGGCGGTGCGGGTGGTGCCAGCACGGCCGCCGGAGCCAGCGTGGCCGCCGGGGCCGACGAAGTCGATGACACAGTCCGGGTGAGCGCGCCGGATGTGGCCACCGCGGCCACGCCCGCGGGCGCCGAATCGGTGCCAGCGGGGGCGGTGCTCGCTCCGGCCATGCCGGTGACGAACGACACGAACCCGGGAACGAGAGGCAGGCAGCACGGGGACAGGAAGGTGACCGCACCCGCCGCGGCCGCCACCGGCATGGCGAGCAGCAACGGCCCGGATAGAACCAGATGCCCGATGCTCACCGCGTGCCCCCCGATCTGCTAGGACTCGCCCGGGCCGGATGGGAGCACGACGAGGTTGACAACGTAGCAGGCCATCGCGATAGCGAACGCGAGCAGCATGCCCAGCGCCGAGCCATGCGCGCCGTCGTGGGCGTAGCCGATGCCCGATCCGCCCGCGGCGATGATAGCGATCAGCCCGGCCACCGACGTCCACAGCACCAGCCGCTGCCTGGCCGAGACCGCCCTGATCACCAGCACGATCGCCGAGATCAGCAGCAGGATCGCCACGATGACGTGCAGGGCGATCCAGCCGTTGGAGAACAGGCCGAGAGACTTGCCTGGCGAGGGATACGGGCCGTACACGCCGTGTATTGCGCCGAAAATGAACTCGAGGATCAGCGTTGAGATCACGCCCAGGCTGGCCATGCGGAGTCGCCGCGTCGCCGACATTTGCTTCCTCCCGCCACGGATACTATCCGGAGCCACTAGGGTTGGCGACGTGAGATCGGTCCTCGCCAGCCCGCCGGAAACAGGACAGGGCACCAAGGGTAGCGGTACCAGGCTGCTGATCATCGGCCTGGTCGCGTTTGCCGTCGCCTTCGGCGGCTGGCTGGCCTTCCTGGCCCTCCATATGGAGGACTGGACGCTGAACATGATCGACCTCAGCGTCTACCGGGCCGGCGGCCTGATCGTCCGCCAGGTCACCCATCAGGTGGCCAAGGACGGGCGCATCTCCTATTACTACAACGCGCACCTGAAACCGTCGTCGTTGTACGGCTGGACCAGGTCGGGCGGCAAGGACAGTCTCCAGTTCACCTACACCCCGTTCGCCGCCGTCGCGTTCGCGCTGGTCTCGTTCATGTCCACGGGCACTTCGACGGTGGTCGACACGATCGTGAACTTCCTCGCGCTGATCGCCGCCATCTGGTTCACGCTCGGCGGCCTGCGCTGCACCGATCGCACGATGAGGATCGGCGCCACGCTGCTCGGCTCGGCGGTGGTGATCTGGACTGAGCCCGTGTTCCGCACCATCTACCTGGGGCAGATCAACCTGATCTTGATGGCGGCGATCCTGTGGGATCTGTGCCAGCCGGACACGCGCAAGAACAAGGGCTTCGTCACCGGGATCGCGGCCGGCGTCAAGCTGGTGCCGCTGATCTTCATCCCGTACCTGATCGTGACCAGGAAGTTCCGGCAGGCGGCGATGGCGATCGCCGGGTTCGTGGTCACTGCCGCGGTCGGTTTCGCGGTCATCCCGAAGGACTCTGACAAGTACTGGTTCGGCGGGCTGTTCTACCAGGGCGGGCGGACCGGGTTCACCGGCTGGCTGGGCAACCAGTCGCTCGATGGCCTGGTCACCAGGCTGGCCGGCAGCATCGACGCGGGCAAGCCGTACTACCTGCTCGCGGCGTTCCTGGTGTTCGTGGCCGGCATCGGTGCCTCCGCGCTGCTGTACCGGGCCGGGCACCTGCTGCCAGCGATCCTGGTCACCGCCGAGACCGGCGACCTCATTTCGCCGATCAGCTGGGACCACCACTGGGTGTGGATCGCGCCGGGTGTCACGGTGGCGGGCTGGTACGCGTGGCGAGCCTGGCAGAACGGCCTCAAGCACCAGGCATACGCCCTAGCCGGAGCCGCGGTCGCGATCTTGGCGGTGTACGCGTGCTGGCCCGGCTCCTGGTACGGCGAGAACATGTACCAGACGGCGACCTCGGGTCAGACGTTCTACTGGGGCTGGATCTGGTACGCGCCGAACTCCAACCCGTTCACCACCTATTACCTGCACGGCGACCAGCCCTGGTACGTCGAGTACCACTGGCACGGCCTGCAACTGCTGGCCGGGAACGCGTACGTGTTCGGGGGGCTCCTGGCCCTCGGCGGGCTGGTGCTGGCTGCGACAATACCGGCATGGCGAGCGCGAACGAGGCCGTCGCAGGCCTCCTGAACGAGTACGCGGAACTGCTGCAGATCACCGGCGGCGACCCGTTCCGCGCGCGCAACTACCAGAAGGCCGCCCGCTCGGTCGCGGGGCATCCGGGCAGCGTCGAGGGCCTGGACGAGAAGGGGCTCAAGGCCATCCCCGGCGTGGGCGCCTCGATCGCGGCCAAGATCGCCGAGTTCAACGCCACCGGCACGATCGCGGCGCTCGAAGAGCTGCGGGGCTCGATCCCCGAAGGGGTCCGCGACCTGACCAGGATCCCCGGCCTCGGCCCCAAGCGGGCGCTGCAGCTCAGCCGCGAGCTGGACATACACACGGTCGATGACCTGGAGCAGGCCGCCAAGGCGGGTTCGCTGGACAAGCTGGCAGGCTTCGGCCCGAAGAGCGCCGAGCGGGTCCTGCACGGCATCGAGGTGTACCGCCAGGGTCACGACCGGGTGCTGCAGGATGTCGCGCTGGAAACCGCCACGACGATCATCGAGCGGCTGAAGGACGTGCCCGGCTGCCAGCGGATCGCCTACGCGGGCTCGCTGCGCCGCTGGCGGGAGACCATCGGCGACGTCGACATCCTGGCCGCCGCGCAGGAGCCGGAACCGCTGATGGACGCGTTCCGGGCGTTCGGGGAGGTCATCGTCAGCGGCCCGACGAAGACCTCCATCCGCTTCGGTTACGATAACAGCAAGAAGCGCCTGCTGCAGGTGGACCTGCGCGTGGTGAAGCTGGACGCGTGGGGCGCGGCGCTGCAGTACTTCACCGGCTCTCAGGCGCACAACGTCGCCACCCGGCAGATCGCGGTGCGGAAGAAGCTGAAGCTGTCCGAGTACGGGCTGTTCCGTGTCGCCGGGGAAGAGGGCCAGACCGATGAGCTGATCGTGTCCCGCACGGAGGAAGAGGTGTACGCCAGGCTCGGCCTGCAATGGATCCCCCCGGCCATGCGCGAGGACAGGGGAGAGGTCGAAGCGGCAGCTCGTGGCGAGATACCACGGCTTGTTATGACCGAAGATCTCAAGGGCGATCTGCATACCCACACCAACCTGACGGACGGCGTCGCGTCGCTCGCTGACATGGTGAAAGCCGCCGAGCAGCGCGGATACGAGTACTACGCGGTCACCGACCACGCGCCCGACCTGATCATGCAGCGGATGACCGACGAGAAGATGCTCGCCCAGCGCGAGCAGGTCCGCGCGCTGGAAACCACGCTGACCCTGCTGCACGGCACCGAGCTGAACATCGCGCCGGACGGGTCGGTGGACTGGGAGGAGGACTTCCTGAGCGGGTTCGACATCTGCGTCGCGTCCGTGCACTCGCACTTCGACCAGTCCCGCGCCGAGATGACCAGGCGGTTCATCCGGGCCTGCGAGAACCCGCGCGTGCACGTCATCGGGCATCCGACCGCGCGGCGGATCGGCAAGCGGGCCGGGGTCGACGTGGATTTCGCCGAGCTGTTCAGGGCCGCGGCGCGGACCGGGACCGCGCTGGAGATCAACGCCTCGCCGCAGCGCCTCGATTTGCCGTCCGGTCACGTCAAGGCGGCGAGGGACGCCGGCGTGAAGTTCGCCATCGACAGCGACGCGCACTCGGTGCCGAACCTCGCCAACATGCCGTACGGGGTGGGCGCCGCGCAGCGCGGCTGGCTCACCCCCGACGACGTCATCAACACCTGGCCGCTCGCCAGGCTCCGCGAATTTCTGCGCAAGAACCGGTTAGTCTCGCGCCCGCGCCCGGTCTAAATGAGCAGCAGACCGAGGGAGCGAGCAGATGTCGCGTCGGGAAACCGTGCTGCTGGCGGAGGCCGTCCGGTACATGCTGGGCAGAGCCGCCAGCGTCGGCCGGCGTGAGCTGGCGGCGAGCACACCTTGCCCAGGCTGGAACCTGGACGCGTTGCTGCGGCACCTCGCCGAATCCATCGAGATCCTGGACACGGCCATCACCGGCACGCCTCCGCCGGCCCGGCCGGACTGCGCGGTGACATGCCCAGGGACGTGCGCTGGAACCACCGACCCGGTCGAGTTGCTCCGCGACCGCGCGGCGGGCCTGCTCTGGACCGCCTTCACCGCCGAAGACCGGACCGGGTGCGCGGTACCGGTGATCGCCGTCGGCGCCATCGAGATCACCGTGCACGGCTGGGATGTCTCCGCCGCCTGCGCCAGCCCGGCACCCATTCCGCCGCAGCTGGCCGCGCCCTTGCTCGCCCACTCCTTCCGGCTGGTGCCCGCGCGCGACGGCCTATTCGGCCCGCCCGTGCCGGTGCCGTCACGGGCCAGTCCCGGCGATCGGCTCCTCGCCTGGCTGGGCCGGGACCCGGCCACTAGTTACCGGCGAGTAGCATAGGTGTTGCCGGCTTCGTCCAGCCGTCAGGGAACCGTGCTGAGGGAGGCCCATCGTGCCCCGTCCCGCTCGCGACGTCGTCTTCGTTGACGGCGTTCGCACCCCGTTCGGCAAGGCGGGCCCGTCCGGCCTGTACGCCCAGACCCGAGCCGATGACCTGATCGTTGGCGTCATCCGCGAACTCCTGCGCCGTAACCCTGGCGTCGACCCGGCACGGATCGGCGAGGTGGCCATCGCCGCGACCACCCAGACCGGCGACCAGGGCCTGACCATCGGGCGTTCGGCCGCTGTGCTGGCCGGCCTGCCCAGGTCGGTGCCCGGTTACGCCATCGACCGGATGTGCGCCGGCGCGATGACCGCGGCCACCAACGTGGCCGGCGCGATCGCGTTCGGCTCCATCGACCTCGCCATCGCCGGCGGCGTGGAACACATGGGACATCATCCGATGGGGCAGGGCGTCGACCCCAACCCGCGGTTCGTCTCCGAGCGGCTGGTCGACCCGTCGGCGCTGGTCATGGGTTCCACCGCGGAGAACCTGCACGACAGGTTCCCGGCGATTACCAAGGCCCGCGCCGACGCGTACGCCGCCGCCAGCCAGCGCAAGGTCGCCGCCGCGTACGCGGCCGGCCAGATTCAGCCCGACCTGGTGCCCATCGCCGTCCGCGACGAGTCCGGCGCCTGGGGGCTCGCGGACAAGGACGAGCCGCCGCGACCGGGCACCACGGTCGAGGGCCTGGCCACGCTGAAGACGCCGTTCCGCCCGCACGGCCGGGTCACGGCCGGCAACTCGGCGGGACTGAACGACGGCGCCACCGGGTGTGTTCTGGCGGCCGCTGATGCCGCCGCCGGCGCCGGCCTGCCAGCCTCGATGCGCCTGGTCGACTTCGCGTTCGCCGGCGTCGAACCAGAGGTGATGGGCATCGGCCCGGTCCCCGCCACCGAGGCGCTGCTGGCCCGCAACGACCTCACCATGGACGACATCGCCCTGATCGAGATCAACGAGGCGTTCGCCGTCCAGGTGCTCGCCTTCCTCGACCACTTCAAGATCGACGACGAGGACCCGAGGGTCAACCCGTGGGGCGGCGCGATCGCGCTCGGCCACCCGCTGGCCAGCTCCGGCGTCCGGCTGATGATTCAGCTCGCGCGCGAATTCGCCGAGCATCCGACCGCGCGGTATGGCCTGACCACGATGTGCGTCGGCATGGGCATGGGTGGCACCGTCCTGTGGGAGAAGATCTAGATGAATGAGCAGCAGAACGAGCAGTGGTCAGACGAAAGCGCGATCAGGGCCCAGTTCCCCGATGAGGTCGTGACCAAGGCACTGCTTCGTGAGGTTCAGCTGCCCGGCGGTGCTGGGACGATGGCGCTGATCACCCTGGACAACGGCTTGGACCACACCAAGCCGAGTTCGCACGGTCCCGGCGGCCTGCTCGAACTCAGCCACGCCCTGGACGCGGTCGCCGCGCGTGCCGCGTCACCTGACCGCGACATAGTCGCGGTCGCCATCACCGGCAAGCCGTTCATCTTCGCCGTCGGCGCGGATCTGAAAGGCGCCGCTCGCATCGAGTCCCGCGAGCAGGGACTGGACATCATGCGGCTGTGCCACGCCGTGTACCGGCGGCTCGGCGAGCTGGACGTGCCCACGTTCGCGTTCGTGAACGGCGTCGCGCTCGGCGGCGGCCTGGAGGTCGCGCTGCACTGCACGTACCGGACGATCTCGTCCGACGTGGGCGCGGTGGCGTTCCCCGAGTGCTTCCTCGGCCTGCTGCCCGGCGCCGGCGGCACGTACCTGCTGCCCAGGCTGATCGGCCCAGGCCCGGCGCTGAAGGTGATCATCGAGAACGCGCTGTCGCAGAATCGCATGCTGAAGGCGGCCGACGCGCTCGAACTCGGCATCGCGGACGCGATGTTCGAGCCGGCCGACTTCCTGGTCCAGTCGCTGCGCTGGGCGGCCGCTGTTTTGACTGGCAAATTTCAGGTCCCGCGCAAACCACTTGCTCCGGCTGAGGACTGGATGGCTGCCGCGCGGGACGCCCGGTTTTTCGCCGACGGCAAGGTGCACGGAGCCGCTCCGGCGCCGTACAAGGCGATCTCGCTCATCGAAGCGGCGCGTGAGCGGAGCCGCGACGAGGGCTTCGCCGCCGAGGACGAGGCGATGGCGGACCTGTTCGTCAGCCCGGAGTTCAAGGCCAGCCTGTACGCGTTCGACCTGACCCAGAAGCGGGCGCGGCACGCGGCCGGAGCACCCGACGCGTCGCTGGCGCGGCCGGTCACCAAGGTGGGCATCGTCGGGGCCGGGCTGATGGCGGCGCAGATCGCGCTGCTGTTCGCGCGGCGGCACGAGGTGCCGGTCGTGCTGACCGACGTGGACCAGGCGCGGCTGGACGCCGGCGTCGGGCACGTGCACGCCGAGATCGCCAAGCTCGCCTCCCGCGGCCGCCTGTCGCCGGACGCCGCGGCGCGGCTGACCGCGCTGGTCACGGGCTCGTTGTCCAAGGACGCCTTCGCCGACGCGGACTTCGTGATCGAGGCCGTCTTCGAGGAGATGAAGGTCAAGCAGCAGGTCTTCGCCGAGGTGGAGGCCGTTGTCAGGCCCGATTGCGTGCTGGCCACCAACACGTCCGCCCTGTCGGTCACCGAGATGGCCGCCGGGCTCGCCGTGCCGTCGCGGCTGGTCGGGTTCCACTTCTTCAACCCGGTCGCGATGATGCCGCTGGTCGAGATCGTGCGGACGCCGGCCACCGATGATGCCGCGGTGGCGACCGCGCTGGCGGTCGGCAAGCAGCTGAAGAAGAACTGCGTGCTGGTCAAGGACGCGCCGGCGTTCGTCGTGAACCGGCTGCTCACCCGGTTCCTCGGCGAGATCACCGCCGCCGTGGACGAGGGCACTGCGTTCGACGTGGCCGAGCACGCCCTCGATCCGCTGGGGCTGCCGATGCCGCCGTTCCTGCTGCTCCAGCTCGTCGGGCCGGCCGTCGCGCTGCACGTCGCGGAGACGCTGCACGAGGCCTATCCGTCTAGGTTCGCCGTGTCGGAGAAGCTGCGCGCCATGGTCGCGGCCGGCCAGACGGCGGTGTACCGCCCGGATTTCTCCGTCGATCCCGAGGTGGCCTCGTTGCTGGCCGGCGGTCCGGATCCGTCGACGGCGGAGCAGGTGCGGTCCCGCGCCCTGGCCGGGCTGGCGCAGGAGATCCGGCTGATGCTGGACGACGCGGTGGTCGCCGCCCCCGAGGACATCGACCTGTGCATGATCCTCGGCGCCGGCTGGCCGTTCCATCTTGGCGGCATCACGCCCTACCTCGACCGGACCGGCGTCTCCGCGCAGGTCACGGGGACCACGTTCCGGTAGGTTTACCATCAATGCGTGAGCGCGCGGGACATAACGTTCGGCCCTGGTAAGCACGCCCGGCTGCTGCCCGGCGCGGATGCGGCCGCCGCGCCGGAACTGGTGCGTGAGCTCGGTCTCGCACCGCCGGCGGACGGCCGCCCTGTCATCGTGGTCTGCGGTGGCGCCGACACCCTGACCGGCCAGGCGCTCGACCGCACGAGGACCGTCATCGAGCAGGCGGTGGCCCCGGCGGCCGGCCGGCTGGGTGCCGTCGTCGTCGATGGCGGCACCGCCGCCGGTGTCATGGCGCTGACCGGTGCCGCGCGGGCCAGCCAGCCGGACAACGTGCCCGTGCTGGTCGGCGTCGCGCCGGACGGGCTGGTCAGCTACCCGGACGGGCCAGCGGCCGGGGATTCGCTCGCACCGCTGGACGCCAGCCACAGCCACTTCATCCTGGCCAGCACCGATCGATGGGGCGGCGAGACCCGGCTGCTGATGGCGGTAGCGGCCGCGCTGGCAGGCCCTGGCCCGGTCGCCGTCGTCGTGGCCGGCGGCGGTGAGGTCGCTAGGTCGGAGATCGCGCGGGCACGCGAGCGCGCCTGGCCGGTGCTCGCGATCGCCGGCACCGGCGGAGCGGCCGACGGTTCGGCCGGCGTGCGGCGAGTCAGCGACGCAGCCGCCTGCGCCCGGGAACTCTCCTGGGAACTGCACGACGACCAGGCGCTCAAGGACGCGTGGCGGCTATTCGCCAGCTACGACCACCAGGCGAAACGGCTCCGTGCCACGTTCACCAGGCTGCTCGCGCTGACGCTCGCGCTGGCTGTGCTCGCGACCGTGCTCGCCGCCACCTACACGCAGGTAGGCGGTTCGGCCCTGCACTGGGCGGCAGTCGTCGTCCCCGCGCTCTCCTCGGTCCTCATCCTGGTCTCCGGTCGTCGTTCCTTCGGCCAGCGCTGGGTACTGATGCGCGGAGCCGCGGAATCGGTCAAGGCCGAGATCTACCTGCATCGCGCCGCGCCCGCGATGCGCCGGGTCGGCAGCCAGCGCAAACTACTCAACCGGCTCGCTCTCATCGAACGTCAGCTGATGCTCACCGCGGCCAGTCACGAGCCGCTGCCGGCGTACCGCGGCCAGTTGCCGCCACTGACCGGGCCGCTGACGGCAGAATCGGGACCCGTCGATGACGGACTGGGCCCGCTGAATCCCGGCCTGTACCTGCGGACCAGGCTCGAGGACCAGATCGGGTACTACGAACGGCGAGCCAGGCGGCTGAGCCGGTGGCGGAACGCGCTCTACCTGCTCGCCTTCCTGGCCGGCGCGGCCGGCACGATCCTGGCCGCCGCGCACAGGGAAGTCTGGGTGAGCGTCACCGCGTCCATGTCCGCCGCCGCCCTCGCCTACCTCGGATACCTCCAGTTCGACGGGACGATCGTCGGCTACAACCAGACGGTGGCCAAGCTGAGCGGCCTGGTCAGGGAGTGGCGGGCGCTGCGTCCTTCGCAGCGCAGCGCCAAGGCCTTCGAGCGGCTGGTCACCCAGTCCGAGCAGGCCCTCGCCACCGAAGTCGCCGGCTGGGTGAAGCACCAGGCCGACGCGCTCGCCGACACCGCGCAGCCAGAAGGGTCCTTACCAGGCTGTTAGAAAATACCTCGTAAATGCGTGCTGACAACCAATTTGCTTTCGTTTAGCCTGACTGTTATAGCGCGGTACTGCAAGGAGGAAATGGCCATGGAAGAATACAGCGAAATGATCATGGCCAGCCGGGAAAACGCGCTCTGGGACCTGCGTGATGTTCCGCTCGCCCGGATCAATGAGTATGCCGAGGCCAAGCAACTCGTAGATGTCGTTATGGCGAGCGCAGGAGGCGAGTCGCTGATAGTGGTCGCGGGCTTCAACTCCGCGATCTGACGGCGTGCCGTCCGCCGAGGCAGCCGCCGCCCAGGTCATGGTCTCGCAATACGGCATCGCGCAGTATGTGCTGAAGGTGCACAGCCGCTGTGATCTTGCCTGCGACCACTGCTACGTCTATGAGCATGCCGATCAGAGTTGGCGCCTGAAGCCGCGTGCGATCTCCCCGTCGACAGCGGTGGCTGCTGCCCGCCGGATAGCCGAACACGCCGCGGCGCATCGGCTGCGGGCGGTTCAGGTCATCCTTCACGGTGGCGAGCCGCTGCTGCTAGGCCGTGAGGCGATGCGCGAGGTGCTTGTTGCCCTTGCCGCGGGGATCGAGCCGGTCGCCGTGCTTGACCTGAGGATTCACACCAACGGCGTTCGCCTGGAAGAGCGGTGGTGCGAACTATTCGGCGAGTTCGGAGTCAGGGTTGGTGTTTCGCTGGATGGCGATCAGGTGGCTAACGACAGGCACCGCAGGTTTGCCGACGGCCGCAGCAGTCACCAGCAGGCTCTGCGGGCTCTGGGATTGCTCCGTCGTCCCGAATACCAGCATCTGTACGCGGGCATCTTGTGCACGATAGACATCGCAAACGATCCATTCAGCGTCTATCAGGCGCTGATCGCCGAACGGCCTCCCAGACTGGACCTGCTGCTTCCGCACGCTACCTGGGACAATCCTCCGCCCCGGTCCCACGAGTCATTGCACCCCTATGCGGACTGGCTGCTCGCTATCTACCGCTCTTGGGTCCGGGACGGCTGCGGCGTGCCGATCCGTGTTTTTGACTCGGTTCTGTCTGCATCATCCGGAGGTCCGAGCTGGACCGAAGCGATAGGCCTCGATCCGGTTGGTGTGCTGGTCATCGACACTGATGGAAGCTGGGAGCAAGCTGATTCCCTGAAGACGGCCTACGACGGCGCGCCGTCGACTGGCATGAGCATCTGGTCGCATTCGGCTGACGAGGCCGCGCAGCATTCCGGCATGACTGCCAGGCGCGGGGGTCTGGTCACGCTGAGCCCTGCCTGCCAGGCGTGCCCGGTCGTGCGGATCTGCGGCGGTGGCATGTACGCACATCGGTACCGGTCAAGCACTGG
Organism: Streptosporangiaceae bacterium; assembly: GCA_036490795.1. Lineage (GTDB taxonomy): Bacteria > Actinomycetota > Actinomycetes > Streptosporangiales > Streptosporangiaceae > JAFARZ01. Next base: position 25,643 of record DASXDG010000068.1, read on the forward strand.
CTTCACGAATCCTTCTGTGTACTGCACTGATCTCCTGGAGATGATTACCCAGGTCATCGCGAACCCTCCCGAGGTGACTGTGACTTCCCGCGAACCAGTGGCCCGAGCCGAGCCGCGCCGCCCACCGCATGAGCTTCCAGCGGACACACTTGACGTGCTGGCAGCCGGCCCCGGGGATGTCGCCGCTGTCACGGCGATTAGCCAGATGCGCCTCTCGCGGACCCGGGCACTGGTCGCGGCGGCAGCCACGGCGGCCGGGCACCTGCTGACCGGGCACCTGCTGACCGGGCAGCGCGAGGCGGCTCTCGCCACTTCAGCTGCCGAAGGGTGGGCGGCGCTATGCGATTTGGACTCCTCGCACCCGGGGGCGATCGCCGAGATCTTCGCCCATCCTTACACCCGGGTGTGGGCGATGCGGTGTCTCGATCCCCCGGCTGGTGCCGACCTGTTCCTGGACCGAGCGCATATCGCGGGGCTTGCCGCTGCTGTAGCCATGCGAGCCGGCACTACTGTAGAGCTGCCGCTGCCGGTTCGCGACGGGCTCGTCCACGTGCCGTCTCTCGGCGCGCTGGACGTAGGCACAGACTCGAGTGCCACCGTCCGGGTCGCCATATCGTCTGGCCGAGTAGCCGCCCCGGGCGGAATCGCCTGGCGGGCCGTCAGGCAAGTATCGGTGCCGGGACTCCGGTTCGCGGTGGAGGATCTTGATCCGTACCGGGACTGTCAGCGGTGGGCGGCGGCGGGTCGCCTGGATAGCGGGGGGTGGCTTGCCTGGCATCGTGCCTTGTGCGGTGCTGCGCGCCGATTGGCCGATGGTATTCCTGCCTATGCTCAGGTTCTCGCGGCGGGCATGCGCGCCGTCGTCCCGCTGCGAGACCCACCCGCGGGAATGAACAGTGCGACATCACGGCATGCTTTCGGTGCGGTGGCAATCACGCTCGCGCCCAGTCTGGCCGGCATCGAGGACATGCTTGTGCACGAGTTCCAGCACGCAAAACTGTTCGGGTTGAGCGACTTCTACGATCTGGTGGACAACGCATGCACCCAGCGGCTCGCTGTCCCCTGGCGGGAAGATCTCCGACCTGTCGAGGGCGCGCTGCACGGGACGTACGCGCATCTGGGACTCGCGCAACTCAGCCAATCTAGAGGAGCCGCCGGACAGGCCGACTGGTTGCGTTACCGGTCGTGGGTGGCCGACGCCTGTGAGGCACTCCGGGAAACGAAGGCACTGACCCAGCACGGCGAGCGGTTCGTCGCGGGCATGCTGGCTGCCATCCAGGATGCCACGCCACCTAAAAGTGAGGCAAAATGTCCAAAATGACGCATGTGTGACATTAGTTGAGTGCCGAGAATCAATGGTGTTTGACGCACTCGATGCCTGTAGGCCATTATCGGCCCTAAGTCGCGTGTTAGCGGGCACGGGCGGCGTAGGGCGGTGTCGTGGCATCTAGGACTCAATCTGATGAATGACACCCGCATGCCCAGTATGTCGGATGAGTTCCATCGTCGATCAGCGCCTCTGTTCTTCCTCAGCTATGCGCACGTCGGACATCCGAGCCCGCTAGTGGTCAAGTTTTTCAATGATCTGTCTGAGGACGTGGCTGAGGCGGTCGGCAGGCCTACTGGTTCGGAGCCGGGGTTCATGGACCGGTCGATGGCGGGTGGCGCTAGGTGGACTGGTGAACTGCTCAAGGCGATAGGCACCTGCCAGGTGTTCATCGCTCTCTTGTCGGATCCGTACGTGGCGAGCTCCTGGTGCAGCAAGGAATGGTTCGCGTTCTCCAGGAGGAAGGTGATCAGCCGCTCCGGCGAAGACGCCGCCTTCCAGACCGGCATGATCCCGGTCACCTGGGCTGCACCGATACCGGAGTTCCGGCTCCCGGAGCCAGTCCGGCTTGTCCAGCGGTTCTCGCCTCGAGAGTTTGGCGGTGAGAACATGCGTGCGCCGTACGAAACCGACGGCATTTACGGGCTCCTGCGTCAGCAACTCGAACCGCACTACCGCTGGGTCGTGTGGCGGCTGGCGCAGAGCATAGCCGAATTCCACTTCGCTTATCGTGTCGAACCGCTTGTGCTCCACGAGGAGGAACTGCACGATACCTTCCGGGAGAAGCAGCCATGAGTGAAATCGCCATGATGCCAGACGCTGTTCCGTTGCGAGCTAGCTACTTCTACCTCAGCTACGCTCATTCTCCGCCGCTGGCCGGGAGCCCTCAGTTGACCCATGACCAATGGGTAAGGACGTTTTTCCACGACCTGAGCGATGCGGTTCACCGCCTGGGATCACAACATCGGGGCATCGCGCCAGGGTTTTTCGACCAGGACATCCCGCTGAATTCCGATTGGCGGGCATCCCTCACTCAGGCGATGAGCACCGCGCAGGTATTCATCCCGCTGTACGCACCTGGCTACTTCTCCCGCTCCTGGCCGGGCCGAGAGTGGGCCTCCTTCAAGCGTCGGCTCATCAACGCCGGCGTGAAGAAACCGCTCGGGCGGTTCGCGCCCGTCTTGTGGATTCCGCTCAAACCCGGCGATGAGCCGGAGGGGCTGCCGCAGGCGCTGGCGATCGGCGCGTCTGAGAGCGCTTACGCGGATAACGGCCTGCGAGCGATGTTGCGGCTCACACCATATCGCGAGTCCTATTTCCGGGTCGTGGAGCGGCTGGCACGGCAGGTTGTCAACCTGGCGGAGTCCGACACGATACCGCCCTCTCTCGCCCCTGACATTGACATGGTCCGCAACCCGTTCAGTTCCGCGTCCGCCGCTGTATTCGCGGTGGCGGTCGCCGCGGCGGATCGGGGCGGCTCGTCGGCAGCAGCGGACGCCGGCTCTGGTACGGCTGTGAGTGGATGGCGGCCATTCCCCGGCGCCCAGCGGCTGTCGCTCGCGGAGTACGCCGCCACGATCGCGGAGCAGCTTGACTTCGCGGTGCAGGTGACGGTGCTTGGCGAGATTGAGACACGGCTAGGCGCCAACCCGGGAGTCGTCCTCGTTGACCCGTGGTTCGTCAATGACGCGGATGGACGTGAGAGCCTGCGCGAGGCTGTGCGCGACCGGCCGTGGATCATGCCGGTGCTGGTCACGAACTCCGGCGGTGATCCTAAAGAAACCGAGCTAGCACAGCGAGTAAGGGCTATCCTCGACGGGGTCCAGCCCCCGCACACCGACACCGCGCGGCAGGCAGTGGCGGGCGTCAATTCACTGGAGCAATTCGTAGCCCTCATGCCCTTCCTGATCGCCGAGGCCGAGCGGCATTTCCTGCGCCGGGGGCCCATCGAGCGATCTGTCGCGCGACCAGGCTCACGGCGCCGACTGGGCGGTACGAAGACGGATGAGGAGGATTCCGATGGCTGACATGCCGACGGCTGGGGCGGGCGAGCCGCGTGAGGGGCAAATCGTAACGTTCTACTCGTTCAAGGGCGGTACAGGCAGAACGATGGCGCTCGCCAACGTGGCTTGGATCCTGGCGGCGAACGGGTACCGGGTACTCGCCGCTGACTGGGATCTTGAATCGCCCGGGCTGGATCGTTTCTATCAGCCGTTCCTCGAGGACCAGGAAGTGAGGGACTCGCCGGGAATCATCGATCTGATTCGCGAATACGAACGGACGGCGATGAGGACTCCGCCGGCTAAGCGACCAGAAATTTTCGGCCAGGTCGCCCGGGTGGAGCAGTACGCGTTCTCGCTCGCCTGGGAATTCCCGGAAGACGGGTGCCTGGACTTCCTCTCGCCAGGGAAGCTGAACCTCGACTATGTCGCGTCGCTGTCGGGGATGGA
>DASXDG010000069.1:0-2992 GCA_036490795.1 Streptosporangiaceae bacterium
CCGAACGGCCGGCCGGGGGAATGGATCATCGACGAGACCGTGGCCAAGGTCAACGAGATCGCGGCCGACCTGGTCCACGCCGAGCCCGCGTTCGCCGAATACCGCGAGACGCTCGAGGACGCGGCCGTCATGTCCCGGCACGAGAAGCTCAGGGAAAAGGTATTCGTGCCGGTCCGCCCTCTCGATTTCTATGAGGATTCGTTCCGCGACGCCGGGTTCACGGTGCTCCACGTCTTCGAGGAAACGATCCACGCTCAGATCGATGAGTGGTACAAGCTGCTCAGCACCTACAACGACGGCGTGCTCAGCTGGGTCGGCGGCTCGGAGAAGGTCGAGGGCAAGCCGCCATCGGAGGAGGCCGTGCGCCAGCGACTGTTCCTGATCAGGTACAGCCTGGAAAAGCTGTTCCCCGGCCAGGACTCGTTCCCGTGCACCTGGACCTATCTCACCTGCCGACGCTGACCGGAACACTGCGATGCGGAATGTATACGTGGCCGGGATCGGCATGACGAGATTCGCCAAGCAACTCGATCGCGGCCTGAAGGATCTCACCGCCGAGGCCGTCACCGTGACGCTGAAGGATGCCGGCCAGACCGCTGCGGACGTGCAGGCCTGCTACTTCGGCAATGCCGTCGCCGGATCCATGACCGGCCAGGAGATGCTGGCCGGCCAGTTCGGGCTGCGGCCACTCGGCGTTGGTGAGATACCGGTGTTCAACGTAGAGAACGCCTGCGCCTCGGCGTCCACCGCCTTCCACCTGGCCTGGCAGGCTGTCGCGACCGGCGTCCACGACGCGGTGCTCGCGGTCGGGGCGGAGAAGATGACCCACCCGGACAAGGCCCGGTCGTTCGCCGCGATCGGCGGCTCGGTGGATGTCGAAACTACACCCGCAGACCTGCCCGAAGGCCGGTCCTTCCTGATGGACATGTACGCGGAGTCCGCGCTGCGGTACATGGAGCAGACGGGCGCGACGCGCGCCGATTTCGCCCAGGTGGTGGTCAAGAACCAGCGGAACGGCCGACTGAACCCGCTGGCCCAGTACGGTGGTGAGCTCACCGTGGACCAGGTCCTGGCGGCGCGGGAAATCGTGTGGCCGTTCACGCTGCAGATGTGCTCGCCGATCTCGGACGGCGCGGCCGCGGCGCTGCTGGTCAGCGACGAAGCCCGCCTGTCGAGCACTACGGCAGTCGCCGTTCTCGCGTCGGTTGCGAGGTCTGCTCCTGCCGACGGGAGCGCGAGCGTGACCGCCCTGGCCGCCAGGGCCGCCTACGAGGCTGCCGGTCTCGGCCCGGCCGACATGGACTGCGCCGAGGTTCATGACGCGGCCGCTTCGGCGGAGCTAGTGATATACGAGCAACTCGGCCTGGCCGAACCGGGGGGCGGCGCCGCCCTGATTCGCAGCGGTGAGACGCGGCTCGGCGGTTCACTGCCGGTCAACACGAGCGGCGGCCTGCTGGCGCGCGGGCATCCCATCGGCGCCACCGGCCTGGCCCAGATCGTCGAGGCCGTCCTGCAGTTGCGCGGTACCGCGGACGGCCGACAGGTGCCTGAGGCACGGGTCGCGCTGACGCAGAACGCCGGGGGATGGCATGGCGCGGACAACGTCGCGAGCGTGATCCACATCTTCGGCCGACCCGCGGCATGAGTACCGCGGCAACCTAGACCGGGCCAACGCACTCGGAATACGAGGATAAATCCCGTACTACCCGTTCAGCGGGAGGGGGGCACCGCCTCCCCTGGCCCGTCGCCGGAGATGCCGGCCACAGTAAAGAGGAGTTACGCGATGACAGTGAGCCTCGGCGAGGGTGAGTTCCTGTTCACCTCCGAGTCCGTGACAGAAGGCCACCCCGACAAGATGGCCGATCAGATTTCGGATGCGGTCCTGGATGCGGCGCTAGCCGTTGACCCTTATTCGCGGGTGGCCTGTGAGACGGTACTGACCACCGGGCTGGTGCTGGTGGCCGGCGAGATCACCACGTCGGCGCACCTGGATATCCCGGAGATCGTCCGGTCGACCGTACGAGACATCGGATACACCGCCGCGTGCGGGTTCGACGGTGACGCCTGCGCTGTTCTCACCGCGCTGGACCGGCAATCACCGGATATCTCCCAGGGCGTCGACATGGCGCACGAAGCCCGGCATTCCGTCAGCGACAGCGAACTCGACCGGGTAGGCGCCGGCGATCAGGGCATGATGTTCGGCTACGCGACGAACGAGACTCCCGAGCTGATGCCGATGCCGATCTCGCTGGCGCATCGGCTGGCCCGGCAGCTGGCGTACGTGCGTAAATCCGGGCAGCTGCCGTTCCTGCGGCCTGATGGCAAGACCCAGGTCACCGTCCGGTACTCCGGTGGCGTGCCGGTCGCGGTCGAGAAGGTGCTGATCTCCACCCAGCACGAAGAGGGAGCAGAAAACGGGCTCGCCGACCAGATCTGGGACAACGTGGTCGTGGGCACCATCCCGTCGTCGCTGTACGACGCCAGGGCGCTGCGGGAGAACTTCTACGTGAACCCGACCGGCCGGTTCGTCGTCGGAGGCCCGGTCGGTGACGCCGGGCTCACCGGCCGCAAGATCATCGTCGACACCTACGGCGGCTTCGCCCGGCACGGCGGCGGCGCGTTCTCCGGCAAGGACCCGTCCAAGGTCGACCGGTCGGCCGCGTACGCCGCCCGATACGTCGCCAAGAACGTGGTCGCGGCCGGCCTCGCCGACCGTCTCGAACTGCAGGTCGCGTACGCGATCGGCGTCGCGCGGCCGCTGTCGCTGCTGATCGAGACGTTCGGCACCGAGCACATCTCGAAGGCGCGGATCCTGGAGCTCATCAACGAGCACTTCGACCTGCGGCCGGCCGCCTTCCGCCAGTACCTCAAGCTGAATCGTCCCGTCTACGGCCAGACCGCGGCCTACGGCCACTTCGGCCGCGACGAGGAGGGCTTCACCTGGGAGCACACCGACAAGGCGCAGGTCCTGCGGGAAGCCGCCACGCTGGTC
>DASXDG010000070.1:0-7525 GCA_036490795.1 Streptosporangiaceae bacterium
GATCGGTCAGATGCTCGAAGCCGACGCGGCGGACTTTGCCGAAGCGATCAGAAGGATCGACAGTCACCTGCGCGACGAGATCGAACGGCTTGAGACCAGCCGCAAGCAGATCGCGCAGCTCGCGGCCGGGGACAGTCTCGCGCTCCCGCCGCAGGTGGTCGCCTATCTCGACCGGCTCCGGGAGATCGGGGCGTCGCAGCGGGTGGTGGCGGCCGAGCGGGACGCGTGGATCCTGATGGCGGCTCGCTGGCCCGATCAGATCGGCGAGATTATGCCTATGAAATTCGCGCAGCTCGAGGACCCGCAACTCGTCCGGCTCTATTGTCTCGGGTCGGAGATCCTCGAAACCGAGGGGGGCGATGACTCTGGTATGGCGGAAGCCGCCGACATCCTGGCCGGCCTGCTCGATCGGGCATACACCGCCGGCGAGATCAACCCCGGCGAGGCGATGTACAAAGATCTAGCGTTTGACCTTCTGGAAGCGCTTTTCCTCGAGTCCGACCCGCGGGCGGAACGGATGCTGGACCTGATGCGCGAGCGTGGCTGGACTGGCTGGATCCGGCCGCGGCGGCTGGACGAGCCGTCCGACCCGGCTAGTCAGCCGTAGATCATCAGGAGCAGCGCCCGGCTGCCGTCCGCCAGGCCCTGGTACACGTGCGGCCGGGCGGCGTCGTGGTGGATCGAGTCTCCCGGCATGAGGTCGGCCGGATCGCCGACGGGTCCGACCCGCACCTCCCCCTGGGTGACCACCAGGCATTCGCGGACCCCGGGCAGGTGCGCGTCGGAGAGCTGGCGGGCCCGGTCGATGGCCAGGTCGTAGACCTCGACGCTGCCGCGCACGTCGAGCCGGTGCAGCAGCCGGGCGTGCACGGCGGCGCCGTCGACGCGGGCCCCTTCCCCGGCGCGGACCACGGTCGCCGGTACCGGTTCGTCGTCGATCAGGTCGCCGAGCGGGATCGACAGCGCCGACGCCAGCGCCCACAACGTACCGAGCGTCGGGTTGCCCTCGCCGAGTTCTAGCGCGTGCAGAGTCGACTTGCCGACTCCGGATGCGGCGGTCAGTTCCGCGAGGGACAGGCCAGCGGCCTGACGGTGGCGGCGGATGTTGCGCCCGACGGTTTCCGAGATCGTCACGACGTCTACTTTACCGGTACGATCGTCTCAATTTACTGGCATGGCTGACGAGGGGTACCGATGACTGTTTCGCGGCTCGCCCACATCCCGGGGATCGGCGTCGACAAGGTCGGCGACGCCGCCGACGCGACCGGCGATCCCCGGTTCCTGCGGCTGGAGAATCTCGACACCGACGTCCCGCCGCCGGCGATCGCGCGCGAGGTCACGCACGCCGCGGTCGACCGGGACGACGCGAACAGCTACCTCCCGTTTCAGGGTCACCACGCGTTGCGCGAGGCCGCGGCGGCGCACGTCAGCGCGATCAGCGGCGTCAGCTACGACCCGCGAACCCAGTGCGTGTCGGCGGCCGGCGGGCTGAACGGCATCCTCAACGTCCTGCTCGCCACCGTCGAACCCGGGCAGGAAGTGGTCATCTGCGACCCGGTGTACGCCGGGCTGGTCAACCGGATCAGGCTCGCGGGCGGGGTGCCGCGGCACGTGCGCTGCGTCCCCGGCCCGGCTGGCTGGACCACCGACCCGGACGAACTCGCCGCCGCCATCGGGCCGCGGACGGCGGCCGTTCTGCTGATGAGCCCGGTCATGCCGACCGGGGCCGTCCTGGGCGGCGAGCACTACGACGCGATCTCCGGTCCGGTGAACCGGCACGGCGCGTGGGTGATCTACGACGCCGCGATGGAACGGATCCGGTTCGACGCCCTGCCGCCCGCTCACCCGGCGGCCCACCCCGCCCTGGCCGGCCGGACCATCACGGTCGGCTCGGCCTCGAAGGAACTGCGCATGATCGGCTGGCGGGTCGGCTGGATCACCGGGCCGGAGCCGGTCATGGCCGACATCGGGCTGGTCGGCCTCACCAACGTCGTCTGCCAGGTGGGCATCGCGCAGCAGGCGGTTGCGGCCGCGCTGAGCCACCCCGACGCCAGCCGGGACGTCGCGACGGCGACCGGCATCTGGCAGCGGCGCTGCGAGCACATTCTCGGTCAGCTCGACGGCTATCCGTGCGTCCGTCCGCACGGCGGCTGGTCGCTGCTGATCGACACCGAGCAGCTGGGCCTGACACCGGCGCAGGCATCGCACCGGCTGTTCACCCGGTCTCAGGTCGCCGCGACCCCGATGACCGGCTGGGGACCGGGCGGCGACCGGTACCTGCGGCTCGTCTTCGCCAACGAACCGATCGAGCGCCTCGGCGACCTGCGCGAGCGCTTCGATAACGCGCTCGGCTGAAGCGCGCCGGCCGGTGGGTCGATATGTACCATCGCAGCGGTTCGGTTTAGGCTCTGTCCATGACCCAGCCCTCACCTCCAGACCCGGCAAGCATGCGGGCCTCGGACCAGGATCGCGAACGCGCGGCGGAAGTCCTGCGCGATGCGGCCGGAGAAGGCCGACTGGAGATGAGCGAGCTTGAGGAGCGGCTGGAGGCCGTCTACGCGGCCAAGACCTACGCCGAACTCGAGCCGGTCACCCGCGACCTGCCGCAGGCAGGAGCGCCCCGTCCCGCCGCCTCCGTATCGCCTGCCGACCCGTCCCGGTTCGGCGGTCCCGCCACATCGAGTTCCGCCATCGCGGTCATGGGCGGCTTCGAGCGGAAGGGCGACTGGGTGGTGCCGCCCGTCTTCAACGCGGTGGTGTTCATGGCCGGCGGCACTATCGACATGCGCGACGCGCGGTTCACCGAGCGGAATGTGACCATCCACGTGACGGCGATCATGGGCGGCGTCGAGATCGTCGTCCCCCACGATGCCCAGGTGGACGTCACCGGCTTCGGGTTCATGGGCGCCTTCGATCACGGCGCCGTGGGCGGCGGCGAGCCGGGCGGTCCGGTCATCAAGATCAACGGGCTGGCCTTCATGGGTGGCGTCGGGGTCAAGCGCAGGCCGACGACGCCGATCACCAAACGCGACAAGATCGAAGCCAAGCGCCAGAAGCTGGAGAAGAAGCAGCAGCAGTTGCAGGCACGGCTAGAGGACGACTGACGCCGGGCCGCAGACCACGGTGATCAGCGTCCACATGCCGAGGTGCATGCGGTCACCATCGCGCAGGGGCACGGCCTCGTGCGGCCGGATTTCCTTGCCGTTCAGCAAGATGCCATTCTCCGTACCGGGGTCGGTGACCGACCAGGTTCCGTCCGGGCCAGCGGCCAGGACCGCGTGCAGCCGCGACACCGCCGGGTCGGTAGGCGGGCCGGTCAGGTCGATTTCCGGCTCGATGTGCCGGGTGACGCTGCGCCGTCCGATGCGGACTTCGGTCCCGGACAGCTCGAACCTTCGCTCTGGCACCTGATCAGGAAAGCTGATCGACACGGCGTCCTGGTCCGCCTCGGCTTGCACACTGTCGTAGTACGCACGGTCCGCCGACACCACCGCCGTCCAGACCGCGGTCGCGGGCGGATCCGGCGGGATCGTCATCGGCTTGGTCGGCACGCGGGTCGCCCCGTCGTCGGGCATGGTGTGGCTTGGGGCGGTCGCCGCGCGCGTCGAGTGCGTCCGGGCAGGCCCGGACGGGTCGTAAGGCTCGATGCCGAGCGCTTCGCGCAGCGCGTCGGCGAACTCGCCGCAACTGTCGTACCGGTCCCCCGGTTCCTTCGACAGCGCCGTGGCCAGCACCTGATCCACCTCGGGCGAGAGCCCCGGCCGGATCCCGGTCACCGCGGGCACCGACGCGGACAGGTGCGCGTAGAGGACCGCCATCGGCTCCTCCCGCACGAACGGAAGGGAGCCGCTCAGCAGCGTGAACGCCACGCAGCCCAGCGCGTACTGATCCACGTGAGCGTCTACCCGCGCGCCCTTGATCTGTTCGGGCGCCGCGTAGTCCGGAGTGCCGAGAAACTGCCCCGCTCCGGTCAGCGCCCCCGCCGACACCACGCTCCTGGCCAGTCCGAAGTCCGTCAGGTAGACGTGTTCGGGCCGGCCGCGGCCGACATCCACCAGCATGTTCGCGGGCTTCACGTCACGGTGGATCAATCCGGCGTCGTGCGCGGTGTCCAGCGCCGAGGCCACCGCGGAGATGAACCCGGCCGCGCGCCGTGGTGTCAGCGGCCCATCCCGGTTCACGATGACCCGCAGGTCGTCGCCGCGCACGTAACGCATCGCGATGTAGAGCACGGCGCCCGATTCGCCTGCCTCGTAGACCGGGATGATGTGCGGATGGTCCACCGCGGCGACCGCGTGCGCTTCGCGCGCGAACCGCTTCCTGACCACTTCGTCGCCGGTCAGCAGCTTCAGCGCCACCACACGCTCAAGCCGCTCGTCGCGGGCGCGGAACACCGCCGCCATCCCGCCGACCCCGACGAGCTGCTCCAGGACGTAGCCGCCCACCCGTGCGCCTGGACTGAGCGCGGTCAGCAAACCGCCAAGCTGCGCGGGGGATTCTCCGGCCACCCACCCTCCTCCCGGCAGCTATCACGCACATTTTACGTATAGCGGATGGCTCGCGGGGGGCTGCGGCCCGAAGTGGATAACAAACGGATCGTTATCGCTGCCCGTACCAGGAGACGAAGGTGTTGAGTATCGCGGTGCACTCAGCGGTTTCGCCGCCCGGCAACGTGCAGGTCTCTAGCCAGCTCCCGTCTGCCGATTTCGGATGGTAAGTCATAACTCCATCGGCCGGGTCCCGTCCGCCAGATGGCACTCCGTCCCCGCTCGTGCTGACCGGATCGCGGAAACCCTTGATGCCGGCGGCAATCGCCGACACGCTCTCCGCCGCTGGCCGGACCGGGCACGCCTGGCGCCCAAGATAACTGCGCAAGGTAGTGGCCGCGGCGGCGAACAGCCGGCACGCCTGGGCAAGGGTGCAGGTGTAACAGGCTGAACTTTCCAGCCCGACCACCGCCGTCACGCCCGACCCGGGGGAAAGCCGCCACCCCGCGCCCCACGACGTGGGCAATGTCTGGCCATGCGGGTAGACCGCGACCCCGCCGCTGCCGTCGGCCCCGTAAACAGCGGTACACCGCCATCCTTTCGGGGCGACCAGCTCCATCCTCCCCTGGCTGTCGGTGTACACCGCCAACCGGACCGCGACCGACGCCGGGACCGCCACCTGCCGCGAATGCGGCAGCGAGACTCTCTGGCCGGAGCTGGCTCCGAGCGATGTCGGACAGCTAACCACCGGGAGTTTCGCGGTGACCCGTGCCGCCGAGGTTGCCGAGGCCGGGCTCGATGTCCCGGGACTGGTCGAGGAGGTGGCAGCCTCCGCAGAGGTCGACCCGGCAGGTGGCGTGGACGAACCCGTTGTCGCGGCTGATTGGCCGCAACCCGTCACGAGCGCCAACGACGCGCCCGCGGCCAACGTCGCGGCGATCACCCAGCCGTGCCGTTGCCTGTGCGGCGCCGGGTCAATGTGCGATGTCTTGTTAGTGCGCATACCTCTATGACTGCGGAGCCGCCCCGCGCGTTGCCTCCGGTACGCGGCTTCCGCTGCCTTTCGGCCCCCGAGATTCTGCTTCAGCCGCCGGACGACGGTTGCTGCTGGATAAGCGACCAGGACTTCCCGTCATCAGTCGTCCTGTAGAGCAAGGTACGGGCCACTGGCTTGTTCAGGCTGCCGAGTGCGCCGTCGTCGAGGTAGAGCCAGCCCGTATCGCCTGAGGCGGTAATGCCATGCATCGTGAGCCAGCCGCTAGCCGGGACCTGCGGGTCCAGGGCGGGGGTCACCTTGCCGGACAGCGGAGGGCTGAGCAGGACGTGCGCCTGGCTGCCGCCGGACGAGGCGATGGCGGCCACGCTGATTCCCCAGCGCCCCTGCGGCAAGCCGGCCAGGAGCGCCTGGTCCGGTGACATCACGGCGATGCCGGCGAGCCGCTGGAACGGTGAGGGGGCTGCCGGGAAGCTCACGCCCGTCGCCCTGCCGAGATTATGAGCCGCTGCCGCCCAGTGCGCGCCGTTGTCCGGACTCGCGAAGACGATGTAGGACTGCTCGCCCGGCGGGGGCTCATGCGCTATTGCGGTCAGGCCGTCCCACACTGAACTGCCCGAGCACGCCAGCGTGCTCCACAGCGGCAGGTCCTTGAACAGGCCCGAGTGAAACGGGTCCGGATGGGCCATCGTCCAGTTCGCGCCGCCATCGGCAGAACGGTACAGGACACCATCTTGGGCGCTCACGTACCCGCTGTCACTGCTGGTGAAGCAGAGCGAACCGCCCGCACCGGGAACGGGGACCCCTGCCCAGGCGTGCCCGGCATCGGCCATCACGTCCAGCAGGCGTTCGCGGCCGGGCCAGTCCATGCCTGCGAACATCTTCCCCCAGGTAGCAGTGCTTGCAGCCGTGTTTGTTTGCTGGCGATGCTTGCTCGCAGGCCGCGAGGTCTTTGCGTGCCCGTGCCCGAAGTCTGGTGCGGCGTGTCAGTCTGCGGGCAGGAGGGCTCGTCTGGCTGCGTGCGCGAGGGTGGCCTGGGTGCTGGCGGGCAGGCCGAGCCGGTTCCAGTGGAAGATCACGATGTGAGCGAGGATGCTGCGGAGGCCGCGGCCGCCTCGGGCCGCGTGCTGCCTCAGTTGGTGCCCGGCGTCGCTGAACGCGGATGCCCACGGCGCGGCTGACGCTGCTGGATGCTGGGGGCGGAAGGCGGGCGCGTCGGCGGTGATGGGGATGGGGAGCAGGGCGCGCAGCTTGCCTGTGAGCCTGGCCGGGTTGCTGCCGGGCTCCAGGCGCATCTGCGCAACGCGATGCCAGGTATCGGCCTGTTCGAAGGAGTCCAGGCCGGCGGCGTTGAACAGGACGGCGCAGAGCAGTAGGGACATCTCGCAGCTCGCGTAGCGCTGGTCCGAGTGCGCTGGTGAAGCAGCTCTCCGCGGTCTCCCAGCGGGTGAATCCGATGCTGGCGTGGAACCATTCGTTCTCGGCTCGGGCGCTGAGAGCCGCGTGGCCGGCGGCGAGGAAGGTCTCGGCGGCTTCTGCCAGGACGACCGGGGTCGTGCCGGCGTAAGCGGCGGCGCTTGCTGCGGGGGCTCCTGCCAGGATCTTGAGGACAGCTTGGCTCATCTGGTCCGCCGTAGTCTCTGCGTGGCTGGGGGTTAGTCGATCAGCATGCATGCGTCCCATCCTGAGAGCGGGGTGCGGGCAGGGCCGGCGGCGGTGTGTTGTGCGAGGGTAAGCCCGGCCGCGCCGTCCAGGAGGCCGGGCTCGCGGGCAGTTTGCGTGCTGTGCCTGCTGAGCAGGCCGGCCAGGTCGGGCAGCCGCCCGCGGATTGCCGGGGTCAGCGCGTCGTGTGCTGCTCTCCAGGCGGTCTGGTAGATCCCGGCGATGCCGTGGCAGAGCCCGGCGCTGGTGACCTGGCTCATCTGGGCCGGGTCGGTGAGGCAGGCTGCGAGTGCTTCCTCGGCGGTGCGCTGGAGGGCGGTATCGGCGAGGACGGCCGCTGCCTGCTGGAGGGCGCGGCTGATCCCGGGGGTTCCATAGCACC
>DASXDG010000071.1:0-12841 GCA_036490795.1 Streptosporangiaceae bacterium
CACCACTGCTCGTTATGATCTTCCTCGGCTGGCGAGGGATCCCGGGCCCTGCGTTGGTCTGTCACCCGCTATATTGCTCTGTCACCCGTACTCGCGAGTAGACGCGGCATATGTCCCGATTCCGAACGCGGTAACGGGTGACAGAGTCGCTAAACGGGTGACAAAGGGCCCCTCGACTACGCTCGACCGTCTCGACCGTCTCGGTCGTTGCCGGGAGAGGCCGTTGCCGGGGCCAGGCGGGCCGTACCGCACCGACCGTGCCACGCCATGGCCCGGCCGCGCCACGCCATGCCACGCCATGCCACGCCATGCCATGCCATGCCATGCCACGCCACGCCACGCCACGCCACGCCACGCCACGCCACGCCACGCCACGCAGTATACGATAACAGCAAGAAGCGGCGACCGGGGCCGACCGTGCCGGTCGCGATCAGGATTAGCGCGGCAGTTTGGTCCAACGCGGTAACAAACCATGCTGTGAGCAGGTATTTCGTCCGCGAAAAGACGATGTTCCGTGTTATGAACGACAGCAGAGACATGCGCGGTGCCGACGCGACCTGTGGTGCGTGTGTGACGAACGAGACGGTGCGGCTAAGCCTTGCCGAGCATGGAGCGGGCCGTCGACCATGGCCGGGCCGTCGACCACGCCGTGCCATATCCCGACCACGCCGTGCCATATCCCGAGCACGCCGTGCCGTATCCCGGGCACGCCGCGCCGTATCCAGACCGTGCTGCGGCGATCCGTATCCGGGCGGCGGCGTGGGCGCGGGTGTTATCCGCGGCGCAGTTCGGCGGGGTCGGTTAGCTGGAGCTTGCGCCGGACCCGCTCGTAGAACGTGGTGTTGCCGAGCCGGACCACGTGCGCCGCACCGGGACGAGGCACCAGGTCGATCCGGTCGCCGGGGGTGACGGTGGCCGATACGTTGCCGTCGGCCTCGACCGCCAGCGGCCCGCTGGTCGGCAGGACCTCCAGGGTGAGCTGGTCGCTGACCGACAAGACCAGGCCCCGGTTGTACGCGGAGTGCGGCGCGGCGGGTGTGACCAGCAGTCCTTCCACGGACGGGCTCACGATCGGCCCTCCGGCGGAGAAGCTGTAGGCGGTCGATCCGGTCGGCGTGGCGACGATTACCGCGTCCGCCGCGTAGCTGACGAACCTGCCGCCGCCGGCCCGCACCGCGACGGCCGCCACCGGATGGCCGGGTGACCTGACCAGAGCTATGTCGTTGAACGCGGTGATGACCTGGTCGCCGATGACGGCGTCGACCGCGAGCCGCGGTTCTACCGTGAACTCGTGATCATCGATCGCGGACAGTGCTGCGGTGAGGTCGGGTACGTCAACCTCGGCGAGAAAACCGAGCTTGCCGAGGTTCACGCCGAGGACGGGGGAGCGCTTCCCGTCGGCCAGTCGCATGGCGCGCAGCATCGTGCCGTCGCCGCCGAGGCTGACCAGCAGGTCTGACCGTTCGCTCAGCTGCTCACAGGTGACCGGCACGGCGGTGCAGGCCAGCCTGCCGATCTCGTCGTCGATGCCGACGACCTCGATCTGCCGCCGCGCGGCCCAGTCCAGGATCGAGCCGACCGCGCCCGTGCAGTCTCGCTCGGGGTGGAGCACAAGCCCGACGACGTGCATGGACCTCACCGTACACGGATGGCCGCGAGGCCGGTCTTCCAGGGGCAAGCGCCCGTGACCCGGGTGTGTCCGCCTCCGCCCGGCCGGCCGCACAGGCCGGGCGGAGGCGGAGTCAGTTACGGATAGCTGATCAGATCCACGGGTTCCACGGTGCCGGGATTCGTGGATGTCGCCGGTGCGCCGGTCCCGTTGATGATCGAATCGTCACCGCCGGGGCCCGAGATCCATACCGTGAAGATGTTGTGGAACTGCACCCCGGAGGTGTCGGGTGCCTCGAACGCCTCCGTGTTGTAGAGCGTGGCCGGCGTGTCGATGAAGACGACGTAGCTGCCCATGCCGTATCCCTGGAACGTCCGGACACCGCGCGTCACGTCGAACGCCGGGTACCCGTCCTGGGTGGACGACGCCATCCAGTCAGCCTGGCTGGGCGGGTCGTACGGCAGTTCGTTCTGGAAGAAGATGTCGGTGCCACCCTGACCGCTCCAGACGACCTCGTCCTTCTGGTAGTGCTCGACCGCCAGGCCATAGGCGGTGACGTTATCGCCGGTGACGATCAGGCCAGTCGCGGCCGTGTTCGCCGTCCATCCGACGTCGCCGCCGTGGTCGGCGCGCCAGGCCCACACGTCATCGATGATCGAGTTGCTCGCGTTGTCGAGCAGGCTTACCGACGCGCCCACTGGCGTGCTCTCCGCCCCGCCGATGCGGAAGAACACGTCCTGGATCAGGTCGGGGTCGCTGGCCGAACCGCCACCCGGTATCCCGACCGACAGCAGCACCGGCGAGTTGACCGGGCCGGCGTCGAACATGAGACCGGACAGCTTCACGCCGGTGTCCGGCGCGACGACCATGGCGGCGTTGCCGCGCTGCGGCACCAGAGTGGCGAAGCCCTGGCCGAGCACCACGGTGTCCGGCCTGCTGACCAGGATCGGCGCGTTCAGGTTGTAGACGCCCGGAGTGAGGATGAGATTCTTGCCCAAGGCGAGCGCCGCATCGATGACCAGGACCGATGTGCTCGGGTTGGCGACGAAGAAGCTGGACAGCGGGATCGACCGGCCGGCTTCGGATCCACTGGACCACGACGTCCCGGACGAGCTGTGCTGCACCGCGGGCACGTAGACGTGGTAGTTCCCGGACGAATCGGTGTACAGGAACGGCTCCTCCTCGGTCACCGGGCTGGAGGCGACCACGGTGTTCTGCTGGCACTGGCCGCTGAACGCCGGCGAGGGGGCTCCGGTCACGCCGGAATAGACCATGTTCCACAGTCCGTTCGGGCATCCGTTCGCGCCGCCGATAGCGCTGTTCCGCACCAGGTACTGCTGGTTGCCGTAGAAGTCCAGGTCACCGCTGACCTTGCTGTCGGCGATGAACCCGCCGCTCGCGTAGTCGTCGGCGGCGCAGTAATCCTGGAACACGACGCTGCCGTTGATGATCGCCCGCCGGATCGGTGCCGCCTGCGATACCGACCAGCTTTCCTCGCTGTTGGCGCACCCCGCCCCGTAGGCGTCGACGACCGCGGGAGCGTAATCGGGCGTCGAGCTGGGCAGGTCCACGTTGAGCGTGAGGTTGGACAGCGAACGCCAGAAGTTGTCATCGGAGTTGCAATTGCTGGTGCCCGCGGTGCACAAGTTATTGAACACATCGATGGCGCCATTGACGATCGTGTTCTGCGGCATGAATCCGAGTCCGGCGACCTCGGTGTAGTAGCCGACCTGGAACACCAGTGGATCGCTCGCGGATCCGTAGGTCCCCGGCTGGAAGAAGATCGCGTAACGCTGGCTGTCGAACTGGCTCGCGACCGGGACTTGCTGATCCGCGATCGCGTTGAGGTCGGTCTGGATGGCGGCCTGGCTCATGGTGTCGTTGAACACGCACACGTTGGGTCCGAACACGGTGCTGGCAGCGTCCGGGCACAGCGACGAAGTCTGATCGTTAAGCAGGCGAGGCGCGGCTTGGCCGGCGGGTGCGGCGGGTGCGGCGGGGCTAGCCAGGGCCGTCGGGACCACGGCGAACCCAGCGCAGACGGCGACCGCGGCCAGCGCGGTGCCCAGCAGCGCCGGGCGTCTGTGCGGCCGGACGAGGGCATGACGCATGAAGACTCCCTTCCTAATCGCAACGCCGTTCCCATTTACATCCGTTACATATTTCGGTCATTACGCGCAATAAGCGACGAATGTAATTCGCGGTTTTCCGGGAGACGGCAATTGTGTCTTAACATAGCTGTAACACGATTAATGAGACATAAATATCATTGGAATGGCGTCAATAATCCGTTAACGCGTTCGGCGCGTACCGGTCGCGAGTAGTGAGCGGCGGCGGCGGCCGGTTTCCCGTCCGTTCGGGGTCGTCAATGTTGATCGACGTTAACGACATCGGGCAGGGGCGTGGTCCGTGCTGGGCTGGTGCCCCGCGATCGCGGATCGCGGGGTGTTGCTCCGGCCACTGGTGTTTCTTTGGTCCCAGGCGTTTCGAGGCTGTTGGTGATTCAACGCGGTAATTTTGTCTATCGCGGTGAAAAACTCTGCTGTGAGCAGCCCAAATTACCGTGTTGGACTTTACTTCCGCGTTAACCGCATCGTCGGTGGTGCAGGAGGGGTCATCGCTGTCCGTGTGTTCTTTGATGTTGGTGTTGCCTGTGGTGTCGGCGGAGGTGGCCGCGCCGCACGCGTTCAGGTGCTTGCGGGCCGCACGCGCCGTGCACGCGGCGCGCTGTGCACGCGGCGCGCTGTGCACGCGGCGCGCTGTGCCACGCGCGGGCGCCGGCCGGAAGGCAAGGCGGAAGGAATGGGGGCAGACGGAGTCGCGTTGCCCATCCATGGATGACGAAAATGTGGGCACCGGGCCTGGTGTGATCACAAATGACGGGTGTGCGGTTGACTTCTATGCGCTGCTGCCCACGTTCGGCGAACCGGAGATCGTGCACGCGGCCGTGCCGGCCGGCGCGTCGATCCTCGAACTCGGTGTCGGTACTGGCCGGATCCTGCGACCGCTCGCGGCGCTGGGGCATCCGGTGACCGGGGTCGACGACTCGCAGGAAATGCTCGACCGCAGTCCGGACCTCGAGACCGTGTGCTCATCGATCGAGACGCTGCGACTGGACCGCGCGTTCGACGTCGTCCTGCTCGCCAGCACCATGATCAACGCGGACCCGGCGACACGTCACGGTTTCCTCGCCACGGTGCGGCATCACCTGCGCGATGGCGGCGTCGCCGTGATCCAGCAGAACCCGCCGTCCTGGTTCGAGACGGTCGCGGAGGACAGATCGGCCCGCGATGATCCCGGTGGCATCCGGCGCGTCATCCGCCACGCCCAGTGGGAACCGCCGCGGCTGCGTGCGGAGATCGAGTACCAGCATGGCGGCAACGTCTGGACGCACGCCTGGACCAGCTACCAGATCAATGACGAGCAACTGGCCGAAGACCTGGCCGCGGCGGATCTGCGGTTCGGCGAGTGGCTCACCGGCGACCACGCCTGGTTCACCGCCCGCCCCGCCTAGCCCCTGGCCGTGTAGACCAGGCGCAGGCAAAGTCAACTAGCGATACAGGCCGCGGGCGATGATCGTGCGCTGGATCTCCGAGGTCCCCTCGTAGATGCGCGGGGCGCGTACCTCGCGGTACAGGTGCTCGAGCAGGTGCCCGCGCTCCAGCGCGCGGGCACCGTGGATCTGCACGGCGCAGTCCACCACGAACTGCGCGGTCTCGGTGGCGAACAGCTTGGCCATCGCCGCCTGGCTGGCTGAACCCGAGCCGGCGTCGTACGCCGACGCGGCCGCGTAGACGAGCAGCCGCGCCGCCGAGATCCGCGTGGCCATCTCGGCGAGCTGGTGCGATATCGCCTGATGGGAGCGGAGCGGCGCGCCGAACGCCTCGCGCGTTCCCGCGTGCGCGACCGATGCGTCAAGCGCCGCCTGGGCCATGCCGACCGCGAACGCGCCGACGCTCGGCCGGAACAGGTCCAGGGTGCGCATCGCCACCGCGAAGCCGCGGTCGAGGTCGCCGAGCAGTTCCTCGGGTTCCACCCGCACCTCGTCGAAGACCAGCGTTCCGATCGGGTGCGGGCTCAGCATGTCGAGATGGGATCCGCCCAGCCCGGCACGGTCGGCCGGGACTACGAACGCGCTCACCCCGCGCGCGCCGGCGCCGGGTGTGGTCCTGGCGAACACCGTGTAGAAGTCGGCCTCGGGCGCGTTGGAGATCCACTTCTTCTCCCCGGTGAGCCGCCAGCCTGACCCGTCGCGGGTCGCGGCGAGGGACAGCGCGGCGGCATCCGAGCCGGCCGACGGCTCGGACAGGGCGAACGCCGCGATCGCGTCGCCGGACGCGACGGCGGGCAGCCACCGGCGCACGATCTCGTCCCGGCCCGACTGCAGCACCGGGTACGAGCCCAGTCCCTGCAAGGCGAGCGCCGTTTCCGCTTCCGTCGACTCCACCGCCAGCGATTCGCGCAGCAGGCACAGCTCCATCGCCGCCGCTTCCCGGGACAGGCGGCCGGCCGGCACCGGACCGCCGGCCGGGCCGCCCACACCGGGGAACAACCGCTCGAGCAGCCCGAACTTGCCCATCGCCTTGATCAGCGGGCGGTTCACTCGCCCCGGCTGCCCGGCCGCCGCCAGGTCCCGCAGTTCCCCGGCGGCCAGCGCCCGGACCGACGCCATGAGCGCGACCTGCTCCTGCGTCAACGCGAAAGCGGTCACCGCGAAGGCTCCCATCGTGCGTGTGCCGTCTTGGGCACCCCCGACCTGATCAGTTCCAGCCGCGGCCGCGGCCCGTCGGTCCGTCCGCCGGCGGGTCGCCGCGATCCGGCCGCGAACGGGTCCGGCCAGGACGCGCCAGGACCGGTGTATTCCTGCTCGGCCGCCGCGTGCAGCGTCCACTGCGGGTCGTACAGGTGGGTCCGGCCGAGCGCGCACAGATCAGCGCGCCCGGCCAGCAGCAGCGAGTTCACGTCGTCATAGGACGAGATCGCCCCGACCGCGATGACGGCGACCCCGTACGTGGTGCCGATCTCGTTCCTGATCCGGTCCGCGAACGGCGTCTGGTAGCTCCGGCCGTAGGCAGGCTTCTCGTCGGCCACCACCTGTCCCGTCGACACGTCGATGCCGGCCACGCCGTGCTCGGCGAACGCCCGCGCGATCTCCACCGCCTCGTCCGCGTCATTGCCGCCCGGCGCCCAGTCCGTCGCCGAGACCCGCACCGTCATCGGCACCGACGAAGGCAACGCCAGCCGGATCGCGTCGAACACCTCAAGCGGGAACTTCAGCCGGCCGGCCAGCGACCCGCCATACTCGTCCGTCCGCTTGTTGGTCAGCGGTGACAGGAACGACGACAGCAGGTACCCGTGCGCGCAGTGCAGTTCGAGCACGTCGAACCCGGCCCGCGCGGCCGCCTGGGCACACGCGACGAACTCCGCGCGGATCGCGGTCAGCTCAGGCACCGTCAGCGAATGCGGCACCTGATTCCGCGGTGAGTAGGGGAGCGGCGACGGCGCGCAGACCTCCCAGTTTCCCGATTCCAGCGGCTCGTCGATGCCTTCCCACATCAGCCGCGTCGACCCCTTGCGTCCGGAGTGGCCGAGCTGGATGCCGATCTTCGCCCGCGAGTTCTCGTGCACGAACGTCACGATCCGCCGCCAGGCCTGCTCCTGCGCGGCCGTGTAGATCCCCGCACAGCCGGGCGTGATACGACCGGAAGGCGATACGCACACCATCTCGGTCATCACCAGGCCGGCGCCGCCGAGCGCCTTGCCGCCCAGGTGCACGAGGTGGAAGTCGCCGGGCACCCCGTCGACGGAGGAGTACATGTCCATCGGCGACACCACCACCCGGTTGATCAGCGAAACGTCACCCAGCTGGAACGGCCGGAACATGGGAGGGCCCGCTGGCTTACCGCCGGCGAACCACTGGTCCATGTCCGCCGCGAACTCCGGGTCCCGCAGCCGCAGGTTGTCATGCGTGACCCGGCGGCTCCTGGTCATGATGTTGAACGCGAACTGGTGCGGGTCCTGGTCCGTGTACTGCCCGATGTTCTCGAACCACTCCAGGCTGGCCTGCGCGGCGCGCTGTGTGGACAGGACTACTGGCCGGCGTTCGGCCTCGTAGGCCGCCAAGGCGGAAGCGAGGGCAGAGGTCTCGTGCAGGCACGCCGCGAGCGCGAGCGCGTCCTCCATCGCCAGCTTGGTGCCCGACCCGATAGAGAAGTGCGCGGTGTGCGCGGCGTCGCCGAGCAGCACGATGTTCTCGTGCCGCCAGGACGCGCACCGGACGGTGCTGAAGCTGATCCACTTGGAGTTGTTGCCGTACAGCTTGTGGTCCCCGAGCACATCACCGCACAGGCGAGCCACCGCTGTTATGGAGTGATCATCGCTCTCGCCTGGCGGCAGGTCCGGCGCGGTGAAGCCGGCCCGGTGCCAGACGTCCTCGTGCATTTCCAGGATGAGCGTGCTCGCGTCGCGGCTGTACGGGTAGCCGTGTACCTGCATGACCCCGGCCGGGGTGTCGAGCACGTGGAACTTGAACGCGTCGAAGACCAGGTCGGTGCCCAGCCAGATGTACTTGCAGCGCCGTTGCTCCACGGCCGGGCGGAAGGTGCCGCCGAACAGGGTCCTGGTCGCGGAGTTGGCCCCGTCGGCGGCGACGACCAGGTCGTAGCCGGCCGCCAGCGAGGACGCGGGCGGCGCCTCGGTGCGGAACAGCACCGGTACGCCGAGGTCAGCGCACCGTTCCTGCAAGATCGCGAGCAGCCGCTTGCGGCTCATCGCGGCGAAGCCGTGCCCGCCCGAGGTGAACACCGTGTCACGGCCGTGCTTATTGAACAGCTGGACGTCGATGTCGTCCCAGCGCGCGAACTCCCGGCTCATCGCCTGGTAGATGGCGGTGTCGGCGTGCTCGATCCCGCCCAGCGTCTCATCGGAGAACACCACGCCGAACCCGAACGTGTCGTCGGCCGCGTTCCGCTCCCAGACCGTGATGTCGTGCCGCGGGTTCAGCTGCTTGGCCAGCGCCGCGAAGTACAGCCCGCCCGGCCCTGCGCCCAGTACTGCGATCCGCATACCGTGTCCTCTCCTCGGCGAGCGTATGCTGTTTCTCACACGACCGTCAAGAAAAGAGGATACGGTGGGCATCGAGCGGATCAACCCGCCGGAACTGGGCCGCCCGTCCGGTTTCTCGCACGCGGTAGCGGTGACCGGACGCACGATCGTGTTCCTGGCCGGCCAGACCGCTCCGGACGCCACCGGCGTCGTGGCGCAATTCGAGCGGTCGCTCGGCAACCTGCTGATCGCGCTCCGCGCCGCCGGCGGCCAGCCCGCCGACCTGGTGACGACGACGATCTATGTCGTCAGCATCGACGATTACCGCGCGCACGCCGGGGAGATCGGCGCGGTGTGGCGGCGGCTGGCCGGCACTGACTATCCGGCGATGGCGGCCGTCGAGGTGAGCCGGCTATGGGACGAGACGGCGCTGGTGGAGATCCAGGCAACGGCAGCCCTGGCCGGTTAAAGAGGGACCGGGCTAGGTAATGTCGGATACATGACAGCCTGGCAGCCAAGGCACGACGACCCCTTGCTCATCCTGGCGATGGACCACCGCGCCTCGTTCGGCAAGTCCCTGTTCGCGGTCAAGGACGACAACCCTGACCAAAAGCAGCTCGCCGCCATGAAGGCCGCTAAAGGGCTGATCTTCGAAGGGCTCAAGGCGGCGGCGCCGAAGCTCACCTCAGGGCGCGCCGGTGTGCTCGTCGACGAGCAGTACGGGCAGGCCGTCATCGACCAGGCCCGCGATGACGCCAGCATCGTGCTCGCCGTCCCCGTCGAGGCGAGCGGCCACGACTGGTTCGTCCTGGAGTGGGGGGACCAGTGGCTGGATCACGTCGAGCGGGTCAGGCCGGACTATGCGAAGGTCCTGGTCAGGGACAACCCGGACTTCGACTCGACGGCCAGGAGCGAGCAGCTCGATGACCTCGCGGAGGTCGGCAGGGAGCTGACCAGCCGGGGCGTCCCGCTGATCTACGAACTGCTCGTCCCCGCGACCAGCGAGCAGCTCGAGCAGGCGGGCGGCAGCACGGACACCTACGACCGTGACATCCGGCCGGACCTGGTCACCCAGGTGATCGCCGACAACCAGCAGAACGAGGTCGCGCCCACGCTGTGGAAGGTGGAGGGCCTGGAGACGGTCGAGGCGGCGCGCCAGGTCGCGGACCAGGCCAGGTCGGGCGACCGGCCAGCCGACCTGATCGTGCTGGGCCGCGACGCACCCGCCGAACGCCTCGACCACTGGCTGCACGTGGCCAGCCAGGTCCCCGCGTTCACCGGTTTCGCGATCGGCCGGAGCATCTGGGAAGACGTGATCCGCGATTACGAGGCGTCCGCCAAGGACCAGGACGCGGCGAAGCAGGCGCGCGAGGAGATAGCGAGCCGGTACCTGAACTTCGTCAGCCAGTGGCGGCCGTGACCCCGCGCACGTACGCCTGAGCGGGTTCGGCCAGCCTCGCCCGCAGCGTGAAGAACAGGTCGGCGGCGCGGATCCCGATCCAGTCGGCGGGCAGCAGTTCGGCGGGCAGGCCAGGGTCGAGGTAGGGCAGCCGCCGCCAGTCGGTCAACGCCCGCATGTAGGCGGCGAACGCCGACCGCTCGTCGCGGCGTGCATCCAGGACCGGCGAGTGCGTCCCGAGGAACTCCCCGTACAGGCGTTCCAGTTCGTCGAGGTCCCACCACTCGCGCACCTTCACCGCCAGGTCGCCGAACGCCACGTGGCTGGCGCGGAACAGCTCCGCGTACCCGTCCAGGCCGAGCCGCCGCAGCATGTCCGCGGTGGCGTCACCGGGACGGGCGGGGACGATCCAGACCCCCGGCGCCGCCATGCCGAAGCCCAGCCTGGTCAGTTCGGTGCGCAGCACGTGCCGCCGGTGCCGCTCGGACTCGGGGACCGAGAACACGGCGAGCAGCCAGCCGTCGGCCAGCGTGGCCCGTTCCCGGCGGAAGATCCGCGCGTCGCCCTCGCGCAAGATCGCCAGCGCCGGCCCGGACAGCTCGTAGCCGGCCGCCCCGTCATGCCGCCTCGCCTGCAAGATCCCGCGCCGCTTCAGCCTGGAAATAGCAGAACGCACGGCGGGCTCGTCCACGCCCAGGTCGGCGAGCAGCCGGATCAGGGCGGCCACGGACAACCAGCCGCCCGCCCCGCCCGCCTGATCCGCGCCTACGGACCTGGCGTACATCCCGTACACGGTGACGATCAGGTGCCGTGGCGGTACCTGCTGAGTTTCCGCAACGGCCGTCACCAGGTCACGATAACGTCTGTG
Source organism: Streptosporangiaceae bacterium (assembly GCA_036490795.1). Taxonomy (GTDB): domain Bacteria; phylum Actinomycetota; class Actinomycetes; order Streptosporangiales; family Streptosporangiaceae; genus JAFARZ01. Next base: position 10,921 of record DASXDG010000071.1, read on the forward strand.
CTCAGTAGATGGGCGGGTGATCGTGTTGCTGCGGCGCGTCGTGGTGCGGTTCGTGACCGTGGTGTGCCCGCCGCCGGCCAGGGTCGATGACACGATCCGCGAGTTCGACCAGTTCCTCGGCGTGCTGCGGCCTGCCGCCCGGCATGGACTGCGCGGCCTGCTGCTCGCCGTCGACCAGGGCGCCCGGCTGTATCCGAAGGCGCGTGGCCGCCGCTTCGCGCGGCTCGACGACCGCACCGCCGACGCCTACCTGAGTGCGCTGCTGGCCAGGAGCGGCATGCTGCAGCGGGTGAAGGGCATGGTGGTGATGTGCTACTACGAGCTGCCCGAGGCCAAGCGGGAGATCGGTTACGAGCCTGGCCCGTACATCGCCGAGGTGTCCCGGCGCCGCCTTGAACGGTACGGCGACGAGATCCGGAAGGGTCGTCCGTGACGATCATCGCGGGCCAGGACGCTCTATCGGCTACTGGGGCGGATATCAGCGCGGAATGCGGCGCGGTGATCGTCGGCACCGGCGCCGGGGGAGCGACGATGGCCGCCGAACTGGCCGAGGCGGGCATCGACGTGATCATGATTGAAGAGGGCGGCTACCACAGCACGAAGACGTTCACCGCCGAGAGCGTACGGGCGCTGCGCACCCTGTACCGCGACGGCGGGGGCGGGATGACGATCGGGCGGCCGTGCGTGCTGTACGCGGAGGGCCGCTGCGTGGGCGGCTCCACGGTGGTCAACGGCGGCATGTCCTGGCGGACGCCGCCGCGCGTGCTCGCCCGGTGGGCCAGCGAAGCCGGCGCGGTCACCGAGCGGGACTTGGAGCCGTATTTCGACGAGGTCGAGTCGCGGCTGAACGTCACGCTGCAGGATCCGGAGACGATCGGCCGCGACTCCGAGCTGCTGAAGGCGGGCGCCGACGCGCTCGGCTGGCAGATCGTGAGCAACCGGCGCAACCAGCTGCACTGCGCGGGCACCAACAACTGCAACAACGGCTGCCCGACCGGTGCCAAGCAGTCGATGCTGCTCACGAACGTGCCACGCGCCCTCGCCGCCGGCGCGCGGCTCTACGCCGACTGCCGGGTGACCAGGGTCACCGGTTCCGGCGTCGTCGCGCGGTTCGCGGGCCGGGGCCCGGCGCTGACCGTCCGCGCGAAGGTCGTCATCGTGGCCGGCGGCGCGATCCAGACGCCGGCGCTGCTGCGCCGGTCCGGCATCAGCTCGCCGTCGCGCCAGCTCGGCCGGAACCTGGCCATGCATCCCAACGCGAACGTGATCGCGTTCTTCGATGAGGACGTGACCGGGTGGCACGGCGTCCACCAGGCATTCCAGGTCCGCGAATTCATGTCAGAAGGCATCATCATGACCGCGAACAACCTCGCTCCGCCGATGCTGGCCGCGATGATGCCCGGGCACGGCCGCGAGCTCGGCGAGCTGATGGCCGCCTACAACCAGGTGGTCACCGCCGGCCCGCTGATCGAGGACACCGGGACCGGACGGGTCAAGGTGATACCCGGGGCCGGCCCGCAGATCTTCTACCAGCTGGCCGACGGCGACGCGGCGCGGATCATCCGCGGCGTCGAGCTGACCGCCGAGGCGATGTTCGCGGCCGGTGCCAATCGGGTCATCCTGCCGTTCGACGGCATGCCGCCCGCGCGCACTCTCGGCGAGGTGAAGGGCGCGCTGGCCCGTCCGGTGCCCAGGCGCTCGATGCGGCTGTACAGCATTCACCTGATGGGGACCGCGCGAATGAGCGAGGATCCCCGCCGCGGCGTGGTGGACAGCTTCGGCGAGTTCCACGGCCGGCCTGGCCTTTTCGTCGCCGACGCCAGCCTGTTCCCGACGCCGACCGGCCTCAATCCGATGGAGACGATCGTCGCGCTCGCCCTGCGCAACGCCCGGCGCCTCATCGAGCGGCGGCGGCTGCATC
>DASXDG010000072.1:0-7217 GCA_036490795.1 Streptosporangiaceae bacterium
CCGTTATTCGGCGCGGAGTGCGAAGGCAGTGCGGGTGCAGGCAGCCCAGCTGGCCGGGCCGAGCGCGCCGGCGACCGCGATCAGCAGGCCGGCCAGGGCGAGCAGGAGGAACTCCCACGGCTGGTACACCGACAGCAGTGACGGTGGGATGCCGGAGTTCGCCGCGCTCGCCATGATCGGGACCAGGCCGTGGTGCAGGGCCACTCCGACGGGCACCGCCACGACCCCGGCGAGCAGGCCGGTGACGGCGACCGAGCAGATGATCATCACCAGGGTCTGCAGCGGGACCATCCCGACCGCCTTGAACACGCCGATGGCGTGTGCCCGCTCCCTGATCTGGAGTGCCACGGTGTTCAGCACGCCGAGCCCGGCGACGATGATGATCACGATGGTCAGCATGGTGACAAGGGTGACCACCGCGACGAGATGAGTGCCGCCGGCGTTCACGGTGACCGCGAGCGAGCTGCCGAGGGCCGCTGACACCGTGTTGGCGTAGGCCTGCGCATCGGTGCCCGGCTTGAGTGCCACGCCGTACTGCGACGGTCCGGCGGCCGGGTCCACCTCATGCAGGGTCGCGGCGCTCAGGAACATGTCGGGCTGGTTACCAGGCTGGAACATCTCGCCAGCGATCGTCACGGTGAGATGGCGGCCGCCAGAGGCCAGCGTGTACGTGGAGCCCACCTTGGTCCCGGTGTCGGTGAGGAACAGCGTGTTCACGTCCACCTGATCAGGCCCGGAGTACAGGTGCCCCGAGACTGGCGCGAGTCCTGCCCAGGCCGGGTCGCCGCCATAGGCGGTGACCTCCACGCCGGCGGGCACCCCGGGCAGGCTCAGGTGGTCCTCTGTGATGGCGAGGTCGTGCAGCGTGCCGGGCTGGGCGGCCAGCGCCGCCGCGGCGGCCTGCTGCTGCGCGGCGGTCAGCGCCCGCCCGACGACCACGCTACGGCTGGTGCCACTGGAGCCCGCGCCGCCGCCGGGGCCGTTCAGGGCACCGGGAGCCACCGAGCCCGGTGGCACGGCCGTGACCGAGACCGGGAGGGCAGCGTGCCGCGAGCCGTCGGTGAACGCCCGGTCCAGCGAGGCGCCCAGTCCCACACCGAACGTCACCGCCACCACACCGAACAGCACCGCGAGCACGGTCACCAGCGTCCGGCCGGGACGGGCGGACGGTGCCGCGAGCCCGAGCGTGACCGCCCGGGGCAGCATGATCAGCCGGGCCAGCGCCCGCTGTGCGAGGTACCCGCGGGCTGGTCGCGGGGCACGCCCGGTCGCGATCGCCGCGACCGCGCTCAGCCGTCCCGCGCGCAGCGCCGGGGGCACCGCGCCGGCTGCGGTCAGCAGCAGGACCGCCAGCGGCACAACCGCATCGGCCCAGAGCGGGACGCCGAGCACGCCGACCTGGTAGATCTGCGCGTTCTGGCCGAGCAGCGGGATTGCCAGCAGGTTCCCGCCCACCACCCCGGCCACGCAGCCGGACAGCGCGGGCACCGCCACCATGAGCACGTAGCAGGCCACCACCTGAGCGGGGGTGAAGCCGACCGACTTCAGCACGCCGATCCTGGTGGTCCCGGCGATTACGGCGCCGCTGACCACGTTGACCACGATGAGCACCGAGATCACCAGCGTTAGCAGGCCGAACGCGATGATGAACGGCACCCACGGCGCGATGGCGCTCTGCTCGGACTGCCGCGCGTCCAGCCAGGACGCGGTGCCGGCCAGCGCCCTGGGCGGCAGCGCAGCGCGCAGTGCGGCGGCGTCGGCGCTGATCGCCGCGGCCGTGCCGGCGCCGGAGAACTGGTACAGCATCTGCGCCTGCCCGGAGCCGCCGGTCCTGGCGCCCGCCGCGGTGGCGAGCGCCGGGATCTCCGACGGCAGCACCCACGCATCCGAGGTGCTGGTGATCGAGGTCGCGACGCCGACCACAACCAGCTTCTGCGAGCCCACCGTGATCGTGGACCCGGGGGTGCCGCCGCCTGCCATGACGACCTGGCTGTCGCTGTCCGGCCAGTGGCCCTGGCTCAGGTAAAGGTCATCTACCGGGCCGCCTGGAGAGGACCGGCCGGTGATCGTGAGCTGCTGGGCGCTGGAGCCGGCTATGCCAGGCAGCGTGACCTGCGCGGTGAGCGGGATCTCAGAGAACGGCCCGGCCGCCGCGGTCACTCCGTGCGCGTGCGCGGTCGCCGCGAGCTGCGGCACCGTGGCCACGGTGGTGTCCACGGTGGCGGTGACGTTGGCGCCGTGCTGCGCCGCGAACGCGCGGTCGAACGGGCTGCTGGAGTCGGCCAGCATGGCCAGGGCCAGGGTGGAGGCGGCGGTGGAGGCGAGCGCCACCAGGCCGATGATTACGGCCTGGAGCCTGCGGCCGCCCAGCCCGCCGCGCGCCGCCCGGATGATCGCCTTCATGACAGTGCCCTTTCTCGCGCTGTTGCTGATGTTCCTGACGTGATGCGCCCGTCGGCGATCTCGATGGTCCGGTGCGTGTACCTGGCGGCCAGGTCCGGGTTGTGGGTGACCAGGACCAGCGTCTGCCCGGCGGCGTTCAGCTCCGCGAGCAGCGCGCCGACCTCCTCCCCGGTCGCGGTGTCCACCGCGCCGGTGGGCTCGTCGGCCAGCAGCACCGCGGGGTTGTTGATCAGTGCCCGGGCGATCGCTACCCGCTGCCGCTGCCCACCGGACAGCCTGGCGGGATAGGCGTCGCGCTGGTGCTCGATGCGCAGGCTGACCAGCAGCTCATCGGCGCGCTCGCGGGCCGCCGCCGCCCGCGTGCCGGCCAGCTGGGCTGGCAGCAGGATGTTGTCGAGGACGGTCATGTCGTCGAGCAGGTTGAAGAACTGGAAGATCATGCCGACCTGCCGCCGACGGAACCGGGCGGCCGCGGTCTCGCTGAGCTTGTCCACCTGCTCGCCGCCGACCCAGACAGCGCCCGCTGTCGGCCGGTCCAGAGCGGCGATGAGATTGAGCAGCGTCGACTTGCCGCTGCCCGACTGCCCCATGATGGCGACGGCGTCGCCGGGCGCGATCGTTACGGTGACCTCCGCGACCGCCGCCGGCGCGCCGCTGTCATACTGCTTTGACACCTTGTCCAGGTGAACTAGTGCATCCATGCCAGGACCGTAGGTCCGATGCCCGCGCCCCCGCGTCGCCCGTGATATGCAATTCGGGTACCGTATCCGGCTGACCGCGAGGCCGCCGTCATCCGCTGGATGTACGCGAACTACACACGGCGAGCGATGGCCCCACGGCGGCGGTCGGCGACAATGGCCTCATGACCGGACGCGCGCACAGGCTGGTCGCCTTCCTCGGCAAGGCCGAGCCGCGCGGCGCGCCGTCCGGCTGGGCGCTCGCGCTCGACGCCGCGATCGCGGTGGTCGCGGCGGTCGGCGCGGTCATGGAGGTGGCCGACCGCACTCTCCAGAACGCGTTCGTCGGCCCCGCCGGCGCCATCACGATCCAGCCGGTCACGATCCACGCGGCCGCTGCAACGCTCGTAGCCGCAGCGCTGACCGCGCTGCCGCTGGCGGCCCGGCGGCTGTACCCGATCATCGCCTGGCTTGTGATCGCCGCCGCGATCACGGCGATCGCGCTCTCCCCCCATGCCGCGATACCGCCGGTCGCGTCCGGAACCGCCGTCTTCGCCGCCTACAGCGCGGTCCTGTACAGCCGGTACCGGAACCTCGCCGTCGGGGCGGTCCTGGCCGTTGCCGCCATCGTGACCTCCACGTTCGGCGACCTGCTGCCGCCCTTGCCCCCCCGGGGCACCGCGATCTTCACCCTCGCCGCAGCGACCGCCGCCGGGCTCGGCATCAGGGACCTGCGCCGGCGGCTGCTGGACTCCAGGGCGCAGCTACGCCGCTCCACGCAGGAGCACCAGGCCGCCACCCACCACGCCATCGAGGCCGAGCGCGCCCGCATCGCCAGCGAGCTGCATGACGTCGTGACGCATAACGTGAGCGTGATGGTGGTACAGGCGGGCGCGGCGCGCAAGGTGGTGGCCAGCTCGCCTGGCGACGCCGAGGAGGCGCTGCTCGCCATCGAGGCCAGCGGCCGGACTGCGATGGCCGAACTGCGGTCCATGCTCGGGCTGCTCAGCCCGCCTGCGGGCGGCCCCGGCGACGAGGCGCTGCGTCCGCAACCCGGGCTCGCCGGGCTCGACGCCCTGATCGGCCGGGTATCGGCAGCCGGGCTGCCCGTCGAGCTCCGGGTCAGCGGCGCGCCCCGGCCGTTGCCACCCGGCGCTGACCTGACCGCCTACCGTGTGGTGCAGGAGGCCCTCACCAACGTGCTTCGTCACGCTGGGGAGTCGGTGGCGTCCGTTTGGATTAAATGGGAAGAGCAGCTGGTGATCACGGTTAGCGACGACGGGACCGGTACCAGCGGCGGACCTCCCGGGCGTGGATTGCTCGGGCTGCGGGAGCGGCTGTCGATCTACAGCGGAGAACTGGACGCCGGCCCCCGGCCGGGCGGCGGCTGGCAGCTTCGGGCGGTCATGCCACTGGGCCACGCGCCGTGAAAGTGGTGATCGCCGACGACCAGGCACTGGTGCGCGGGGGGTTCCGGCTGATCCTGAGGGCGGCCGGTATCGAGGTCGCCGCGGAGGCGGCCGATGGCGCGCAGGCCGTCACGGCCGTGCTCGAGCACCTGCCCGACGTGGTGCTGATGGATATCCGGATGCCGGAACTGGACGGCATCGAGGCGACCCGGCGCATCCTGGCCGCCGGCCCGGCCGCCGCCGGAGTGCGGATCATCATCCTGACGACGTTCGACCTGGACCAGTATGTGTACGCGGCGCTCGCCGCGGGCGCCAGCGGCTTCCTGCTCAAGGACGTCACGCCGGAGCACCTGGTCGCCGCCGTCCAGCTGGTGCAGACCGGGGACGCACTGCTCGCCCCGTCGATCACCCGTCGCCTGGTCGAGCGCTTCGCGCCGGGCCCCCGGCCGGCCGCCGCACCCGGATCGCCCGGGCTGCCGGGCCGTGACCTGTCCGCCCTGACGCCACGCGAGGTCGAGGTGTTCGGGCTGATCGCGCACGGCATGAGCAACGCCGAGATCGCCGCGGCGCTGACGCTCAGCGAGGCGACAGTGAAGACCCACGTGGCCAGGATCCTGACCAAGCTGGACCTGCGCGGCCGGGTGCAGGCCGTCGTTCTCGCCTACCAGACTGGCCTGGTTACACCCGGAACGCCGGTTGCCCGGGAGGCTTACGAAGGCCGAGACCGCGCCTGATGACATCGGCGCTGGTCTGGGGCCGGGGCACACTACCGGGAGGCGGTAAAGATCGGTCAGGTTCCCGCGGTTGACGGTCGCGGACCAATGACAGCGCAGCGCGGGCGACCGCTGAGCTTGCTCGCCTCGCTCAGCAACGTGCAGTGGGCGGACTCGGTGATGGCGTCGGTGTGGCGGCGGCTGATCTGCTCGGTGCGCTGCCGGAAAGCGGGCTCGACCGCGCCGGGCGGGGCTCCCTTCCGGGTCGCAGGGACGGGGTAGCTGGTCAGGAAGGCGTCCTTCCAGGGCCAGGTCCGGCTGATGTTCAGCACGCGGGCGCGGGCGTGGCGGACCAGGCGGGCGGGGTACTAGCCCGCCACCCGGCAGGAAATCGCAGTTAAAAGCCAAGAAGAGACGATTACGTCCCGGTCAGCGGGTCAATGCTGAATCCCGGAGGTTAGCCTCGCGTAAGTCGTCGGTCCTGCGTCCACGGCTGTCCGCCATGTTGGCAACAGGCTTGGCAGCAGTCGACCCGTTTCTTATCAGGTGGCCTCAGCGCGCGCGTCTGGGTAGGGTCGGCCAGTGCCCGAGCTGAAGCCGCTGACCGCTGACGATGCCCCGGCGGTCCTGGCCTTCGAGCTGGCGAACCGCGCCTACTTCGCTGCCTGGGTCTCCGACCGCGGCGACGAGTTCTTCGACCAGTACACCGAGCAACATAACGCCATGCTGGCTGAGCAAGAGGCCGGCATCGGCGCCTACTACGTGCTCGTCGCCGAGGATGGCTCGGTCCTGGGCCGGTTCAACCTGTACCGCATCCAGGACGGTACTGCCGACCTCGGCTACCGGGTCGCGCAGCACGTCGCCGGCCGCGGCGTGACGACCGCGACCGTCCTGGAGCTGTGCCAGCTGGCAGCGGCGCGACACGGGCTGCGCACACTGCGCGCGGCCACCTCCCGCGACAATGCCGCCTCCCAGAAGGTGCTGACCAAGACCGGGTTCGTCCCGGTTGGCCCGGCCGACCCGGCCGATCTCGGCGGTAAGCCGGGCACCTGGTATCAGCGCGACCTGGACTAGTCTCCCTCGTAGATGCCGAATCCCTGATGAGCGGTCGCAACGCTCGCCCTAGCCGCTGACCTGCGCAATGGGGCGCCAGCGGTCATCAACAGCTGAGATCTCAGGTTTGGCACGGTCCGCTAGCTGCGCTCTAGTTTAAGCCAGCTTGTCCCTCAGGCCGCGGCAATCGGGATCGCCTCTGGCGGGTGATGATTCGAGACCTGGACAGAGGCATGATCCCTAACTGGTGGCCGCTGATGGACCGCGAGCTGATGAACGCTGCTGGTACCAGGAACTGGCCGCGGTCACGGCGGGTGGGGTAAGGAGTGATGGCTGATGCCCGCAGTGGATGGGGCCCATGCGCTGGATCACATCGTGGTGGTGCTGTTTGAGAACCGGTCGCTGGACAATGTGCTGGGGCACCTGTACGGCCCGGGGGATGGCAAGGTCTTTGACGGGGTGATCGGCAAGGATCTGAGCAACCCGATTCCCGGGTGGGCGGAGCACGGCGTTGAGCGCAAGGTGGTTCCCTACGCCGTCGCCACCGATATGGATTCGCCGAACCCGGATTCGGGTGAGGAGTACTTCCACACCAACACCCAGCTGTTCAACATTCTTGACGACCACAACCGGTTCAAGATCGGCGAGGGTGCGGCAGCTCCGTGGAATGCGCCGCCGCCGGGGGCGGTACCGACGATGGACGGGTTCGTGACCGACTACATCTCGACCTTCACCGGGGAGACCGGCCGCCAGCCCACCTATGAGGAGTACGCCCACATCATGACCGGCTGCACCCCGGAGCAGCTGCCGGTGCTCAACGGCATCGCCCGCGACTTCGGGGTGTTTGACCACTGGTTCTGCGAAGTTCCGTCCCAGACCTTCATGAACCGGTCGTTCTGGACGGCGGCCACCTCGTCGGGACTGGTCGTGAACAGCCCAATGCGAAAGTGGTTCACCAAGAA
>DASXDG010000073.1:0-37566 GCA_036490795.1 Streptosporangiaceae bacterium
CGCCCGCACCGACGCTGACGGCGACGCCGAGCACGGGCGCGGACTGATGCTGGTCCAGGCTCTCAGCACGAAGTGGGGCTGGGACTTCCCGCAGGGACTGGGCGGGAAAGCGGTCTGGGCGCAGCTCGCAGCCTTATCGCAGCCAATGCGGCTTTCCCGCGACTCCCGGCAGGCGCCGGGCATCGGAAGGCGACGGCCCGCGAGGGATAGCCGGGTCTCCGATGCCAGCGGCGTAGCAGACACGGCGGTCCTGTCATCGTTCGGCCTGCGGGGAAGCGCCTGCCGCTGGGCGATGAATGATGGCCGATGGAGGCGTCCTGGCTGATCGGAGGTATCGGCTCCTATGGAGCCAATACCAGAAATGAGCGCAGTCCCGCGGTCATTCGATTCGGGGTTGGCGTTGAACGTGTCGTTGATGATGGTGTGATGAAGTCCGGCTCATACGACATGCCGGGCGCGGTGTTCACTTCCAGCGCGGATATCGTTATCCCCGGATGCTGGCCAGGACAGACGTAAGCCTGGGTATCTGTTTCCGGGGGAAATGAATCTGCGCTGTATCCGCGAGAACGATTCCGCGGGGCTCGTCGAATATTAGTGGAACATGCATCCGCCAGGAGCCTGGTGTCCACCGCTGGGTAACTTCGTTGCGGAATTCTGTGCTGAGCAGCAAGCCGGCGAGGAACTGCGCGTCCGCTACAGGCATCTTAAGCCAGGCATAACCCAGGTAGAAGGCGATGAAAGCGTCGCCCCCGTAGCGGGAACGGTGCGGGATGGCTTCGCGCTGGCCTGCTGTCCCTTCTCCGAAATCCTGGCAGCAGGCCGTGGTTTTCAGGTTAAGCGACCACAGGGCACACACGAGCGCGACCATATCGTCGTCTACTTCGACCTGTATCCCGTCAGGAGTGGTAAGGCGCTGCGATGGGTGGATCTGCGTTCCTCTGTCACCAGTCATATAGGCGCCTCTTCATTTATTGATTAAGATGTCGCGGTAGCTGGACCACAACTGTGATGCTGCGGCGAGCGACTGGGTCCACTGTTCGGAAGATTCGGCTGCTATGCCGCCCCACATGCGGGCCTGGACTCGCGCGAACTCATCAATGGATTCTGCGGGCGCGTCCTGCCAGGAGGGAATCCGGGCGGCCCAGTGCTCGGCTGAGCGCGGGGTGTGGCCGGATTCGATTAGCCAGACGACCCAGCATGCCGGATCGATCCATGCTGCCCCTCGTGTGGGCCATGCCCAGTCCACCAGGTACGCGCGGTCGCTGACCAGGACATTACCGGGGGTCCATTCGGTATGGAGGAGGCTGGTGCCGGCGAATAGCTCTTGCCTGCCGGTATAAGATGCCCAGCGCTGATCGGCTTGCTTGAGTTCCGCATCGGGGCACGGGAGTTCCTGGAGCCGCTGCAATGTATTCACGATTTCCGGGATGTCCGCGGAACCGGGTGAATAGTCTGCGTGCCTGCCGGGGATGTACTCGAATCCGTTAAGGTCCCACGTGTCGTCGCGCGCTGACCATTTCAGGCGGGGAGAGACGTGGCGCACCGCAGGGTTGATTATCCTTTCGCGGTCCTGCGTCCATGCCCGGGGGTGATCGGTCCTGCGGCCTTTGATGAACGTGATGTCATCGTCAGTGCTGACGATGACCGATACTTCAGAGTTGCGGCCCTCGGATACGTGCCTGACGACGCGGTACGGGCCGGTCTGTTTCTCGATGAGTTCCCTGGAGTCTTCCAGGTCAGCCTTAGCGGTCACAGTCCGATCCTACTGCCGGTCCTCCGGGCGGCGCGGTGGCGTGCCGTGTCGCCCCGGAGGTTCCGGACTGATCCAGGATTGTTATTTCTGGTACGGGTTGTCGTCGCCGCAGCCGAGATTTACCGCAGTGCTGCTGAACGCATCGATGTCGGGAACGAACTCGATCTCGTCGCTGGTTTCGGTGCGCGGCGGTCCCATGATGGCCACTGATACCGGTGCCATATTCACCTCCTCTCCTTATGCTGGCAATAACGGTCCAGGGGAGAATCCGCCTCGCGGTATTTCGCCGCGAGCGGCATGCAGGTCCCGCACTGGGCGCTCAGGGTGCATCCTGTGCATCCGCCCTGGCGCCGGAGAAGCTGGTCCGCGATGCCGCCAAGGCGGTGCAGTCCCTCAAGCCCCTCGTCGGCCAGGGCGATGTTCGGTTCACGGCCGACCTTGCAAATGCTGGCCCTGCCGTGCGGGTCAACGTGGAACGATGTGTGTCCCGCATCGCATCCGGTAAACGGCTTGGAAACGGTGAGGTGCGGAAGAGACTGCGATGCCAGGGTTTCCGCTCCGCCGTAAATTGTCGGGGACATCTTCGTGTAGTCCCGGTACTTGATGCCGAAGCCGTCCGCCAGCGTGTGCATGGCATCTATCTCATGGCAGTTGTCTTTGGTGATCACGATGCTCAGGTCCAGGGAGATACCCGCCTCGTGGGCCGCGCTGAGTCCCCGCATGAATGACTTGTACGCGCCGCGCCGTTGCGTGAGACCGTCGTAGCTGGCCTCGGTGGCACCGTACACGCTCAGCGTGACACGGTGCGGGGGACGCGAGGTAAGCAGGTCAAGGATCGCGGGATTAGACAGGGGAGAGCCGTTTGTCAGGACCTCGATCATCATGCCCAGGTCAAAGGCCGCGCAGTAAGTACCCGGAAACAGCCTGTCTATCGTCGGCTCCCCGCCGGTGAGCTGGAGCCACAGCACGCCCGCGTCCCGCATCGAACCGAGGATTTTCTCCCGTTCAGCAAATCCGAGTCCGGCAAATTCTTTAAGTCCCAGATAACAGTGTTTGCAATCGTAGTTGCATCCCATGTTCAGCTCGTACGAAGCCCTGCCGTAGCCGAGCAGCGACGGCGCTCGCAAGACGGCGAAGTCACGCAACGGCCGCCCGCTGACCTCAATGCGCCATGATTTCATCACAGCACTGCTAAGCCAGTCCGGGCAGAGTCCGTCAGGTCCGGCTGACTGAAGCTGCGCGTACTTGTCCCGCGAGATCCTGATGGCATCTGGCTGCCCCGGGCGCAGAACCAGGTAAGTGCCGAGAAACGGGCTGACGATCAGTTCATGCATTGTTCTGCCTTCCGGGTTTCCGCGCTTCTGGAATGCATCGGGGGGCTTAAGCTCGGGCCGGGGATAGCACACCCCGTACCGGGCACAAGCCCAGCCGGCGCAGCTGCGATCCGGGGGCCGTGGTCGCGGAGACGCGGCCGGAGCGTCACCAGCCTGCGCCATGGGTAGAACCCCGCCGCGATCTCATCCAGCGCCTGATCACCCGGGGCCGGCGTGGCCTGAGGATTCACTGGCCAGGCTCCGCCCGCTGGCCGGCCCGCCTGGCCGGCCCGCGTGACCGCTGCTCAGCCATGACGGCGCCGAGTTCCGCGCGGAGCTGGACAGCACGCGCCGCATCCGCCGGCAGTCCGCCGAGCCTGTGTTCCAGGGTCTCGCGCATGTCCCGCAGTTCCCAGTCCGCACGCTGATCGACCGTCCAGTCCCTCTCCGGCATCGGATGGATTCCTCTCCTACGCAGCGACCTCCCTGTCGCTAAGGCTGACCTGCGGCACCCGCACAGCGGAATAGAATTGCCGAGAATTGCCCATATCGCGGCGCCGGCCGCGTCGGCGCAGAGGTGAGCGGGACTCGCTCCCGGCAATCCTCGGCAATCGGTGCCCGTCCGTCACAATGGCGGGCACACTTTGATCGCGATGATGACAACGCCCTCGTCAAGCGCCCAGGCCGCCCGTGAACGCCTCGGCGGGCAGCTCCGCGACCTGCGCCTGGCCGCCGGGCTGTCCGGCCGTGCTTTCGCCGAGCAGGCCCGCTGCCAGCCGTCCAAGGTCTCCCAGATCGAGAAAGCCGTCCGGCCCGCCTCGATGGCCGATGTCAGGCTGTGGTGCCGCGTCTGCGGCGCGACACCAGAGCGCACTGCCGAGCTGCTAGCCGAGCAGGCCGCCGCGGCGCGGCTGTGGTCCTCCTACCGTGACCTGGGCCGGCAGGCCGGGCTGAACGCGACCCAGAAGCTGCTGACCGGTGACATCTGGGAACGAGTCCGCGACTACCGCACCTACCAGACCAAGGTCATTCCCGGGCATCTCCAGACACCCGCCTACATGACCGGCATCCTGGCCGCTGTCAGGCGCGAGCGTGACGTGGAAGCTGACGATGTCGCCGACGCCGTCGCCGAACGGCTCAGCCGGCAGGACTTCATGCGGCGCACCGACCGCCGGTTCCGGTTCGTCATCGAGGAGCCGGTGCTGTGGTTCCGGAACTTCAGCATCCTCGTGCACCGAGCCCAGCTCGCCCATCTCCTCACCGTCATGACCATGCCGGCGGTCAGCGTCGCGATCATCCCGATGGCGCCCGGCAGGCGCGCGCACCGGCCGCGCGAGTCGTTCGAGATCTTCGACAATAGGCAGGTCAACATCGAGATGCTGACCGGGCTGCTCACGCTCACCCATGGCGACGAAGTGCACGCGTACGTCCGCGCCTGGGACGAGCTGGACTCGATCGCGTTTCACCACGGGCAGGCACGCGCCCTGGTACACCGCGCGATGACGGCCCTTGACGAGCTACCACCCGAAGGGGATGCTCACGGGCACGAGTGAGTCCATCACGGAAGGTGTTCACATGCCCGACTTCATCGGCAGCGACCCGACCTCGACCTCGGGTGAATGCCCGGCTGTCTTCGTATCCCCCCAGACCGGAGACTGGCTGATCCGCGGGAAGACGATCACCGACCCGGCTGTCATCACCGAGATGAACGAGCACATCGGCCGAGCCGAAGACGAGACCGACATCTGGCTCCCGGCCCGCATGGCCCCGGTCATCCGCGATGCCCTCGACGGCTACGAACGATCCCGGCAAGGACCAGGCCAGCACAGCTTCGCTGAGCTGATCGACGCCACCCAGACATCGGCCATCCGCATCGAGATGCGCGATGTCTACGACGAGACCGAGCAGGGCTACGCCGAGTGGAAGGCAACCGGCGACATCGGCGCCGGCAACGACAGCGGCATCTGGCAGGAACACTTCGCCATCGTCCGCGCAGCCACCGCGCGGGGCGTCACGATGCGCCGCGTCCGCGTGATCTCCGAACCCGTCTCGCAGTACATCAAGTGGGAAAACGCCTGCACCCGCCTCAACATCGAAGCCGGCGAGGACATCCGCTGGCTGCCCCGGACCAGGGCCGCCGACCTGATGCTCCCCGGCGCGGACTGCTGGGTCTTCGACAACCGGCTCGTCCGCTGGAACTTCCAGCGCGGCGACAGCACCAACCCGCGCCTGTACACGTTCAGCTCAGACCCCCGGATCATCCGCGACATCGTGGCCGCATTCCAGATCGCGTGGGACCGGGCCATCCCGCACGCGGAATACAAGGTCGAGTAAGCACGCGGAATCGTCCCCTTGCGTGGCGGAATCGTTCCCTTGCGTGGCGGAATCGTTCCCGCCCTGCCCCTCTCTGCTCCGTTCCCGCTGGTCAGCGGGTGGGTCCGCGTGCGGGTGGCGGGTGGCGGGGTGACCGCTTGGGCGGGCTGCCGGGCCGCTGGGTTCCCGCTGGCGGGGTGCGGCCGGGCGTGAACGGGGAATCGGGGAAGCTGTCAGCGGCCTGCCGGGCCGCGCTCGTCTCCGGCAGCCCGTGTCCGTCCCGGGCCGGGGTGGCGGCGGTGCCGCCTGGACCCGGCCCTGCGCGGCTGACGGCGCGCAGCTGCCCGGCGGCACGGCGCGCGGCGGTGGCCTGGTGGGCGTGCTGCTGGGCCTCGCGGAGGCCGGCGACGGCTTCGGCGAGCGCCGCGAGCCGGATGATCAGCAGCAGCGGCGCGAACGTCTTGTCCTGGGTGAGGCAGGCGTAGGCGGAGATCAGCCGGGAGGCGTGCCGGAGCCGGTTCCCGGCCGGGCTGGATGCCGGGATGCGCCCGTACCGGGCACGGGCGGCGCGGTCGAACCCGTCGGCTGCCTGCCGCAGTACCCGGCTGCCGAGGGCGGCGGCGGTCACCCGCAGCGCGTCCCCGGCCGCGTACGCGGCATCAGCGGCGGCATCGGGGCTGGTCACGGACCAGGCCCGGAGCTGGCTGGCCGCGTGATCAGCGACATCGGCGGCGTACTCCCACAGCCGCTGCCGTTCCCCGGCCGTCCAGTCAGGGACCGGCTCCTGCGGCCCCGCCCACCGCTGGGACAGCCGGGGCCAGGACAGGTCAGCGGCGAGCTTGCCGCCGCCGAACCACACCGGCTGGCCAGCTCCGGCGGTGTCGCCGGGAAGAGTCACAGAGTAGCCGGTGACCTGCCCGGGGTTCTGGGTGCTGTACCGGAACCGGACCTGCACCCCGGCCTGGCCGAGGCGGGCGAAGAAGTCTTCCGCGCTGACGGCGGCTGCTGCGCAGGTGGCGACGTGGCGGCGCAGCGTGACCCGGGGCGGCTCGGCCCTGCCGTTCCGTGCGGCCTTCTCCCGTTCCGCGCGGGACGGACAGCGGTCCGCGGTCCGGTCCGCCGACGCGGTCGGGCGCAGCCCGTAGCGGCGCTCGGCGGCCAGGCAGGCATCGCAGACCCGGTACCGCTCGTTCCAGGTGCGGACGGTGCCGCCGTCCTGGCGGGCGAGCATCGCCACGACATGGATGTGGTCCGGGCCGTGCCGGACCGCGATCCACCGGACCGCCCGGTCGTCCTCCCCCGTGCGGGGACAGGCCGGTCCGGTGCATCACGTCCCGGGCGATCTGCGCCCACTCCGGATCGGACAGCATCCGGTCCCCGGGCGCGGCGCGGACCGCGCAGTGCCACACCGGTTTCGCGCACCCGTAACTGCCCAGCGCGTCATGCGGCCAGCGCAGCAAGCCGGCAAGCCGGCGGAAATCCCGGCCACCGCCCGGCCGCCGCCCGGGCTCCAGCTCGTGCGGATCGCGGTAGGCGGCGATGATGTGCGGATCGGTATGTTCCTCGCGGCGGCCCGGACCGTACAGGTAGCGGATCAGCCCGGCCAGGCCGTCCCCGCGCGGGCAGATCTTCCCGATCACCGCCCCGTCCCCGGCCGCGTCAGACCGCCCGGCACAGCTCCTCCTGGTCCTTCACCCCCAGCCCTTCATCCAGGCTGCCCCGCCGCTTGTCCCGGCTGATCCGCACGTAGATCACCGCACGCTTGGTCATGACACCGGCCTCCCTCGGGGTGTTTTTGCTGGTCATACCTCCATTTTGCGGGAGGATAGGTATGTCAAAGTCCAGCTATCAGGTTCCCGGAACGCCACGCGCACGAACAGGTGTCCGGCTAGCCGGACACGGATTCACGCGCTGATTCGGCTGAGTCATTCCGGCTGGACGAATGCCGCGGGAAACGGGCCGGATTACTGGCCGTGGCCTCGGGCGACGTGCTCGGCGCTCAACTCGATGATCTGGATGTAGTTGCCATCGGGATCGATCAGCGTGCCGAACATGTTGCCACCGCGGCGCTCGACCGGGCTGAGCCAGGTGACGCCGAGCGCGTCCAGGTGCCGGGCGGTTGCCATCGCGTCGGCGACATGAAAGTTGAGAATGACCCGGCCAGGCTCGGGATTAGCGGGGCCGACGTCCGAGCGTTCGTCGATCAGCACCCGCATCCCGCCGAAATCGAGAAACCCGTCAGGGACTTCCGCCGGGCTCAGCGCGGCACGGTACCAGGCTCTGAGCCGGTCCGGATCTGTGCTGCCAAGCAGGATGCTGCCGAGTTGCGCGGTCATGACCGCACCGGGAGCCCGGCCAGCGCGACAGCGAACTTACGCAGATCCGAGACGAACAGATCGGGCTCCTCCATCGCGGCGAAGTGCCCGCCGCGATCGAACTCGCTCCACTGCACGATGTTCGTGAAGTCCCGTTCCGCGAAACGGCGGACGGGAAGGAACATGTCCCGGGGGTAGACGGCAACCGCTAGCGGCACGTCGCTAGGCGGATTCGGACCAGGCGCCGGATCCGCGCCCGGCAGCAGGTGCACACTCTCAAGGTAAAGGGCGCTCGATGACGCCGCCGTGGCGGTGAGCCAGTAGATCGTCGCGTTCGCGAGCAGCCGGTCGCGACGGATCGCGTCTTCTGGCACATCGGCGGCGTCCGCCCAGTCGCGGAACTTCTCGATGATCCAGGCGAGCTGGCCAACCGGAGAATCGGTGAGCCCGTAAGCCAGTGTCTGCGGCCTCGTGGCCTGGATCTTCATGTATCCGGACCCGTCGCGGCCGAACTCCGGCAAGCGTGCCAATCTGGCCAGGTCCGAGTCGCTGAGACCGTCGAGTTCCGCCGGATCCTCGCTCGAAGGACCGGTCGGCAAGATGTTGACGTGCACGCCAAGCACATGCGGACGGGCAAGCCCGCTCAGGATGAGGGAGACCCCCGACCCGAAATCGCCGCCCTGCGCCAGATACTGGTCATAGCCAAGACGCTCCATGAGCTGGGCCCACGCCCCGGCAATGCGGATGAGATCCCAGCCCGGCTCAGGCACAGGCCCGGAGAAGCCATAGCCGGGCAGCGACGGGATGACAAGGTGGAAGGCGGGAGCGGACGGGTCGCCATGCCCGCGCGGATCTGACAGCGGGCCGATCACATCGAGGAACTCCACGACCGAACCCGGCCAGCCATGCGTCAGGATCAGTGGCAGGGCGTCTGGTTCCGGCGAGCGCACATGAATGAAGTGCACATTCGTCCCGTCGATTTCCGTGACGAACTGCGGATAGGAGTTGAGCAACGCCTCATCGGCACGCCAGTCGTACTGGGTGCGCCAGTAGCCGGCTAGTTCCTTGAGGTAGTCCACGGGCACCCCGCGGCTCCAGCCGAGTCCAGGGATCTCATCCGGCCAGCGAGTCATGGCGAGCCTGCTCCGCAGATCGTCAAGCGCGGCCTGCGGGATGTCTATGCGGAATGGCTGCATCATTTCGGCCTTTCATTTCGTAGCCGGATAAATTGCTCATCAAGCGAGCCGTTCAGCGCCTCGGCGCCGGCCTTCCGCAGCTCCTCGAACGAGCACAGGTCGGGCACCGTCCAGCCATCGAGGTCGTACTCGGCGAGACAGGCATCGGCGAACGCCTTGTACTGGTCGATCAGGCCCCCTGACTGCTGCGCGTACAGCAGCTCGACGCGCGTATTCTCGTGGTTGCCCGCGTAGTTGCGCTCGTACAGCTCGTGCCTGCCACCGAACTCGGTGCCGACCGCGTCCCAGAGCAGCTTCATCACCTTGACCCGCTCGACCGCGTCGCGGCCGCCGGATCCGCGCAGGAACTTATCCAGGTAGGGGCGCACCTGGTCGTTCTTGAAGTCTTCCGCGCTCGAGTTCACGTAGATGAGCCCGCTGGCCACATCCTGAAGGACGATCTCCCTGATCCTCGGGTAGCCGACCTGCATGAACCAGCGGTACGCCATGCCGTACTGGGGGTTGGGCAGCACGGCGCCGTTCTTCCAGGGGACCGGATTGCGCGCGGCGGCATCGGACAGCCCCCAGAAAAGGTTGCGCCAGGCGAGGACCTCGCCGAGCCGGACCTGTACACCGCGGAAGTTCTCGGCGCCGGTGATCTCTATCGCCTTGGCGAGCAGGCCCGCGATGAATTCCAGCTTGACCGCCAGGCGGGTGCACCCATGGAAGGTGAAACGCTCGGAAAAGCCAGAGCGCTCGCTGAACTGCTGCACCTTGGCGAGGCTGCCGTAGATGAACACGTTCTCCCACGGAATGAGCACCTTGTCCAGGATGAGAATGGTGTCGTTCTCGTCCATGCGCGAGGACAGCGGGTAGTCGAAGGGGCTGCCCATCACCGCGGACATGGCCGAATACGACGGCCGGCAGATCAGCTTCACCCCAGGCGCGTCCATCGGGATGGTGGCGACGAGCGCGAATTGCCGCTTGCGGACCGGCAGCCCGTAGTGGGCGATGAAGTTGTAATGCGCGAGCGCCGAACCGGTGGCGACGACCTTGGCACCGCTGACAATCAGGCCGGCGTCGGTCTCGCGTTCCGCGTGCACGAACACGTCCTCGACCTCATCCGGCCGGCGGTTCCTGTCCACCGGGGGATTCACGATCGCGTGGTTCCAGAACAGCACCTTCTCCTGCGACTCGGCGTACCAGCGCCTCGCGTTCTCTTCGAACGGGTGGTAGAACTCCGCGTTCGCGCCCAGCGTGCCGAGGAACGACGCCTTGTAGTCGGGACTGCGCCCCATCCAGCCGTAGGTCATCCGCGCCCACTGCGCGATGGCCTGCTGGTCCGCGACGAGATCCTCGGCGCTGTGTGGCGTGGTGAAGAACCGGTGCGTGTAGCCGTCGCTGCCGGTGTCGGTCGGTGCGGTCAGGACGGCGGAATGGGCCGGGTCGTGCAAGGCGTCGTACAGCCTGGCGACCATGGCGGCCGGATTGCGGAACGCCGGATGCGAGGTCACGTCCTTGACTCGCTCGCCGTAGAGGTAGATCTCCCGCCCGTCGCGCAGGCTCTCGATGTACTCATCCCCAGTCAGCGGGCGGGTCTTCCTCGTCATGGCGTCACACTCCCCCGGCTCTCATGTGTCCGCCCAGGTCCGCCAGGTACTTGGCGACCACGTCGGGCGCGACCTTGCAATCGATCAGGTAGGTGCCGCGGGATCCCGCCTCACGCCAGGCACGCAGGCCGGCCAGGTCGGCGACGGTGCGCACGGTCGCCGCCTGCGCGCCGAACGAGCGCGCCACGGCGGCGAAGTCGGTATCGCCGAAGGCCGCGGGGCTGGTGTCCCCGACGAGCTGGCGGTACATGTGCACCTCCGCGCCGTAGGCGGCGTCGTTGAAGATCACCACGAGCGCTGAGGGCGAGATCCGGACGAGGGTCTCCAGGTCGGGCAGGCCCATCAGCGCGCCGCCGTCGCCGAGCGCCACGACCGTCGTCCGGTCCGGCCTGCCGGTCGCGGCGCCGACCGCCCCCGCGAAGCCGAGGCCTATCGCCTGGAACGCCATGCCGGTGAACACGAGCGCGGACGGGTCGGCGGACGGCCAGTACATGGGGGGCCAGCCAACGAAGTGGCCGCCGTCCATGACCAGGGTGCGTTCGGCGGGCAGCAGGCCGGCCAGCGCCAGCGCCAAGGTCCTCGGGTCGATCCGGCCCGCGGTGCTCGCGTCGTCGTACGGCTCGTGTTCCCAGCCGGTCAGGCCGATGCCGGCCGCCACCTCCTCCCGCCAGTTCGACGCCCCGAGGTCGCGGGCGCGTACGCCGTCGAGCAGGGTCTTGGCGACCTGGGCCGCGTCCCCGCTGAGGTACAGGTCGACCCGGTCCGCGGTGGGCGCCGCGGCCAGGTCGACCTGCACGAGGGTGGCGCGCGGATCGATCAGCATGCCGCCGTGCAGCGTGAAGTCGCTGAGGCTCGCCCCGAACGCGACGACCGCGTCGGCCTCGCCCATGATCGCGGCCGCCCGCGGCGAGGCGAAGCCACCGCAGATCCCGAGTGACCACTGGTTGTCCCGGTACAGTCCGTCGGCCATCACGGTCGTGGCGAGCAGCGCGCCCAGCCGGTCGGCGAGCGCGGCGATCGGCTGCGCGGCGCCAGACCGGTACGCGCCGAGGCCGGCGAGCAGCAGCGGGCGCCGGGCGCGGGCAAGCACGCCAAGGGCCGCCTCGACCTGGAGTGTGAGCAGCAGATCAGCCTGGCGGTCAGGCAAGGCATCGACGTGAAGGGCGGGCCCGGGACACGCACGCCTGTCGTTATGATCTTCCGGAATGTCGCTGCCGAGCAGGTCGGCGGGGATGCTCAGCACGACCGGGCAGGGGCCGCCGCGGGCCAGCTCGAGCGCGCGGGCGACGGTGCCGCGGATCGTTGCCGGGTCGGTGACACGAACGGTGGCGGCGCCGAGCACCTCGGCGAACGCGACCTGGTCGACGTCGATCCGCCGCGGTCCGCCGGCCGGCTGGTCGCCGCAGAGCAGCAGGACTCCACTGCGAAACTTGACCGCCTCGGCCAGCCCGGTCGCGGTGTTGGTCAGGCCCGGCCCGTACGTGGTCGTGCAGACCGCGACCTCCCCCGTCACCCGGTAGTACGCGTCCGCCATCGCGATCGCGCCGCCCTCATGACGGGCCGCGACATAGCTGGCCCCGCCCGCCATGAGCCCGTCCACGGCCAGGAAGTTCCCGTTGCCGACCACCCCGAAGGCTGCCCTGACCCCCTCGCCCGCGAGAGCCCGTCCCACAGCGGTCGCGAGCTTCGCCATGACCTCAGGCCCGCGACTGCTGCAGGGCCTTGTCGACCAGCTGGTCGAGTTCGGCGACGGTGGGGGCGTCGAAGACATCGGAGACCAGGATCTCGGCGCCCAGGCGGTCCTGGATCGCGCTGACCAGCCGCATCGCCATCAGCGACTCGCCGTGCAGGTCGTAGAAGCTGTCGTCGAGTCCGACCCTGGGTACCCCGACCGCCTCG
This sequence comes from Streptosporangiaceae bacterium, assembly GCA_036490795.1. Classification (GTDB taxonomy): domain Bacteria; phylum Actinomycetota; class Actinomycetes; order Streptosporangiales; family Streptosporangiaceae; genus JAFARZ01. The sequence continues at coordinate 12,379 of DASXDG010000073.1, forward strand.
GCGAACAGGGAGCACAGCAGTTCCTGCCGGGGGGTCCGCGGCGCGCGGTAGGCCGCCACGGCTTCCTCGGCCGGTTCGGGCAGAGCCTTGCGGTCCACCTTCCCGTTCGGGGTCAGCGGCAGCGAGTCCAGCGTGACGAACGCCGACGGCACCATGTACTCGGGCAGCAGTTCCTTGGCGTGCGCGCGCAGCCCGTCGACGTCGAGTGGGCCGGCTCCCTCAGGGACGACGTACGCGATCAGCCGCTTCTGGCCGTCCTCAATCGCGTGCGCGACCACGACCGCGTGCGCCACCCCGGGAAATCTCGCGAGGGCGCTCTCGATCTCGGCCGGCTCGACCCGGTAACCGCGGATCTTGACCTGATCGCCGGCCCGCCCGGTGAATTCGATCAGCCCGTCCTCCCGCACCCGCACCTGATCGCCGGTGCGGAACATGCGCTGCCCGCCCCCGCCAAACGGATCGGCGACGAAACGCTCGGCCGTGACGCCGGGACGCCGGTAGTAGCCACGCGCCAGACGGGTGCCCGCGACGTACAGGTCGCCGATCTCGCCGGGGGGCAGCGGCCTGAGCCGCTCGTCCAGGATGTGCAGCCGGATGTTGTCCAAGGGCCGGCCAACCGGAACGACCGGGCCCAGCGAGTACGGTGCCCGCATCGGCGAGCTGAGCACGAACAGTGACAACTCGGACGAGCCGTAGGTGGCGCGCACCACGGTACCGGGGCACGCCTCGAGCACCAGCTGCACCGCCTTGGCCGAGATCACGTCCCCGCCGGTCAGCACCTCGCGCACGCCGGCGAAGGACTCCGGCGCCTGATCGGCGACCACCCGGAACAGGCCGGCCGTGACGTGCACACCGGTCAGCCCGTGTGCCGCGATCAGCTCGCGCAGGCTGCCGACGTCCAGGTGGCCGGGCGGCGCGAGGACCAGGTGACCGCCATGCAGCAGCGGGACCCACAGCTCATAGGTGGACACGGCGAACGCGTACGGCGCCAGCATCACGATCCGCTCGTGCGCCCCGCTGTCCCAGCAGGAGTCCAGCGCCAGTCCCAGCACACCGCGGTGCGTGACGGCGACCCCCATCGGGTCACCGGTCGAGCCCGAGGTATGGATCACGTGCACCAGGTGGTCGAGTCCGGTCCGCACGCCCGGGTCAGTGCCGGGCAGCGAGCGCAGTTCCGCGTCGGAGTCGACCAAGACAGTCACCGGAACCTCCGGCAGGCCGCGCTCGCGCATGACCGCGTCCGTCAGCAGTACCGGCCTGCCCACGTGGTCGGCGATCCACTGCATGCGCTGCAGCGGATAGGCGTCGTGCAGCGGAAGGTACATGGCGCCGGCCTTCACGATGCCCAGGATCGAGGCGACCATCGACACGGTCCGCTCCTGCAGCACCAGGACCGGGTCTTCCGGGCGCACGCCAAGGCCGATCAGCCGGCGGGCGATGCGGTTGGCCCGCTCGTCGAGTTCGGCGTAGGTCAGCACCTCGCCCTCGGCGGGCGATGACAACGCGATCGCGTCCGGCGTCCGCGCCACCACCTGGGCGAAGCGCTCCTGAACGGAACTGGAATCCACCATGTTGCCCCGATCCGCCTATCCGTGACAGCCGCCGCGCAGGCCGAGCGCGCGGATCCGACCAACTCGCACCGCGTATGTATATGGCGACGATCGCAGCGGACCGCGGCCGGCCGCATCTCTCCTGTTGCGCTCGGCTCCGCCTCGAGAAGGGCCCCCGACCTGCTGGTTGGCGCCGCGCAACGCGGGAGATGCGGTGCCTAGGGCCAGGTGCCACCGTCAGGGATGCAGGACAGCGATGCCGGCAGGAACGGCCGTGCCCGCCGGGCACCGCCCGATTGCCGATACGACCCATAGGAACTGGCCAACGCCGGCGCTTCGACGCGCGGCGGGCCAGGCCTGAAGGAGGCAACCGTGACGCAAGACAAGCGAGGGGAACGCGCTGTCGTGCTCGGCGGAGGCATGGCTGGCCTGATGGCCGCCCGTGTCCTGTCCGACCACTACGGCGAGGTTATCGTCGTGGACCGCGACCAGCTGACCGGCACGAGCGGCCCGCGCAGCGGCGTCCCGCACGGGCGGCACGCGCACTGCCTGGTGGCCAGGGGACAGCAGATCCTTGAGGAACTGTTCCCCGGCGTCACCGAGTCAATGAGCGAGGCCGGAGTGACGCTCGGCGACTTCAACGGCCAGATCCAGTGGAACTTCAACGGCTACAAGCTGGCGGCGTCCGACTCCGGTCTGATCTGCGTGTCGTCGGGACGCCCGATCCTCGAAGAGCACGTCCGCAATCGCGTCCAGGCCATCCCCAACGTGATCTTCCGCGAGGGGTACGACATCGTCAGCCTGGAGACGACGCAGGACAACGGCAAGGTCACCGGGGCGCGGGTTCAGCGTCGCGAGCAGGGCACCGAGCCCGAGGTGCTCAGCGCCGACCTGGTCGTCGACATCACCGGCCGCGGCTCGCGGATGCCAGCCTGGCTCACCGAGCTCGGCTACCAGGCACCGGCCGAGGACAAGATCAAGGTCGACCTCGCCTACACCACCCGGCACTACCGCCTGAAGAACGGCAATCCGTTCACCCACGACATCGCGATCAACCAGGCTGGGACGCCGGTGAGCCCGCGAGGGGTGTTCTGCTACCTGCTGCCTGACGGCGAGACCGTGGAGCTGTCCTGCACCGGGGTGCTCGGGGATCACGCGCCCACCGACCCGGAGGGTTTTGACGAGTACGTCAGGTCGCTGCCGCTGCCCACTCACTACGAGTTCATCAAGGACTGGGAGCCGGTCGACGACCCGATCCGGTTCAAGTTCCCGGCCAGCGTGTGGCGCCATTACGAGGCACTGACCCGGTTCCCCGAGGGCTTGCTGGTGATGGGCGACGCGGTGTGCAGCTTCAACCCGGTCTACGCCCAGGGCATGACCGTCGCCGGGATGGAAGCGCTGACGCTGAGCAGGCACATGGACAGTGCCGACCCGCTGAACGCGCTCGCGTTCTTCGGCGAGATCGCGAGCCAGATCGCCGGCCCGTGGCAGTTCTCCGCCATCGCCGACCTCGGCTACCCCGGTGTCGAGGGCGAGCGGACGGACCAGATCAAGCTGGTCAACCAGTACGTCCCGGCGGTGCTTGCCGCCGCGACGATGGACCCGGTCGTGACCGACGCGTTCCTCAAGGTGGCCGGCCTGGTAGCGGATCCGATGTCGCTGATGGCCCCGGATATCGCCATCCGCGTTGGGCGGGCCATGCAGATGCGGGCTGCCGCGGCCGCGGCACAGCGCTAGTTAAAGCGGTCGGCCGCCCACGTGGCGGCCGGCCGCTCTTTTTCCCGGCTCGTCTGGCCCGTGAGCTTGTGGCCCGTGAGCTTCTGGAAGGAAACAGATGCCGAGACTGAACTTGTCCCTCATTCCAGAACCAGGTCCGCGCCGGGTGTACCTGCTGGCGACGTTCATCAACACGTACGGGTCGGGGCTGGTCCTGACCACGCTGACGCTGTACGCGGTCAGGGTGGTGCACCTGTCGGCGGCACGCACGGGCCTGGCCATGACCATCGCCGGCCTGGTGGGCCTGCTGGCCGCCATGCCGATCGGGAGGCTGGCCGACCGGCACGGACCACGGAATGTGTTCCGGTTCGTGTTGCTGGTCCAGGCGGCCGCGGCGGCCGGCTACGTACTGTTCGCGCACAGTTTCACGAGTTTCCTGATCGTCACCACCGTGGACGGGGCCGGGCTGATCGCCTCGGGCGCGGCCGACGTGGCGCTGCTGCGCCGGGTCGGCGACGAGGCGGCGACGACGTTCCGCTCGCAGATGGCGGCGATGCTCAATGTGGGCATCACGCTCGGCGTCGCCACCGCGGGCATCGCGCTCGAGCTCAACTCCGTGAACGCGTACCGCGCGATGTTCCTCGGCAACGCCCTGACCTGCCTGATCGGCATAGCGATCCTCAGCCGGCTACCGAAATACGAGCCGTTGCCCGGCGCGCGTGAGGAGTCGCCGTTCGCGGCGCTGAAGGACAAGCCGTTCGTGGCCTACACCGTGCTGTCCGGCGGGATGTACATGCAGTACTTCGTGCTGATCGTGCTGCTGCCGGTGTGGGTCGTCTATCAGACCCACGCGCCCCGGTGGACTGTCTCGGCCTTCGTGATCGTCAACACCGTGATCGTGGTGCTGTTCCAGGTCCGCGTCGGCAAGACGGTGCAGACCATCAGGCAGGGCGGAGCCGCCTTCCGGCGGGCCGGGGTGATCTTCCTGCTCAGCTGCACGGCGATGGGCCTGGCGACCGGCATTCCCGCCTGGGCCGCGCTGCTGGTGCTGGCAGCGGCGGTTGTCCTGCACACCTTCGGCGAACTGTGGCACGCCTCAGGCACGTTCGCCCTCGACTTCGGGCTGGCGCCACCGCACGCGCAGGGGCAGTACCAGGGCCTGGTCGGCATGGGCACCGGCGCCGGGCAGGCGCTGGCACCCATACTGCTGATCGGGCTCGTACTCAGCCTTGGCCGGCTCGGCTTCGTCCTGCTCGGGGCCTTTCTGGCGTTGCTGGGCCTGACCGGTCCCGCCGTGGCCAGGTGGGGCGAGCGGACCCGTCCGGCCGCCGTTCCCGGCACCGAGAACGCCCCTGGTTTCGAAGCGCCTGCCGCGGCGGCGACCGCGGCGGCCGGGGTGCCGGTTGTGGCGCCGGCTGTGGCGCCTGCCGCGCCGGTTGTGGCGCCGGTTGTGGCGCCTGCCGAGGCCGGATAAGCCGGCGGACGCTATGCGCTGGCGCCCCCGGATCCGATGTCATCGGAGCGTCCGGCTGCCAGCCGGGACCACTGGGCGGTGGGCCGGCCGTCCACGCGGAACTGCGGACCGGTGGGTGCGAGCGGCCGTGGCCAGCCGTCGGGCGAATCTTCCCAGGTCTCCTGGCGGCCGTAGACGGTCATGTCCAGCAGCCCGTAGCTCGGGGCCATCACCTCGGTGGCGCGACCGGTGGACCAGTACGTCTCGTACACCTGGTCGCCCTCTCGCAGGTAGCAGACCAGCATGCCGAACCAGCGTCCGGCGAGCAGCGCCGCGGCGGAATCCCGCGCCGAGTACCACGGCATGTCCCATCCCATGAAGTTGTGATAGGCGATGCTTTCCTCGTACGGGCCTTCGCAGAACGTGGCGAAGGTGACGTCGCGCGAATGCAGGTAGGACAGCTCAGTGACCTGCCCGTTAAAGAACGTGCATCCCTCGCACTGCTGCGCGGCCGGCTTGCCGTCATGCCACATGTAGTAGTAAGCGATGAGCTGCCGACGGCCCTCGAACACCTCCAGCAACGGAACCGGTCCGTTCTTGCCGGTCACCGGGATCGTGGCATCCACTTCGACCATCGGCAGCCGCCGGCGCACCGCCGCGATGGCGTCTCCCTCCCGGGTGTGCGCCTTCTCGCGGGTCCGCAGCTTGTGCAGCTCCATCTGCCAGGTGGCCCGGTCCGTTACCAGCGGACGCGCGCCGATTCCCGCCTCATCTGTCATGTTCGCCTCCATCGATGTCTGCCTACCGGACTAGACGGCGCGCCCCGGCCGAAATAATCGCCGCGGGCATCACGTCGGCTACGTGGCCGTCGCAACGACGACACCGGCGGACAAACAGTAACAGAGCGAGCACATACGGATGCAGCCCCGCAGGGCCCGGTGGGGCCGCGGAAGGCCGCGGGGACCGCGAGGGGCCGCGAGGGCCGATCCCCGATGGGCCCCAGCCGCGCGTGGACAAATGCCGCAAACCGGCAGCCGGGCAGCCAGCTGTGATGATCGTGCGCGTGAGAGTCCGCGTTTCCGGACACTCACGCGCACGATCATCGAAGTCGGGCACGTCACGTCCGCTTTATCCCGCTATGGCGCATAGCCTGGCCGGCGGTACGCGCGGCGCCGCGGCGCGGCGCGCCCTGGCGCCCTGGCGCCGTGGCGCCGCGGCGGCGCGGGGCGGGCGGCCGCAGGGCCGGCGCGGACGGCGGGCGAACGGGCGGATGCAGCAGAACGCCCGCGCCGGGTGAGATAGGGAGCCCGGCGCGGGCGCGTGTGCTGGAATGCGGTCAGACGTAGAGCGTGTCGGACTCGAGCCCGACCAGGATCCGCCCGTACAGCTCGTCGTTGGTGTCCGGGTGCATCAGGGCGTGCATGTTGACCGCGTTCACGTCGCGGGATATGCGCTGCATCGGCTGGTCACTGTAGATGGACGAGCCGCCGCTGGCCGAGGCGAGGATGTCCGTGGCTTCCTTGGCGAGCCGGCACACCGCGCCGAGGTCGGCCCGTGCGCTGATCCGCTGCTTCATGTTCCACATGGCGTTTTCCGCGCTCTTGGTGTCAACCAGCGAGGAGGCGCGGTGGGCGTGGAACTCCGCCTCGTCGATCTTCCTGACCGCCGTGGCGACCTGGTGATGAGTCAGCGGCGCATCGATCTGATGGCCGTAGCCGGTGTAGGTGATCTTGCGCTCGGGCAGCCGGGCGAAGAACGCTTCCTTAGCCGCGTTCGCCATGCCGAGGACGCAGCCCAGCGAGGACGCGGAGGCCACCGGGAGCAGGGGCGCGCGGTAGATCGCCGACGCGGCGTTCTCCGGCGAGGCGGACTGGCCGGCCAGGATCGACATGATCGGCAGGACCCGCTCCTGCGGGATGAACAGGTCCGACGCGACCGTGCTGACACTGCCGCTGCCCTTCATGCCCGCCACGTACCAGTCGTCGATGATCTGCAGGTCCGACATCGGCACCAGCGCGACGACCGGGTACGGCTCGCCCCCGCCGCCGACGAGGATCGCGATGATCTCCTGCCACTGGGCGTGCAGCGCTCCGCTGACGAATCCCCACTTGCCGTTGACGATGATGCCGCCGTCGGTCGGGACGGCCATCGCGCTCGGGCTCAGCGTGCCGCACACGCGGACGTTCGGGGTGGAGAACACCTCGTCCTGAACCTCGTTGGGGAACATGCAGGCCATCCACCCCGGAATCCAGTACACAGAGGCCGTCCACGCGGTGGAACCGTCGCCACGGCCGAGCTGAGTGGCGACGTCGACCAGGGTGCGGGTGTCGCTCTCGAATCCGCCGTAGCGCGTGGGCACCCGCATGCGGAAGATGCCCGCGTCCGTCAGTGCTTCGATCGTCTCGTCGTGAAGACGCCGGTTCTCTTCCTGCCAGGCCGCGTTCTTCTGCAGCAGTGGCACGAGGTCAGACGCGCGTTCAACAAGCTGCTCGCGCGTAGGAACATCGGTCTTTGACATCAAAATCCTCCAAGCAGCATTGCCAACGAGCCCTTCCCGTCGACGATCGCAGCTATTGGCCTGCGAGTGCATATTGCTGATTGCGGAGAAGCAGCACGGCAGCAGAAAAATAGAAGTTACACAAATGATTGTGTCCACGTCGCGGCGCCTTCGAGACCGCGCCTTTATTCACGACGACGAGTCTGAGCGGCGGATGCCTGCCCGCACGCAGGCAATCCGTACCTCCGGAGGAAATGGAGCTTAGATGTCTCTGAGAGTGAAGCGGATGGCAGCGGCCGCGGCGGCGCCGCTGCGGAGGACCCTTCCCGCTCGCGGGTGGCGGCGATACGCCGTCGGCGGCATCGCCGCGGCGGTCGCGGCCGCCTGCACGGTCACGGCGGTCAGCGCGACGCCCGCGCTGGCGGCGCACGAGTCGTCCACGCGGACGACTACCGCTAAGACGTGCACGCCTCCCCCGAGTCCCCAGCTGAAGGACTTCACGCAGGGTAATGTCGCCATTCCGGGCGACTCCATTCACTGGGTCATCGGCGGTTCCGGCCCGGTGCTGCTGCTCCTCCACGGCTGGCCGCTGACCTGGTGGGAATTCCACACGATCATGCCGACCCTGGCTAAGAACTACACGGTGATCGCACTCGACCTGCCGGGTCTGGGCAATTCGACCTTCCCCACCACCGGCGGATTCACCGCGGCAGATACCGCGGTGCGACTGCACGAGGCGGTTGCCGCACTGGGCTTCGGGAACGAGAGCATCTCGATCCTCGGGCACGACGTGGGTGCGAATATGGCCTACGCGTACGCCCGGCTCTACCCGACCCAGGTCAGCCGGGTCATGGCGATCGAAACGGCGCTGAACGGATACGGGCTGGAGAGCCTCTACGGCGTCAGCTTCCACTTCCTGCTGAACATGGAGGCCGCGCCAGTGGCCGAGAACATCGTCAACAACGTGGCTTCCTCGGATGCTTACCTGAACTACCTGTACACGTTCGTCAACAAGAAGAATGCCATCACCCAGCAGGATCGGCACGTGTGGTACGGCGCCTATTCCTGCCCGCTGAGCCGCTCGGCCGGCTACGACTACTACCGGGCCTACCCGCAGGACGAGACCTGGGACGTCAAGACCAACACGTCGAAGCTGACCATCCCGGTCGCGGCGGTGGGCGGCCAGGACAGCTTCGGTAACTTCGTGGCGCAGTCCTTCGAACACGTCGACTCGGACGTGCACACGGTCATCGCGCCCAACTCGGGTCACTACGTCGCCGAGGAGGACCCGGTCTGGCTCGGCGAGTGCGCGACCCTGTTCTTCAGCCCGGCTCCGCCCGCGAAGGCGCCGAAGGGGTACGCCTCCTGCCTTCCTTAGCACCAGCACCACCTGAATGTCGCGACGGGCACCTGGCACTGGCCAGGTGCCCGTCGGCGTTTGGGATACTCCGGGACGCACCCCGCGACATCGACCGGGGAAAGAGCGGAGGGCGTGGGATTCGAACCCACGAGGACACATGCACGTCCTAGCGGTCGTTACCGACCGCCGCCATCGGCCACTAGGCGAACCCTCCTTGCCGCCGGCTGGCCGAACCAGCCTGGCGAGCGGTTCAGGCAGCCGGGTCGCGCGGGCAGTTGTGGTACACGGAGATCCGCCACATCTCGTCGTCGTCCTTGACCATAATCCAGGACGCGCGGATCGCCTCCTTGCTGGACAACTCCTTCTCGCCGGGCGCGAGCACGCCACCGTCGGTGATCATGGCGACGGCCTCGCTGCCGAGCGGCTTGGCCTCAATGGGGGATCCGGTGACGGTGGTGCCCTTGTACTGCCCGGCGTACTCGGCCGCCATGTACTTGCGGATTTCTTCGCGGCCCTTCTTGTACACGCCAGGCAAGATCATCGTCCCGTCCTCGATGAATAGCTGAGAAAAGGCAACGGCGTCGTGCGCGGCCCAAGCCGAGACCAGGCGGCCAGGGATGGCCACGATTTCCGCCATCACCCCGTCTGATACCTTTTTGCTGGCCATGTGTGCCTCACTTCCGTAGCGAATTGAGTCAGCGACTCGTTATGAATGTATGTAGGCGGGGTTTGGATTTCCTCTCCCACGATGCTGCGCGGGCGGCTACTGATCCAGGAGCCTGTCGATGGCGCGGACCGTGGGGTTTGCCATAAAGCCTTTGAGGCTGATCTTGATGCCCATCTGCCTCGCGAGCCTGGCGACCAGGACAGCCGCGAGCAGAGAGTGACCGCCTAGGTCGAAGAAGCTGTCTTCGACGCCGACCCTGTCGACGCCGAGTACTTGCGCGAACAGGTCAGACAGGTCACGTTCCCTGGTGGTGGCGGGCTCCTGGAAGCCCGTGACGCCTGAGGCATAGTCGGGTGCGGGGAGAGCCCGCCGGTCCAGTTTGCTGTTCGCGTTGAGCGGGAGCTTGTCCAGCTCGACGATCGCGGCGGGCACCATGTAAGCGGGCAGGACACGGGCCGTGGCGTCGCGCATGGCGCCCAGGTCGAGTTCCGCTCCGGCCACGGGAACGACGTATCCGGCGAGCCGCTTGTCCCCCGGCTGGTCTTCCCGTACCACGACCGCGGCCTGCGCCACACCCGGCAGTCCCGCCAGCACCGATTCGACCTCGCCCAGCTCGATCCGGAACCCGCGGATCTTGACCTGATCATCGAGCCGGCCAAGGTATTCGAGCTCGCCCGTGCTGCTCCACCGAGCCAGGTCCCCGGTCCGGTACATCCGCTCTCCCGGTGCGCCGAACGGGCAAGCGGCGAACCGTTCCGCGGTCAGCCCTGGCCGGTTCAGGTAACCGCGGGCCAGGCCTCCGGTCAGGTACAACTCCCCGGCCACTCCGGGTGGCACCAGCCCTAGCTGGTCGTCGAGCACGAACGCTCCGCGGTTCCAGAGCGGGCGCCCGATCGGCGGTGCGGCCGGCTTTGCCTCGTCGTCGACCGTGAAGGTCGTGTGGTACACGGTGGTCTCGGTCGGACCGTACATATTGATGATGCGCGCGCCGGGCATGCTCGATCTGATGGCGGTGACGACCTGACCGGTCAGCGCCTCCCCGCACAGCACCACGACCGGGGCACGCGCGGCTGTTCCCGGTGCGGCGAGGACGTGCGCCAAGGCGGTGGGGACGGCGCTGATCATGCTGGCACGCCACGGGCCGGACGTCAGGGCAAGGAGGTTCGGTACCATCTCGATGCTGCCGCCGGAGATGAGCGGCGTGAACAATTCGAAGACGGAGACGTCGAAGCTCAGCGACGTGGAGGCCAGGACCTTGGCCAGCTCTCCCGAGGCGAATTCGGCTTGCGCCCACGACAGCAGTTCCGTCACGGAACGGTGCTCGATCATGACGCCCTTCGGCCGCCCGGTGGACCCCGAGGTGTAGATCACGTAGGCGGGATGCGACGGGGTGAGCGGGCCGGGTCGGGCCGCATCGGTCAGATCGCGGTCATCCAGCACACCGAGGGTCGCCAGGACCGCCGGGTCGTCCACGGCCACCTGCGGCACATCGCCTGGCAAGCCGGAGCTCACCGCACGGGTGGTCAGCACCGCGACCGGCCGGGCATCGGCCAGCATGTACCCGATCCGGTCCTGCGGGTAGGCGGGGTCCACCGGGACGTAGGCTGCCCCGGCCTTGAGCACGGCCAGCACCGCCATCATCATGTCCGCGGAGCGAGGCATCGCGATGGCCACCAGCCGCTCGGGTCCCGCACCCACGGTCATCAGGTACCTGGCCAGCTGGTTCGAGCGCCGGTTCAGCTCGTCGTAGGACAGCGTGACATCGCCGCTGATCACAGCCGGGAGGTCAGGAGTGCGGGCTGCCTGCCGCTGGAACAGCTCCGGCACGGTGGCGACCGGGATGTCCCTGGCGGTGTCGTTCCACCGGGCCAGCTCCCGCCGTTCGCCGGCGGTGAGGACGCCGAAGTCACTGACCTGCCGGGCCGGACCCGCCACAGCCTGGCGCAGCAGCCGGGTCAGCCGGGCGGCCAGCGCCTGCACGGTGCCTTCGTCGAACAGGTCCCCCGCGTACTCGAAGGTGGCGCTGATGCCTGCCAGCTCGCCGCCGGTCTCGCGGTCTTGCCGGAAGCCGAGGGTCAAGTCGAACTTGGCGGACACGTCAGGCACCGGCTCGGCCTCGATACGCAGCCCGGGAAGTTGCCAGTCCGCGGCGGCGACATCCTGGTCCGCGATCATGACCTGGAACAGCGGATGCCGGGCCTGGGACCGGGCCGGGTTCAGCACTTCGACCAAGTGCTCGAACGGCACGTCCTGGCGGGCCTGGGCGGCCAGCACGGTTTCCCGCACCCGGCCGAGCAAGTGCGCAAAGCTCGGGTCGCCGGACAGGTCGGTGCGCAGCACCAGATTGTTCACGAAGAACCCGACCAGAGCATGCACCGCCTCGTCGGTCCGCCCCGCGACCGGAGCGCCGAGCGGGATGTCGGTGCCGGCGCCCATCCTTGATAGCAGCGCGGCCAGTCCGGCCACGAGCACCATGAACAGGCTCGCCTGGTGCCCGTGCGCCAGCTCGGTCAGCTCCGCGTGCAGCCCCGCGTCGGCAAGCTGCCACCGCACCACCCCGCCGCGCTGCGACAGCTCGGCAGGGCGCGGCCGGTCAACCGGCAGAGCCAGCTCATCAGGGAGCCCGGCCAGAGCTTCCTGCCAGTACCGGACCTGCCCGGCCATGCCGCTGAGCAGGCCCCGCTGCCACAAGACGTAGTCGGTGTACTGCACCGGCAGGTCCCGCCAGTCCGGCTCCCGGCCCTCGGCCCTGGCCCGATACGCGGTGGTCAGGTCGGCCATCAGCACCTGTACCGACCAGCCGTCACTGGCGATGTGATGACATAGCAGGACTAGCACGTGTTCCCGCTCGGTCACCGTGAACAGCCAGGCGCGCAACGGCAGCTCGGTGGCCAGGTCGAACTCATGCCGCGCCGCAGCATCGATGAGTTCAACCAGTTCTTCAGAACGAGCAGTGGTGATCGTGACCGGGACCGTGACTTCCCGCACGGGGATGACCTGCTGGTACGGCTGCCCGTCCTCCGCCGCGAGCACCGTGCGCAGCGACTCGTGGCGTCGCACCACGTCACCCAGCGCCGCCCGCATCGCGTCGGTATCCAGCTGCCCGTGCAGGCGCCACGCGTACGGCAGGTTGTATGCGGTTCCTGGCCCATGCAGCTGCTCGAGGAACCACAGCCGCTGCTGCGCGAACGACAGCGGCAGCCGCGCGGGCCGCGCCGCGACCCTGGTCAGCGGCGGCCGGGCCGCCCGCGCCTCGTCCAGCGCCTCCGCCAGCGAGGCCACCGTCGGATGCTCGAACACCGCACGGATCGGCAACTCCACACCGAGCGCGGACCGCACCCGTGACACCAGTCGCGTCGCCAGCAGGGAATGACCGCCGAGGTCGAAGAAGCTGTCGTCGGCACCGACCCTGTCGATGCCGAGAACCTCAGCGAACATCTCGGCCAGGACCTGCTCTCTGGCCGTGGCGGCGGCCCGGGCGCCGGCCGGGGCGGCGTATTCGGGAGCCGGCAGCGCGCCCGAGTCCAGCTTCCCGCTTGCCGTCAGCGGCAGCCGGTCCAGGATGACGACGGCGGCGGGGACCATGTAAGCGGGCAGGACCCGGGCAGCGGCCGCGCGCAGCTTGGCGGGATCGAGCTGACCGCCGGCCACTGGCACGGCGTAGCCGACGAGGGCGCTGCCGCCAGGGCCGTCTTCGCGGACCGCGACGGCAGCCTGGGCGACTTCCGGCAACCCCGTCAGCACGGTTTCGATCTCGCCGAGCTCGATCCGGAACCCGCGCACCTTCACCTGGTCATCGACCCGGCCCAGGTACTCGAGCTGCCCGTATTCCATTGGCTGGGGGGAGCCGTCCCCCCAGCCCTCCGCGGTCCACCGGGCCAGGTCCCCGGTCCGGTACATCCGCTCCCCAGGCGGGCCGGACGGGCATGCCACGAACCGTTCCGCGGTCAGCCCAGGCCGGTTCAGGTAGCCGCGGGCCAGGGCTCCGGTCAGGTACAACTCCCCGGCCACCCCCGGCGGCACCACCCGCATGTGCTCATCGAGCACGAGCGCCCGTGTGTTCCGGATCGGCCGCCCGATCGGCACCGGGCCTGCTCCCGGGCCTGCTCCTGGGCCTGCTCCTGGGCCTGCTCCTTGGCCTGCTCCTGGGCCTGCTCCTGGGCCAGGCGCGTCGCCGGAGCGCCATGACGTGACATAGACGGTTGTCTCGGCCGGACCGTACATGTTGTAGATCCGCGCCCCTGGCCATGTGGCCCGGATGTCCGAGAAAACACGCGACGTTAGCTGCTCGCGGGCGAGGACGACGACGTTTGCCCTGACGCTGACCCTCGACGAGCTCATCACCCGCGAAATCGCGGACGGCACGCCGCTGATCATCCGCTCTGGCACTGGGTCGCCGGGTTCTCCGGCCAGCGAGAGCAGGCTGGGCACGAGCTCGATGCCGCCGCCGGCGGTCAGCGGAGTGAAGATCTCGAACACGGACACGTCGAAGCTGAGCGAGGTGGACGCGAGCACGGCGGCCAGGTCGGCGGCGGTGAACTCGGCATGCGCCCAGGCGAGCAACTTGACGACGGATAGGTGCTCGACGACGACGCCCTCGGGACGTCCGGTGGAGCCAGAAGTGTAGATCACGTAGGCGGGATGGGACGGCATCAACGGGGCGGTCCGGTCCGCGTCGCGCAGGTTAGCATCACCAAGGCGGCCGACGGCCGCCATGGCGGCGGGGTGGTCGAGGATGACCTGTGGCGTCCCTTCCGGCAGGTCCTGACTGATCAGCGCCGTGGTCAGGACGGCGACGGGGCGGGCGTCGGCGAGCATGAAGGCGATCCGGCCCGCGGGGCAGGCCGGATCCACCGGGACGTACGCCGCGCCAGTCTTCAGCACCGCCAGTACCGCGACGATCATCTCCGCCGAGCGGGGCAGCGCGATCGCGACCAGCCGCTCCGGTCCCGCGCCCAGGGTCAGCAGGAACCGGGCCAGCCGGTTAGCGCGCGCATTCAAGTCGGCGTAAGAGACCCGCGTTCCGCCGTCGACCACGGCGGCCACGCCGGGTGTCCGCGCGACCTGCTGCTGGAACAGTTCGGTGATCGTGGCGGAAGGGATGTCCCCGGCGGTACCGTTCCACTCCGCTAGTTTCCGCCGCTCGTCGCCGATAAGCACATCGAGATCGCTGACCGGCCGGACCGGGTCGGCCACGGCCTGAGCCAGCAGCCAGGTCAGCCGGCCGGCGAAGGCTGCCACGGTGGCCTGGTCGAACAGGTCCTCCGCGTATTCGAACGTGCCATTGATCCCGCCCGCGTCCCGGTCCTGCCGGAAACCCAGGGTCAGGTCGAATTTGGCAGCCACGTCCGGTACCGGTTCTGACTCGATACGCAGTCCGGGCAGTTGCCAGTCCGCGGCGGCGACATCCTCGTCGGCGATCATCACCTGGAACAGCGGATGCCGGGCCGGGGAACGGACCGGGTTCAGCAGCTCGACCAGCCGCTCGAACGGCACATCTTGCCGCGCCTGCGCGGCGAGCACGGTTTCCCGCACCTGGTCAAGCAACTCGGTGAACGTGGGGTCGCCGGATAGGTCGGCGCGCAGCACGAGCGTGTTCACGAAGAACCCGACCAGGTCGTGTAGTGCTTCGTCGGTCCGGCCCGCCGCCGGGGCACCGAGCGGGATGTCGTTGCCCGCGCCCATCCGCGACAGCAGCGCCGCGAGTCCCGCGTGCAGGATCATGAAGATCGTGACCTGACGCTCATGCGCCAGGTCGGCCAGCGCCGCGTGCAGGCGGGCGTCCGCGAGCTGCCACCGCACGACCCCGGCACGGTGGGACGGTACGGCCGGGCGTGACCGGTCAGATGGCAGTGCCAGTTCGTCGGGCAGCCCGGCCAGCGCCTGCCGCCAGTACCGGAGTTGCCCGGCCAGCACGTCGCCCGCCGTGTCCGAGCTGAACAGGTCGCGCTGCCAGAGCGCGTAGTCGGCGTACTGGACAGGCAGGTCCGGCCAGTCCGGCCGGCCCCCGTCCCGCCGTGCGATGTACGCGGTGGCCAGGTCCGTCATCAGCACCTGCATCGACCAGCCGTCGCTGGCGATGTGATGGGACAGCAGCACGAGTACGTGCTCGCCCTGGCTCAGGGTGAACACCCAGGCCCGTACTGGCAATTCGCTGGCCAGGTTGAACTCGTGCCGTGCCGCGGCATCTATCAGCCCGGGCAGTTCGGCGGCGTTGGCGGTGCTGACGGTGAGCGGCACGGTCGCCTGTCCTGGCGCGAGCACCTCCTGGTAGGGCTCTCCGTCTTCGGCTGCGTAGACGGTCCGCAGCGACTCGTGGCGGCCGACCACGTCAGCGAGCGCCGTGGCCAGCGCGGCGGTGTCCAGATGCCCGTACAGCCGCCACGCGAACGGCATGTTATAGGCCGTGCCCGGCCCGTGCAGCTGCTCAAGGAACCACAGTCGCTGCTGCGCGAACGACAACGGCGGCCGCTCCGGCCGCACCGCCACCCGGGCCAACGGCGGCCGGGCTTCTTGCGCCTCCGCCAGCACCCGCGCCAGCGCCGCGACGGTCGGATGCTCGAACAATGCCCGGATCGCAAGCTCCACGCCCAGCACCGCGCGGACCCGGGAGACCAGCCTGGTGGCCAGCAGGGAGTGGCCACCCAGGTCGAAGAAGCTGTCCTCAACCCCGACCTGGTCCACGCCGAGGACCTGCGCGAACACCTCGCACAGGGCCTGTTCCTGAGGGGTGGACGGTGTTGTCCTGCCCGGTGCGGCGGTGAAGTCGGGGGCGGGCAGCGCCCGCCGGTCCAGCTTCCCGTTGGGGGTCAGGGGCAGCCGCTCCAAGATGACGACCGTAGCGGGCACCATGTAACTGGGCAGCGCCTTGGCGGCGGCGACGCGCAGCGCGGCCGGGTCGAGCTGGACGCCAGCTGAGGGTACGGCGTAGCCGATGAGCCTCCCGTCGCCAGGCCGGTCTTCGCGGACCACGACCGCGGCTTGCGCCACGCCGGGCGAGCCCGCCAGGACAGCTTCGATCTCGCCGGGCTCGATCCGGAATCCGCGCACCTTGACCTGATCATCGATCCGGCCCAGGTACTCGATCATGCCGCCGGCGGCCCACTGGGTCAGATCCCCGGTCCGGTACATCCGCTCCCCCGGCGCACCGAACGGACACGCCACGAAGCGTTCCGCGGTCAGGGCGGACCGGTTCAGGTAACCGCGCCCCAGCTGGGGGCCGGCCAGGTAGAGCTCCCCCGTCACTCCGGCCGGGACCAAGCGCAGCGCTTCATCCAGGATCAGCGCGTGCATGCCGGTGACCGGTTTCCCGATCGACGGAGCCTGCCCGTCGTCGATGTCCGGGGCACGCCACGCGGTGACGTACACCGCCGCCTCGGTCGGCCCGTAGATGTTGCACACCTGGACCCCGGGCAGCGCGGCCCGGATCGCGGTGACCGCTCGCGCGGTGAGTGCCTCGCCGCCCAGCACGACCGTCCCCACACTGGCGGTGGCGCCGTGTACGGACAGCACCTCCAGCAGCGCGGACGGCACCGCGTTGATCATCGACCCGCGCAACGGCCCGGCACCGTCGTCGGCCAGCGCCAGCAGGTCCGGCACGATCTCTACCGATCCGCCGCTGACCAGCGGAGTGAACAGTTCGAAGACCGAGACGTCGAAGCTGAGCGACGTCGCGGCCAGCGCCCGTGACAGTTCCCCGGGCGCGAACTCGGACGTCGCGTGTGCCAGCAGGCTCGCCAGAGCGCGATGCTCGATGACGACGCCCTTGGGTCGTCCGGTGGACCCGGAGGTGTAGAGCGTGTAGGCGGGATGCGCCGTTACCAGCGGGCGGACGCGGTCCGCGTCGCCCAGGTCGCCGTCATCTTGCCGGGCGACCGCGGCCATCACCGCCGGGTCATCCAGCACCACCGGCACGGTATCGTCCGGCACGGTATCGTCCGGCACGCCGGACACCGCCGAGCCGGTGGTCAGCACCGCGACGGGGCGGGCGTCGGCGAGCATGAACGCGATCCGGTCCGCCGGGTATGCGGGGTCGACCGGCACGTACGCCGCGCCGGCCTTCAGCACCGCCAGCATCGCCACCACCATGTCCGCCGACCGCGGCATCATGATCGCGACCAGCCGCTCCGGCCCGGCCCCCAGGCTGACGAGATAACGTGCCAGCCGGTTCGCCCACGCGTTCAGCTCCGCATACGACAGCCTGATGCCGCCGGACACCACCGCCACCGCATCCGGCGACCGCTTCACCTGCCCCTCGAACAACCCGGGCAGGGTGAGGGCAGATACCCCCCTGGCGGGTTCCTCCCTGGCGGGTTCCTCCCTGGTGGCGCCATTCCAGTCCGCCTGGCCGAGCAACCGAGCCCGCTCCTGAGCCGTGAGCAGTTCCAGGTCCCCCACCAGCCGGTCCGGGTCGCGAACGGCCTGGCGCAGCAACCCGGTCAGCCGGCCGGCGAAGGCCTCGACGGTCGCGCGGTCAAACAGGTCAGTGGCGTACTCGAAGACGCACCGGATTCCGGCGGGCGCCCCGTCCGGGGCACTGCGCTGCCGGAACAGGCAGGTCAGGTCGAACCGGGCAGCGATGACCGGGACCGGCTCGGCTTCGGTGCGCACGCCAGGCAGCCGCCACAGCCTGGTGCCGCTGTCGTCGTCGGAGACGATCATGACCTGGAACAACGGGTGCCGGCCCAGCGACCGGACCGGGTTGAGGGCCTCGACCAGCTGCTCGAACGGCACGTCCTGATGGGCGTACGCGGCGAGGTCGGTTTCCCGTACCCGGTCCACCAGTTCGGCGAAGCTAGGCTCGCCGGACACGTCGGTCCGCAGTACCACAGTGTTCACGAAGAACCCGGCTAGGTCGTGCAGCGCCTCGTCGGACCGGCCCGCGACTACCGAGCCGAGCGGAACATCGGCACCGGCGCCCACCCGGGACAGCAGCGCGGCCAGTCCCGCGTGCAGCACCATGAACACGGTCGCCTGATGTGCACGCGCCAGGTCAGACAGCGCCGTGTGCAAGCCCGCGTCCAGATCCACCGTCACCTCGGCACCGCGGAACGTGGGACTGGCCGGCCTGGTCCGGTCCGACGGCAGCACCAGCTCATCGGGGATGCCAGCCAGGGCCGAGGTCCAGTAGGCGACCTGACGGGACATGATGCTGGCCGGGTCCTGGTCGTCGCCGAGCAGGTCACGCTGCCAGAGCGCGTAGTCGGCGTACTGTACCGGCAGGTCCGGCCAGTCGGGGGCCCGCCCGGCCCGCCGCGCCGCGTACGCGGCGGCCAGATCGGCCATCAGCACCGTCATCGACCAGCCGTCGCTCGCGATGTGGTGACAGACCAGCACCAGCACGTGCTCGTCCGGACTGACGGTGAACACGCGGACCCGCACCGGCAGTTCCCTGGCCAGGTCGAACTCGTGCCGCGCCGCCGCCTCCACCAGTCCGGCCAGCTCGCCGGGCGCGGCGGTGGCGATGGTGACCGGCGCCGTCACCTCACCCGCCGGGATCACCCGCTGATACGGCCGCCCGTCCTCCGCCGCGAAGATCGTGCGCAGCGACTCGTGCCTGCTGATCACGTCTCCGAGCGCCGCCCGCAGCGCGTCCGCGTTCAGCTCCCCCTCCAGCCGCCACGCATACGGCAGGTTGTACGCCGTGTTCGGCCCGAGAAACTGCTCGAGGAACCACAGCCGCTGCTGCGCGAACGACAACGGCAGCTGGTCCGGACGCACCGCGGCCTTGGTCAGCGGCGGCCGCGCCGCACCCGCCTCGTCCAGCGCCTCCGCGAGCGAGGCCACCGTCGGATGCTCGAACACCGCCCGGATCGTCAGCTCCGCACCCAGCGCGGAACGCACCCGCGACACCAGCCTGGTCGCCAGCAGCGAATGGCCGCCCAGGTCGAAGAAACTGTCGTCGACACCGATCCGGTCCAGCCCCAGCACCTGTGCGAACACGTCGCACAGCACCCGTTCCCGCTCCGAAGCCGGAGCCCGGCCACCGGCCGGCGCGGCGTACTCGGGAGCGGGCAGGGCGCGGCGGTCCAGTTTGCCGGTGGGTGACAGCGGCAGCCGGTCCAGCGCCATGACCACGGCAGGCACCATGTACTCCGGCAGCACTCGCCCGATCCGCTCACGCAGCATCGCGGCGTCGACATCCGCCCCGGCGGCTGGCACCACGTACCCGACAAGCCTGCGGTCTCCCGGCTGGTCCTCTCGTACCATAACCGCGGCCTGACGCACCGACGCGTCCGCGGCCAGTACCGCCTCGATCTCGCCCAGTTCGATCCGGAACCCGCGCACCTTTACCTGGTCGTCGGCCCGGCCCAGGTACTCCAGTTCCCCGGAGGTCACCGGCCGGGGGGAACCGTCCCCCCGGATCCCCGCGGTCCACCGGGCCAGGTCCCCGGTCCGGTACATCCGCTCTCCCGGCCCTGCGAACGGGGATGCCACGAACCGCTCCCCGGTCAGGCCCGCCCGGTGCAGGTAGCCGAGCGCCAGCCCCGCCCCCGCCACGTACATCTCCCCCGCCGTCCCCGGCGGCGCCGGCTTCAGCTGTTCATCCAGGACGAACACCCGCAGATCCGGGATCGCCGTCCCCACCACGCTTCCCGTATCCCCGGGGCCCACGACGTGCCCGGTCACATGCACCGTCGTCTCAGTGATCCCGTACATGTTGACCAGCACCGGCGACCCGCCCGGCAAGGACCCGCCCGGCAGCGATTCCCGCCATCGCGCCACCCGGCCGCAATCCAGTGCCTCGCCCCCGAACACCACGAACCGCACCGCCAGCCCGGCCCCGTCTCCCCACACTTCCATCAGCTGGTAAAACGCGGACGGCGTCTGATTCAGCACCGTCACCCCCTCGGCCGCCAGCAGCTCACGGAACTCGCCCGCCGACCGGCTGACCAGGAACGGCACGACCACTAGCCGCCCGCCGAACCCCAGCGCCCCCCACATTTCCCAGACCGAGAAATCAAACGCGTACGAATGAAACAGCGCCCACACATCGCCGGGCCCGAAATCAAACCAGCCGGTCGTCATCGCCAGCAGCCGCGCCACATTCCGGTGCGACACCACCACGCCCTTCGGCCGCCCCGTCGACCCCGACGTATAGATCACATAGGCCGCACTCCCCGGCACCAGCGGCGCCAGCCGCTCCCCGTCCGCCAGCGGCCCGGCCGGCAACCCCGCTACCTCCGCCGCCGTCCCCTCGTCATCCACCACCACCCGCGGAATGTCCCCGGACGGCACCCGTCCCGCCGATCCCCGGTCACAGACCAGCAGCACCACCCCCGCGTCATCCAGCATGAAGCTCGCCCGCTCGGCCGGGTACTCCGGATCAACCGGCACGTACCCGGCCCCTGCCTTCAGCACGGCCAGCAGAACCACCACCAGCTCCGCCGAACGCCCCATCGCCACCCCGACCAGCCGCCCCGGCCCCGCCCCGTGCGACACCAGGAACCGCGCCAGCCGGTTCGCCCGCCCCGCTACCTCCGCGTAGCTCCACCGCGTTTGCCCGCATACCACCGCGACGGCATCGGGGACCTGCGCCACCTGCCGCTCGAACAGTTCCGGCAACGTCACATCCGACGCCGCTTCCGCTGCTTTCATCTCCCGGTTGGACGAGGCTCGTCGATGGTGCATGGCCATGTAATCCTCATTCCGATAGGCACTGCAATCGTGTGCAGAGCAGGGCGCGTGCCGTCGATCCGCCGGAAAAGGAACGGGTTAGCTGCCCTGTGCCTCGATCAGGCTCTTAGGGCGCATGTCAGTCCAGTTCTTCTCGATGTACTCCAGGCAGTTGGCTCGAGAGTCCGTGTCATGCGCGACGGTCCAGCCGTCCGGGGTTGGCTGGTTCGCGGGCCACAGGCTGTGCTGACCTTCGTGGTTCACGAGCACCCGATAGGAGGCATCCGGATCTTCGAAGGGATTTGCCATGGTGAACCTCATTTCGGTTAGTAAATGCCGAGGGAACGGCCGGCCCCCAGGCCCATCCGACCGCCCCGATAAACCTGCCGTCTGCGCCGCTCGCCAGCACCTTCGACATTGCGCACGGACCGGCGCGGCCTATCGGGCCGCAACCCGGAAGGTGCGGTGGTCTCCCCCTCCTGCGAGCGTGAAGCGTGGCCGGCTGGCAGCCAGTCCGGTAATTCGTGCAGGACTCGAATATGGACGGAGAGCCGTGATGGACTCTGGAAGCATCGGTGAAGTCACCAAGGCCCTTGAAGCCTTCCCCGGGCTGGCCAACGTGACGGTGGTCGAGCACGGCGCGGGCCAGGACGACGAATGCCTGATCGCCTACGTCGTTCCGTCCGGCCCCGGCCTGGACCTCCCCGAACTGCATGCCCACGCCAGGAAGACACTGGACAACGACGCCATGCCGACGGCGATCATGGCGATCGACGAGATCCCCCTCACGACGGACGGGGAAGTCAACATTGCCGCGCTGCCCGTCCCCGAACTGAACGGCCTGCTCCCCTACCAGCCGCCCGCCACACCCCGCCAGGAAATCTTGTGCGAGCTGTTCGCCCAGGTCCTGCGCGTAGCCAAATGCGGCATCGACACCGACTTCTTCGACCTCGGCGGCCGCTCAGTCGAAGCCATGCTGCTCGCCGGGCGGATCAACGCCCAGCTCGAGGTACGGATCACCATGGCCGACCTGTTCAAGGCACCGACCGTCGCCGACCTTGACCACCGCCTGGACCAGGTAGCCAGCACTCGCAAATAACCCCGGCACGGCAAGCGAGCACCCCGGCTTTCGAAGGGATTACGGCTAGTGGCACCGAACCTGACCCGCGCGGAGGCCGGGGAGCGCGCGGCGCTCATCACGGTCATGTCCTACCAGGTCGACCTGGACCTGACCAGAGGAGATACGACCTTCGGATCGCAAAGCGTGATCAGATTCCGCTGCGCCGCTCCGGGCGCCGGGACGTTCGTCAACCTGACCGCTCCGGCGGTAACCGGGATCACGCTGAACGGGGAGCCGGTCGCGCCCGGCGCGTTCGACGGCGAGCGGATCGCGCTGACCGGCCTCGCCGCCGAGAACGTGCTGATCGTCGACGCCGAGTGCGCTTACTCGCGCAGCGGCGAGGGGATGCACCGGTTCACCGATCCGACGGACGGGAACGTCTACCTGTACTCGGACCTGGAGACGTTCAAGGCACACCGTATCTACGCGTGCTTTGACCAGCCTGACATGAAGGCGTCGTACGAGCTGTCTGCCACGGCGCCGCCCGGCTGGCAGGTCGTATCCAACCTGGCACCGCGCGCCGACGAAGCGGTTGCCGGGCCAGCGGGGGACACTATCGCGCGCCGGTGGCGGTTCCCCGCCACTCCGCCGCTGCCGACGTACATCACCCACATCTCGGCCGGCCCGTACCACGTGGTCAGGGACAAGCATGACGGCATCTCACTGGGCATCTACTGCCGCCAGTCGCTGGCGGAGTACCTGAATCCGGAGGAGATCTTCACCATCACCAAGCAGGGCATGGATTTCTACCAGTCCCTGTTCGGCATCAAGTACCCGTTCGGAAAGTACGACCTGCTGTTCGTGCCGGAGTTCAACGCGGGCGCGATGGAGAACGCCGGCGCGGTGACGGTCCTGGAAGGCTTCATATTCCGGTCGCGGGTGACCGACCAGCGCCGTGAGGAGCGCGATCAGACGCTGCTGCACGAGATGGCGCACATGTGGTTCGGCGACCTGGTCACGATGCGCTGGTGGGACGACCTGTGGCTGAACGAGTCGTTCGCCACCTGGGCCTCCTTGCTGGCGCAGACCGAGGCCACCCGGTGGATCTCGGCGTGGACCGTCTTCGCCCAGGGGTTCAAGGGATGGGCGTACCAGCAGGACCAGTTGCCCTCGACCCACCCGATCGCAACCGACATGGTGGACATCCAGACGGTTGAGGTGAACTTCGACGGCATTACCTACGCCAAGGGCGCCGCGGTGGTCAAGCAGCTGGTCGCCTATGTGGGTCAGGAGAACTTCCTGGCCGGGGTGCGCAAGTACTTCGCCGCGCATGCCTGGGGGAACGCGACGCTGGCCGACCTTCTCGCCGCGCTTGAGCAGACCTCGGGCCGCGACCTGACCGCCTGGTCACATGAATGGCTGCAGACCGCGGGTGTGAACACGCTGCGGGCCGACTACACGCTCGACGACTCGGGCCGGTTCGCTTCCTTCGCGGTGCTCCAGGAGGCCGCCGCCTCGCACCCGGTGCTGCGCTCGCACCGGATCGCGATCGGGCTGTACACACTCACCGACGGCACGCTGAACAGGACCACGCGGATCGAGGCCGACATCGCCGGGCCGTCGACAGCCATACCGGGCCTCATCGGCTTGCCTCGGCCCGACCTGATTCTGGTCAACGACGACGACCTGTCCTACGCGAAGATCCGCCTGGACGAGCACTCACTGCGGACCCTCATGTCCTCGATCGGGGCATTCAGCCATTCCCTGCCAGGGGCACTGTGCTGGGCCGCCACGTGGGAGATGTGCCGCGACGGCGGGATGACCGCCCGCGACTATGTCCAGCTCGTGCTGACCGGGGTGCCGTCAGTGGCGGACATCAGTATGGTCCAGCTGCTGTTGAAGCAGGCAGGCCAGGCAGCACGCCAGTTCACGGACCCGGCCCGCCGCGCCGCGGGACTCGAGCAGATGGCACGGTCACTGCGCAAGCTAGCCGAATCGGCACCGGCCGGATCAGACACCCAGCTGGCCTACCTCCGCGCATTCGCCGCGACCGCCACCTCAGCCGGCGATCTGAGCTTCATCGCGGCGCTGCTGAACGGGGCGGCGGCACTAGCGGGACTCACCGTCGACACAGACCTCAGATGGACACTGCTGCGGCGGCTGGTGTCCCGCGGCATGGCGGGCGAAACCGAGATCGCCGCGGAACTGGCCGCGGACTCCACCGACACCGGCGAGCGCAGCGCCGCGGCCTGCCGCGCCGCGATACCGAGCACCGAGGCGAAACTGGCGGCCTGGCAGTCGCTCACCAGCGGAACACTCACACTGGCTACCTTCCGCGCCGTACTCGGCGGGTTCGCCGACCCCGACCAGCCGGAACTGACCGGGCCGTACCGGGAACGGTACTTCGCCGCGATCAGCGACGCATCGCCGGACTGGCCCGCGGCCATGACGCAAGACTTCGTATCCAGCCTGTACCCCAGCCTAGAGCTGTCAGCCGAGACCGTGGCCGCCACCGACGCCTACATCACTTCGGCGGAGCCGCCAGCCTCACTGCGCCGCCTGCTCAGCGAAGGCCGCGCCGACATGCTGCGCGCCCTCCGCTGCCAGGAACGCGACCGCCAGGCGAAGTAGCCCCCAGCCCGGCCCGGCGCCCGGTTCGGCCCGGGCGCCCGGGCTTGGGCTCGGCGCCGGGGCTTGGGCTCGGCGCCGGGTTCGGCCCGCGCCCGAGCGAGCCCGGCCCGGGCGCGGCCCGGGCGCGGTCCCCAGAGTCTCGGGGGTCCCTCACGTCACACGATTCGCGCAACAACGCCCAGCCGGTGACTGGTTGGGGCGTGCGCGGTGCCTATCGCCGTCGGGCCTGGTCGCTGGCGCCTCTGTGACCCCTCGCGTCACAGAATCCGCGCAACAACGCGGTAATTCAATCCAACACGGCAAAAATGGTTGCTGTGAGCAACCATTTCTTCCGCATAAAGACGATGTTCCACGTTGATTGACGATCCGCCCCAGCTTCTGCCTGCGACCCGCTCCAGCTTCCACGAAGATTGACGATCCGCTGCAGCTCTCGCCCGCGGGTCAGCCGAGCTGCCGACAATGCGCGGGGCGATCGCGCCACCAAAGCGACCAAAGCCACCAAAGCGACCGGAAGCGACCGGAGGGGACCGAAGTTACAGGGCCTTCCAGTCTTGGTCGGGGTCGCTGACGGCGCTGGCCAGGATCCGCCGCAGGTCCTGCGACCAGCTGGCGATGGTGCTCTCGTCGAATTCGTCGAG
>DASXDG010000074.1:0-3189 GCA_036490795.1 Streptosporangiaceae bacterium
TTCGACTATGACGACATCACCATCGCCGAGGTCGACCAGGGCCGCCGGTTCCTGGAACGCTCCACCATGCTCTCCATGCGCTACTGGTCCCACGAACGTACGGTCGTCCCGCATGCGGAAGGCTGCGAGGTACGTGACCAGGTGTCCTTCCGGACCCGGTTCCCGTCAGCCTGGATACCCGGTTTGGAAGCGGCGATCGCGACGATGCTGCGGGCGATCTTCCGGCACCGGCACCTTCGACTGGTTACCTTGTTTCCCGCGCTGGGGAACCGTGACTAGCATTTTCGCTATTCCGGCGGGGGCCAGTCGCCGTGCAGTGCGTTCAGTCGTCGTGTGTAGTCGGCGGGGTCGAAGGGCGTGCGCTCGGTCATGGCGCGGTGCACGTCTTCGGCGACCAGTGCGGCGATCATGTGGCTTCTTCGTCCCGGAAGACCGGCCGTCGGCGACTCCCTACCGGGACGCCATGTACTCCATGGCCGCGTCAATCTCCTCCGCGGAAAAGAACTGGCTTCACGCGGCGCTCACCGAAGCGGGCTTGCCAATGTGGCCCGCCATGCTTCCGGCTACGACGTGGTAACTCCGCTTCTCCTAGGGTGTCCGGTGACTGGTCTTGCGGGCGCGGTAGGCGGCGACGTGCTGCCGGTTGCCGCAGTTGCCGGTGTCGCAGTAGACGCGTGACCGGTTGCGGGACAGGTCGATCAGGACTGCCTGGCAGTCCGGGGCCTGGCAGTGGCGCAGGCGCCCGGTCTCGCCGAGGCGGATGAGGTCCGCGAACGCGAAGCCGGCTTGCGCGGCGACCCCGTGGGGCAGCGACGCGTCCGGCTTGGTGACGTGGAAGTGCCAGTCGCCGTTGTGATCGGTGAGCCAGGGCCGGGCACCGGATTCGTCGAGCAGGTCATTGGCGATCGCCGCCAGCCGGGGGACCTGCCCCGCTGCCTCCCAGGCGGCGAGCAGCCGGGGCCGCAGTTTCCGTACCGCGTCCAGGTCGGCTCGTCCGGCCAGATGACGCGGGATGAGGCTGTGGGCGTCGAGGAACGTCTCCAGCGTGGCGGTGTCCGGGAGCCCGTCGGTCTCGGCCGCCGTTCCCGGTTCGGTGTTCGCCAGGTCGGCCGCGAGCGCGAGCGCGGCCCTCGTGTCATGAGTGAAAAGCATATTGACTCCTGAGCACGCACCGTCGTAGCCTCATGACCGTTCATTCTATTTGGTGGTGACATGCCTGTTCTTCGGATGCCCGGTGGCCGTGCGATCCTTGCCGCGGTCGCGGGGGCGGCATGTATCTCCAGCTCGGCGGTCGTCATGCAGCTCGCGGGCAGCTCGGCGAGCGTGACCGCGCTCGGCCGCTGCGCGTTCGCGCTCCCGGTGCTGGGGATCCTGGCCTGGCGGGAACGGCGGCGCGGCGCAGCGCTCACGACGCGCGGCCGGTGGCTGGCGCGGATCGCGGGCGTGTTCTTCAGTGGCGAGCTGATCGTGTGGAGTCACTCGATCGCCGATGTCGGGGCGGGCCTGGGCACGGTGGTGACCAACCTGCAGGTGGTGCTCGTGGCCCTGCTGGGATGGTGGTTTCTCGGTGAGCGCCCGCACCGTCGGCTGCTCGCGGCGCTGCCGGTGATGATCGCCGGGCTGGCCCTGGTGGGCGGAGTAGCGGGCACCGGCGGGTCCGGGACAGACCCGGGGCTGGGCGCGCTGCTCGGGGTCGGCGTGGCCGGGCTGTACGCGGTGTACATCCTCCTGCTGCGGCAGGCGGCGATGAGCCGCCCGGCCGGGGAAGCGGCGCCGGTCACGGCACCAGTCACGGCCCTGTTCGAGGCAACGGCCGGGGCGACGTTCGGGGCGGCGGTGCTGGGCGCGGCGCTGGGGGACTTCCGGCTCGGCCCGGCGTGGCCGGCACTGGGGTGGCTGGTGCTGCTCGCGCTGACCTCGCAGGTCCTGGGATGGCTCCTGATCACGGTCACCATGCCGGAACTTCCGGCGTGGCTGGTCGGCGTCCTGCTGCTGGTCCAGCCCGCGGGGTCGCCCTGGTGCTCGCCGGGGTGCTGATCGCCGTGAGCCGCCAGAACGGCCCTGCCGGGGGTGACGTCAGGTCAGCGCAGCATCGGCGTCCGGCGGGCGCTGATCGGGTTAGGCGACTTTGACGGTGACGTCACCCACGCGAGCGACGACATCGACGGTGCCGCCCAGGGCCTCAACGTAGCCGCGGATGGCGTCGACCTCAGTGACCTTGCCGTGCTCGATCTGGGAGACTCGCGCTTGCGAGACGCCCATCATGGTGGCGACCTGAGTCTGGGTGAGGCCCGTGTTCCTGCGCAGCTGGGCGAGCTGGTAGCCGCGTTGCTCGGCGCGCATGGCGGCACGACTGCGCTCGCGCGCCGCGACTCGCTCCGGAGCGTCCCACTCCGGGTTCATTTCGCGAATCTGGCGCTTGGTGTCTTCCCACCGGACGGCCTTCATTTTTCCTCCTCGCGTTCTTGCTGGTAAGCGCTGTACCGTTCCTCCGCGAGCGGGATTGCCTCTTCGTACCAGGCTTTCCAGCGGCCTGACTTGTCACCAGCGGCCAGCACGATAGCCTCTCGCTCCAGGTCAAAGACGAAGAGCACGCGGATCTCGGCGGTACCCGGCACCCTGGGCCGGAGTTCCTTGAGGTTGTGGATCTCGCTGCCGTGGATCCGGTCGACCAGGGGTCTTCCGAGCTGCGGGCCACACAAAGCAAGTTCGTCCAGAGCTTCCTCAATTTTGTCCGCCGTGAGCGGGTCGTTCTTGCACAGGGCGAGGAGCCAGTCATTGACCGGTTCCAGGAGTCTGATCTCCCAGCGCACGGGTTCAGTATAACGATTCCTTATGTCTGCGTCATCGCCAGCTTGCAAGTCGGGCACGGCTGACAGATGCCTTCGGGCTGCTCTGCCACCCCTTTTGTCACTCTTAGCCATAGCGGCATCACAGCATTCGGTACGGACATTTCGGAGCCATGAGCGCTGTTTCCGCAAGACGGCGCCAGAATCTGCAAACACCGGCATACCTTCGCGCGGTTCGGCGGGCGCATCCAGGAACTGGCCGGGGAAGCATAGGCCGAGCTGGTCGCTGGACGGAGGATCCAGGACCGCCTAATCTCAGGCGGGTGATGGCGACGATGCCGGCCGGTTCATCCAGCCAGGACGTGGCCCGGCGGCTGATGGACGATGGCTACGCGGTCGT
>DASXDG010000075.1:0-35612 GCA_036490795.1 Streptosporangiaceae bacterium
ACGGATCGAGTTCGAGGGCGGCCGGATACTGAATGCGTCGATGACGCGCTACCGCGTCCCGCGCCTGCCCGACGTCCCGCCGGTGGAGGTCGTCCTGGTCAACCGGCCGGACCTGCCGCCCGCCGGCGGCGGGGAGACGCCACTAATCGCGGTGGCGCCGGCGATCGCCAACGCGATCAGGCACGCGACCGGCACCCGCCTGCGGCACATGCCGCTAGCCCCCGGCGGCATCGTTCCGGCTGCCGATTAGCGGCCCGGCGCAGTAGCGCGGGCTGGGCCGGCAGCGCCGGCCGACCGGCTGGCCGCGGCGGGGAAGCGGCCCGGCAGTGCCCGCCGCGCCGAGCCGCGCCGAGCCGCGCCGAAAGGCGGTTATCGCGGTACATTTGTCCAACGCGGCAATTAGCCATGCTGTGGGCAGCTTTTTCTTCCGCGTTGGACATTATTACCGCGTTGATGGCCCGAAATGTCCCGGCCCGAAATGTCCCGGACCGGACCGGGCCGGACCGGACCAGATCGGAACGGGCCGAATCAGCCGCGGCCCACGAATGGCATAGTCGTGGCCATGACGGTCAGGAACAGCACGTTGGCGCCGAGTGGCAGGTTCGCCATGTAGCGGACGGCGTCGGCGACGTGCCGCGGGTCGAAGCTGGATTCCGCCGCGACCGAGCCGTTGGCCTGCGGCACCCCGTCGCCGAAGTGCGCGGTCATCTCCGTGGCCGCGTTGCCGATGTCGATCTGCCCGCACGCGATGCCGGCGTCGCGGCCATCGAGCGCGATGGACTTGGTCAGCCCGGTGATCGCGTGTTTGGTCGCGGTGTAGGCGACGCTGCCCGGCCGCGGCGTGTACGCGGACAGCGAGCCGTTGTTGATGATCCGCCCGCCGCGCGGTTCCTGCGCCTTCATGATCCGCATCGCGTGCTTGGCGCACAGGAACGACCCGGTGAGGTTCGTGTCCACCACCCGCTGCCAGTCCTCCAGCGAGACCTCGTCCGCCGCGCCGCCAGAGCCAGCGGTCCCGGCGTTGTTAACCAGCAGGTCGACCCGCCCCCACTCGCGCCGAACCACACTGAACAAGGTGGCCACATCCTCCTCGGACGTCACGTCGGTGGGCACGGCGAGCGCGTGCCCGCCCTGGCCGTGGCTGTCGCCCTGGCCTTGGCCGTGGCTGTCGCCCTGGCCGTGGCCGTAGCCGCGGATCGTGCCGGTCAGGGCGTCCTCGCGCCGGCCCGCGAGCGCGACCCGCCAGCCATCCGCCAGCAGCGCCCTGGCCACGCACCGCCCGATCCCTGAGCCCGCCCCGGTAACGATAGCGACCCGCCCGTCAGCCACAGGATCCGTCACGGCACGACGGTAACTGGCCAGCGTCCGGCCCGGACCAGGCGCACCGCGATCGACCCGATCAGCCGGTGATCTGCCCTGGTCGACGCGCCGACCACGACCGCGTCGGCACGGACCTCGTCGGCGATCCGCTTGATCTCATGGAACGGGTCGCCGTGCGCGGTGATGAACGTCATCGGCAGGTGCAGCCGGTCGGCCGCCTCCGCCACGCGATCGCGCAGGCTGGCCGCCTCCTCGGAGAGCGCTTGCTCCTCCGCGACGACCGCGCCGGGCGCCGCGACCGCCGAAGCGCCCAGCATCGCGGAGCCTTGCTGCACGTATACGCAGACGAGCCTGGCGCCCTGCCGCCTGGCCAGACCGGCGGCGTACGCCGCCGCCCGGAGCGAGGTCACGGAGTCATCGACCCCGGCCAGGATGACCTTCGGCCCGTCTGTGCCCAGCTCGAACTCGCCCGCTTCAGTCACAGCCCTATCATCGCACCAGATTGGTGACAGAGCCCCCGCACGGTGATCAAGGGCCCAGCACGGTGATCAAGAGCCCCGCACGGTGATCAAGAGCCCCGCACGGCAATCAACTGGATGGGCTAGGGCTTGGCGCGCCGCCGCTCGGCTGGAGCAGGACGCGGCAGGTCTTGTCGGCGGTAGCGGTCTTACCGGTCGCCTTGCGCAGCGAGGAGAGGATCTGCTGCGCGGTGGTGCCGGTCACCTTGACGCCGTTCTGGCTCATGCAGCTCTTGAACGCGGCCAGGGCCGACGCGCTGACGCCACGGAATCCGCCGCCGGAGCCGCCGCTCCCGAAACCGGACGGCGCATACTTCGCGCAATCCTTGAGCGCGGTCGAGTCGGCGCCGGCGAATCCACCGGGACGCCCGGTGAACGAGCCGGTCGGGCGGGGCCGCGGTGAACCGCTAGGGAAGGCGTGTGGTGAACCGGTCGGGAACGGGTGCGCGCCGCGGGAGGCGAACGCCCCCGGCTGTATCTTCACCCCGTGCGACTTCAGACAGGACTGAAAGGCGGCCAGCGACGATGACGACGTAGCCCCGGGCCTCGCGGACGCGGTCGCCGCGGCTCCGGTGGCAGCCGTGCTGCCGCTCGAGCCGCCGCAGGCGGTCAGGGCCAGGCATGCCGCGGCGGCCGTCGCCGCCAGGCCGGCAAAGCGGAACCATTTCATGTGCTCTCCTCGGGGTTCGCGGCCGCCAGTGGCAGCCAGACGTGGAATACGCAGCCAGGCCCGGGTTCGGTGCTCACGTCGGCCCTGCCGCCGTGCGCCTTGACCAGCGCCGCCACGATGGACAGGCCGAGCCCGGCTCCGCCGCTGGCTCGCGCGCGGGAGGGATCGGCCCGGTAGAAACGCTCGAACGCCCGCGCCGCCTGGTCCGCCGTCATGCCGGGGCCTTCGTCGGTCACCGACAGGTGCGCGCGGGGCCCGTCACCGTGAACCGCGACGCGCACCGGCGTTCCGTCCGGGGTGTGCCGCATCGCGTTGCTGAGCAGGTTGCCGATGACCTGGCGGATCTTGGCCTCGTCGGCGCGGATCACGACCGGTTCCGGCGCCACATCCAGGGTCAGCGACCGGTCCTGGTGCAGGGCGCGGAAATCGTGCACGGCGTCCGCGGCGAGGCTGCTCAGGTCCACCGGCGCCGGGTCCAGTTCGCGTGGCTCGTCCACCCGGGCGAGCAGCAGCATGTCGTCGACCAGAGTGGTCATCCGCGCCGCCTCCTGGCGGATGCGGTTCATCAGCCGTTCCGTGGTCTCCTGGTCCACGTCCTTGCCGCGCTGGGCGTAGAAGTCGGCGAAGCCGCGGATGGACGTGAGCGGTGTGCGCAGCTCGTGACTGGCGTCGGCGACGAACTGGCGCATCCGCTCCTGCGAGTCCTGCGCCTTCGCCTCGCCTTCCTCCCGTGCCCGGTAGGCCGTCTCGATGTGCCCCAGCATCGTGTTCAGCGCGGCGGAGAGCCTGCCGACTTCGGTGCTCGGCCGGTAGCCGGGCACCCGGCGGGACAGGTCACCGCCCGCGATCGACTCGGCGGTCCGCCCGATGTCGTCAAGGGGACGCAGGCTGCCGGACACGAGGCGCGCGCCGATGACGACGAGCAGCGCGAGCGCGGCCAGCGCCGTGAGGAACTCGATCAGCGTCAGCCGGCTGACCACCGGCTGGACGTTGTCCAGGCTGACCCCGACGACGGTGAACTGCCCGCCGGTTCTCGGGCTGACCAGGACCCGCCAGGTGTGCGAGCCGGACTGGACGCTGAACGGGCTGTCCGTCGCCTTCAGCCTGCTGGCCGGAACCTGGAGCACAGGGCCGGGGTCCTGGCCGCCGAGCGGTGCCCTGAGCACGCGGTCCACGTGCCCGCTGCCGCTGACCACCTCGACAAGAAACGCGCTGGGCAGTTCCGGGTCACCGTGCCTGGGCCTTTTCGGCGTGGCCGGCGGCGGGTGATACCGCCCGGCGTCCGTCGCGAACACGTGCAGCTGACCGTCGGCGCGGTTGATCAGGTAGCCGCGCAGCAAGATGGTGCCCGCGGTGCCCATGACGACCAGGGCGGCGGCGACCACCAGGCAGATGGTCACCAGCACCCTGGTCCGCAACGACGCGGCGGCGAAGGCCGCCGTCAGCTTCCTCAGCACGGACCTCATGGCGGGACACGCAGCACGTACCCGAAGCCGCGCACGGTGTGGATCAGCCGCGGCTCCGAGGTGTCCACCTTGCGGCGCAACGCGGAGATGTAGGACTCGACCAGGTTGATCTCGCCGGTGAAGTCGTAGTCCCAGATGTAGTCCGCGATCTGGGCGCGGGTCAGCACCCGGCCGGCGTTGGTCATCAGGCAGCGGAGCAGCTTGAACTCGTTAGGGGTGAGCGCGACCGGCTGGCCGTCGCGGCGCACCTCGCCGGTGTCCGCGTCGAGTTCAAGCCCGGCGACCTGGCGCCGGCCGGAGTCCTGCGCGCCGCCCGGCCCGCCTCGGCGCAGCACCGCCCTGATCCTGGCCAGGACCTCGTCCATGCTGAACGGCTTCACCACGTAGTCGGCCGCGCCGAGATCCAGGCCGGCCACCCGGTCGGCGACCCCGTCCCTGGCGGACAGGAACACCACCGGCAGGCTGCTGCTCTGGCCGCGGATCCGCTTCAGCACGTCGAACCCGTCCGAGTCGGGCAGCATGATGTCGAGCACGATCAGGTCCGGCGGCCGGGCTGCCACTTCCCTGAGCGCGTCGGCCGCCGTGGCCGCCGTGCGGACCTCGAACCCGGCGAAGCTCAGCGCGTCGGACAGCAGGTCCGCGATACCCGGATCATCCTCGACGACGAGCAGCCGCGCCTCCGGACCGGGGCTATCCTGCGCCACCGAAGGACCCCAGGCTGCTCTGGCTGATGCTCGTCGCAGCGACGCCGCCGCTGGAGTTCTTCGTTCCCGCGACGATGACCTCCTGGCCGGGCTGGAGGTTCTTGACCTTCCCCGTCGAGCTGAACGTGACCTTGGTCGACGGGGTCGTCGACACCTCCACGATGCTGCCGCTGGTCGTCTCGACGTACACGGTCGATCCGTCGATGAGCTTGATGCTGCCGATCGTGTCGTTGCCCGAGGCGAACCCGCTCCTGGGGAAACCGGAAGTGCCACCGGAGCCGGAGCCGGAGCTGGTACCGGTACCGGTACCGGTACCAGCGCCGGTCCGGCCGGCGAACGCGCTACGCAGGGCAGCCGCGTTTAGGCCCGAGCCGCCGGACGCATTGTGCTTGCCGACGTACTCGCCGCCGATAAACCCCAGGCCGGCCACCAGCACCACCGCGAGCAGCAGGGTGAGGGAGGGGATCCGTGCCCGGGGACGCTTAGCGAGGGCGGCACCGAGGTCGTCGCGGGCCGCGGATACCGACAGCAGCGCGAGCGCCTCGGTGGCGTCCGTCACTGCCGGAAGGTCGGCGACGGTGGCCTCGGCCTCGGGCGATTCGGCACTGGTTTCCATGGTGCGGAACTTCTCTCTGAGGGCTCATAACAACACTGGTTACTCGTAACGGAGCGCTTCGACGGGCCGCATGTTCGCGGCCCGGTTGGCCGGGTAACCGCCGAAGAACAGGCCGATCAGCAGGCTGACCCCGAACGCGAGCGCGATCGACGCGGGTACCGCCACCGGCTTGACGCCGACGATGGTGAACCTGGTGCCGATCAGCCCGCCGATCACGCCGAGCGCCCCGCCGATCAGCGACAGCAGCGTGGCCTCGGCGAGGAACTGGGCGAGGATCACCCCCGGCGGTGCGCCGATGGCCTTGCGGATGCCGATCTCCCTGGTCCGTTCGGTGACCGTGACCAGCATGATGTTGGTGATGCCGATGCCGCCGACGAGCAGTGAGATCGCCGCGACCGCGCCGAGCAGGACGGTGAACGTGTGGCTGGTCGAGGTGGAGGCGGTCAGCAGCTGGGACTGGTTGAGGATCTCGAAGTTGGCCTGGGTGCTGCTGGTCACGTCCTCGGCCTTATCCAGGATCGCCGTGATCTCGGATTCCACGCTGTTGACCAGGGCAGGTGTCTGCGCCTCCACCAGGATGTCGTTGAGCGAGCCGTACCCGGTGAGTGCTTCCTGGACGGTGGTGAGCGGTGCGATCGCCGTGGTGTCGGCGCTTTGCAGGCCGCTGGATCCCTTCGCCTTCAGTACGCCGATGACGGTGAACGGCACTCCGGCCACATCGACGTTCTGTCCTACCGGGTTGCCGGTGCCGAACAGGTCGGTCGCGGTGGTGGCGCCGATCACCAGCACCTTCCTGGCGCTGGTGACGTCGCTGTTGCTCAGGTACCTCCCGGACGCGATCGGGCTGTCCGATGCCTGGAAGTAGCTCGGGTAGGTGCCCTCGATCGAGGTGGTGGCGCTGTTGCCGCCATAGGTGAGGCTCTGCGACGTGGAGACCACGGGCGACGCGCTCTCCACCCCGGACGCCTGGGACAGGTCCTGTGCGTCGGTCAGCGTCAGGTCCTGCGTGGACTGGGCGCCGGACGCGGACCCGGCCGCGAGGAACGAACCGGACGCTTCGTGCAGCACGGTCAGCGAGTTCGTGCCGAGCTGGTTGAGGCTGGCCTGGATGGCCTGGGACGAGCCGTTGCCGACGGCGACGAGCAGGATCACCGAGCCGACGCCGATCAAGATGCCCAGGCAGGTCAGCGCCGAACGCAGCTTGTTCGACGCCAGCCCGGCCAGCGCGAACCTGAGCACCTGACCCGGGCTCATCCGGACACCATCGGCTGGCCCGCTGCCGGCCGACGCAGCATCGGCGGCAGGTCCAGCGGGTCCGTCCGCCGGTCGTCGGCCACGATCATGCCGTCTTGGACGTGGATCACCCGCTTCGCGTGCGACGCCACGTCGCGCTCGTGCGTGATCAAGACGACGGTCCGGCCGGCGGCGTTCAGCTGGTCGAACACGTGCATCAGGTCCCGGCTGGCCATGGTGTCGAGGTTTCCGGTCGGCTCGTCGGCCAGGATCAGGCTCGGCGTGGTAACCAGGGCTCTGGCCACGGCGACCCGCTGCTGCTGGCCGCCGGAGAGCTGGCTGGGGTTGTGCCGCATCCGGTCCTGCAGGCCGACCAGTGCGAGCGCGGCCTCCGAGCGCCGCTTTCGCTCGGCGGTCTTCACTCCGGAGTAGGAGAGCGGCAGCGCCACGTTTTCCTGCGCGCTCATCCGGGGAATCAGGTTGAACGACTGGAACACGAACCCGATCTTCCTGTTCCTTACCAGCGCGAGCTGGCGCTCGTCGAGCACCGCGGAGTCGATGTCATCGATGAAAAACCTGCCTTCGGTCGGGATGTCCAGGCAGCCGATGATGTTCATCAGCGTGGACTTGCCGGATCCCGAGGCGCCCATGATGGCGACGTAGTCGCGGGTCACCACGTCCAGGCTGACCCCGCGCAGCGCGTGTACGGTCGCGTCACCCGTGCCGTAGGTCTTGGTGACCGACACCAGCCGGATCACGGGCCGGCTGGTGTCGGTGAGGCCAGTCTCGGCCGGGCCGGTGCCGGACCGCCCGGCCGCCCGGCCGCGTTTCATCCCGGACCCGCGTTTCATCCCGGACCCGCGTCTCATGCCGGATCGGCGTCTCATCCCCGGCCGCCGCCGCCGCCGAAGCCGCCGCCACCGAGTCCGCCGCCGCCCCGGCCGCCGCCGCCGGGGAACAGCCCGCCGCCTGCTGGGAAGCCGCTGCTGCCGGTGGTGGTCTGGGTCGAGGTGAGCACCTGTTCGCCTTCGGTGAGGCCGGAGATGATCTGGTCGTCCGTGGTGCCCTGGATGCCGACCACGACGGTCACCGTGCTCTCGGCGCCGTTCGCGCCGACCACCTTGACCGTTCCGGTGCTGCCTACCGTGGTCCCCGTGGTGGTCACCGCCGTGGCCGGCACGTAGAGGGCGTTGCTGGCTTGGCCGGTGATAACGCTGACGCTCACCGACTGCCCGGACCGGATCGCTGACGTTTCGCCGGTCAGGCCGAGGGTGACGCCGTATTCGACCACGCTGCTGCTGCTGGTGGGGGTCGCGTCGATCTCCGCGACGGTGGCGTTCAGCGAAGCGCTGGTCGCGTTCACGGTCACGGTGGCGGCCTGGCCGATCTTGATGCTCGCCGCGTCGGTCTCGTCGAACTCGGCTTGGACCAGCAGGTCATTCACGTTGGTCAGCACGATGAAGCCGCTGGCCGAGTCGCTCACGCCGGCCCCGCCGGCCCCGGTCCCGGCACCGGAAGCGCCGGTCGAGACCCCCTCGCTTGAGCTGGAACTCGAACTGGAGCCGGACCCGGAGCTTGAGGAGCCGGAGCCGGAGGAACCGGAGCCGGACGATCCCGAACTGGACGAGCCGGAGACGGTTTCCCCGATGTCGTCCGCGATGGACGCGACTGTCCCGGCGAACGGCGCGGTCAGCGTTGCACCGTGCACGGTGGTCTCGTCCTGCTCCACCGTCACGTTGTCGGCGGTGATCTGCGACTCGTCCTGAGCGATCGTGGTCGGGTTCGGTGTCGCGTTTTCCTTGTCCTGGGCGAGCGTCGCGGCATAGGACTTCTGCGCGCTGGTGACGCTGGCCTTGGCCGAGTCGATGCTCTGATTGCTCTGAGCGACCGCCGTTTTGTAGCTGTCCACGGCGGACTTGTAGCTGTTGGTGTCGTTGGTCACCGTGTTCTGCGCCGAGGTGACCGCGTTCTGGTCGCTCGTTATGGCGCTCTGGTCGGCGCTGACGGTCTGCTCGTCGGCCGTGCAAGCGCTGCCCGTGCTCGATGATCCGGTACCCGGGGAGGTGGTCGGCGTCGGCGACGGCGCGGCGTTGCAGGCCACCTCCTCGGCCTCTTCGTCGCTGGTCAGCTTGCTCTCGGCGGTGGACAGGTTGGACTCGGCCGTCGACAGCGCCTGCTGGGCCTCCTGGACGTTGTCCTCGGCCGTGGTCACCTGCTGCTGGTCGGAGACCAGGCCGTCAGCGACCACCTTTTCGGTGTTGGTTAGCGACGTCTGCGCCGACTGCAACTGCGCGTACGACTCCTGAGCCTGGGCGTTCGCGGCGCTCTTGGCGGCGCTCGTCTCGCCCGCCTCCGCGGCTGCCAGGCTGGACTCGGCGGAGCCGAGGCTGGCCTCGGCCATTGTCAGCGTCTGGTTAGCCGAGGTGGCATCCACCTTGGCGAGTTTCTGGCCCGCCTTGACCTTCTGACCCGCCTTGACGTAGATCGCGGTGATCTTGCCGCCGGTGGTGAAGTTCAGGCCAAGCGTCCGGGCGGAGTCCACGGTGCCCGATGCGGACACCGTGGCCAGCACGGTGCCGCGCTGGACGGTGGACGTCGGCAGGGCCGCGCTGCTGCTGCTCGGCTTCACCACGAGGTAGGCACCTCCGCCCACGGCGGCGATCGCCACCACGAGCGGCCCGTTGATCCACAGGCTCTTACGCCGCCAGATATTCACCGGCATAGCCTGACGTACCTATATTGAGCCTTCCTCCAGGTTTTGCTGAGAAATTCCTGGTGTCACCGCGCCGTGACCTGGGTAGGGCTAAACGGATACCCTTGCGTGGATGGACGAGAACCGGGCACGACGAGTCGCGGATGCGCTCAGGGACCGAGGCGTCAACGCGCATCTGCAAAACTCCGGCATTGACGCGTACAGCGTCCAGGTCGTTCTGCCCGGCGGCAAGGAGGCCACCTGGGGTGCCGAAGGCACCAGCGGGCTGGAAGCCGAAGTGCTGCAAGACGGTGACCTGGTCGGCTTCATCCCGCAGATCCCCGGCTCTGACGCCTTCACCGAAGACCAGATCGTAGACGCCATCGCCCGGGCCGACTACGACGAGCCCGAGGGCCACGAGCGGGCCGTGGCTCCGCCGCCCGGCAAGCCGCTGACCAGGGACGGCGGCCTGTTCCGCCGCTTCCTAGGCGGCTTCAGGTACGACTCGGAGTCCTCCGGCAAAGACGGCTAAGGACCAGCCCCCGCCCGCGGTCACAAGCCGAGCACCTCCCGCGCGCCCCGCGCCCGCTTCCGGCCCGCGCCCCGCGCCCGCTTCCGGCCCGCGCCCCGCATCCCTTAGGGGCGGATATCGCGGAACATCGCTCTTTCACGGGAAAAATGGTTGCTCACAGCAACGTTTTTTACCGTGTTGGATTGAATTACCGCATTGTTGCGCGAAATGGTGTGACACGAGTGGCGCGCGGTGGCGCTGGGACGCTGCTAGCTGCCCAGGATGCGCGCGGCGTTATCGTGTAGCACCGCGCGCGTCACCTCAGGCGGCAGGCCGAGGCCGTCCAGTTCGGCCAGGCATCGTTCCGGGGTAAAGAACGGGAAGTCACTGCCCCACATGAACTGCGTGGACAGCCTGCCGCGCAGTTCGCGGACCACCTCGGCGGGGATCCGTTTCGGCGCCCAGCCGGAGATGTCGATGTAGACGTTGGTCTTGTGCAGCGCGACCGCGATCAGGTCCATGTGCCAGGGCCAGCCGAAGTGCGCGGCGACGATGGTCAGGTCCGGGTGGGCGGCGGCCACGGGATCCAGCTTGAGCGGGTGCGCGAGGTCGATCCTGATGCCCTGCCCGCCCGGCTGGCGGGCGCCGATGCCGCTGGTGCCGGTGTGGAACAGGGCGATGAGCTCGTGCCGCTCGCAGGCGGCGAAAACCGGCCAGTACGCCGGATCGCTGGGGTCGAAGGCCTGCAGCGACGGGTGAAACTTCACCCCGCGCAAGCCGAGTTCTTTGATCCGCTTGATCTCGTCGACGGCCCCGCCCTTGTGCGGGTCGACCGACCCGAACCCGGCAAAGGCGCGCGGGTAGTCGCGGCACGCGGCGGCGACCGTCTCGTTCGGCACCCGCGGCCGGCCGGTGCTGGTTTCGGCGTCCCAGGCGAGCAGCACCGCGACCACGTCGAGTTGCTCGTACCGTGCCGCCAGTTCGGCCAGTGACTCGCGCTGCGCCGGTGACCTGAAATACGCCTCCGCCGCCTCGACATAGCCCGCCATGCTCCCGTCCAGCCAGTCGGGAGTCGGCAGGTGCACATGGAAATCAATCGCTCGCGGCACGATCCCGATCGTAAACCGCGCCCCCGCCCTGGCCAACACCCACCCGCCAAGCTTCCCGCTTGGCCCCCGACGCAGTCCCCGGCCCGCCGACACGCCCGCGAACAACGTGGTAGATCGCCCCTTCGTGGTAGTTCCACCCCCAAAAACGAGGGGTAATCCGACACGAAGGGGCAAACTGACACGTTAATTCGCCCAGAAACGGGCTGCGCCGCGGGTGGCTACAAGATCGGACCGCCGGTCAGCCGTGCCCGAGGACCGGGAGCGGCCCGAAGGCTCAGCTGTGTCCGAGCACGGGGTGGGGCTGGTACGGGGCCTCCAGGCGCTCGATTTCCTCGGGGCTGAGCGTGAGGTCTTCGGCGGAGATGGCGTCCGTCATGTGCCCGATCTTCGTCGCCCCGACGATAGGCGCGGTCACGCCGGGCCGGTGCAGCAGCCAGGCGAGCGCCACCTGTGCGGCTGGAACCCCGCGCTCGGCGGCCACCGAAACAACCGCGTCCACCACGTCGTAGTCCGATTCCTGGGTGTACAGGGTGTCGCCGAACGGATCGGAGTTCGCCCGGGTGGTGTGCCGCTGGCCGTCCCTGGTCCGGTTGCCGGCCAGCATGCCGCGTGCCAGCGGCGACCACGGGATCACTGCCACGCCCTGGTCGATGCACTGCGGGATCATCTCCCGCTCTTCCTCGCGGTAGACGAGGTTGTAGTAGTTCTGCATCGAGACGAACCGGGTCCAGCCGTGATCCGCCGCCGTGTGCTGTGCCTTGGCGAACTGCCAGGCGAACATGGATGACGCGCCGATGTAGCGGGCCTTGCCGGCCTTCACCACGTCGTGCAGTGCCTCCATGGTCTCGGCGATCGGCGTCTTCTCATCCCAGCGGTGGATCTGGTACAGGTCGACGTAATCGGTGCCCAGCCGGCTGAGCGAGTTGTCGATGCCCGCCATGATGTGCTTGCGGGACAGGCCGCGGTCGTTCTGGCCCGGTCCGACCGACATGAAGACCTTGGTGGCCAGGACGTAGTCGTCGCGGTTCGCGAACATCTTGCCGAGCAGCGCGCCAGTAGCCACCTCGCTGGCGCCGCCGGAGTAGACGTCGGCGGTGTCGAAGAACGTGACCCCGCCGTCCGCCGCCGCCTTGACGATCGGTTCCGCGGCGTCCTCGTCGAGTACCCAGGGGCGCTCGCTGCCGGTTCCGTAACTCATCATGCCCAGGCACACTCGCGACACGCGAAGGCCCGTCGAGCCGAGGTTCGCATACTTCATAAGACCCAGCCTAGCGAGGGCGTATCCGGTGCCTCAGCCTCCCAGGTATGCCGAGGAGACCTTCTTCGGTACGCACATGCGCCACGCGTCGACGAGAAGTTCCCGCAGCTCCTCGGCATCCAGCGCGGCGAGCCGGGCCCGGACCCAGTTGTATCGCTCGTCACTGCGGATCGGCATCATGAACTTGTCCGGCTCGCTGGCCACCAGCGCGGCCCGTTCATCCTTCGCGAAGGCGAACCCTAGCGTAAAGCCGTCCGGCGACACCGATGCGTACACAATGCGTCCTATTCGATACTTAATGTAATCGCGCACGTATCCTTGAGTCGTCCTGGGTAGGGACATCGCTATCTGATGCACATCAGACGCGTCGGCCATAAACCCGACCATATCTTTCCGGCGCCGGGCTGATAATAGGTTGAAGAGGCATTTTCCGGATTACCTGAGGGGTGGCTGAATGGCCGGCGACGAAGCCGAGGTCGGCTGCGTTGGCGTGGTCACGCTGGCAACGCGGGGGAGCTCAGGACCTGGGGAGGTCCATATCCGTATCCGCGGTGGCTCGGAAAGCTATCGAGCCTGGTCAGAGCAGCCCCTGCCGCGGGGAACCACGGTGCTTGTGGTCGGTGCCCGCGGCGCGCGTACGGTTGACGTCGTGGAGTGGGACGACATGGTCGGCGAGGGTCCGGAAATACCAGGGCTGTCCACCCCCAGAGAATGAAGGAGTAACGCGGAATGTTTGGTTACCGTGTACCGGCCCCCGATGAGGCAATGCTAATTTCCGGCGGCAAGTACGGGTTGAAGGGTTCGCCGTTCCGCGTGGTGATCGGGCACGGCACGTTCGCCACACCGGTCTTCCGTAAGGTCAGGTACCTCACCTTGTCGATGCAGGAGGCCGAGGTCGCGGAGCAGTGCGTGACCAAGCAGGGCATCGCGCTGAACATCCGCGCGGTGATCGCGTTCAAAGTCGGCAACGACGAGGAATCCATCGTTAACGCCGGGCAGCGCTTCCTGTCCGACCAGGACCAGATGTCGGTGCTCACCGGGCGGATCTTCGCCGGTCACCTGCGCACGATCATCGGCTCGATGACCGTCGAGGAGATCATCACCGAACGGCAGAAGCTGGCCACCGAGGTCCTCGACGGATCCAAGGTCGAGATGGGGACGATCGGGCTGATCGTCGACTCCATGCAGATCCAGTCGATCGACGACCTGGGCGCCGGCTACATCGCCGCCATGGCCGCGCCGAACAACGCGGCCATCCAGCGCCAGGCCAAGATCGCCCAGGCGCAGGCCGACCAGGCCGCCGCCGACGCCCAGCAGCAGTCCGCTCGCAAGCAGGCCGAGTACGCCAGGGAGACCTCGGTCGTCCAGGCACAGTACAAGGCCGAGGTGGACAAGGCGCAGGCCGAGGCCGCCCAGGCCGGCCCGCTGGCCGAGGCCAGCGCGCAGAAGGCGGTCATCGCCGCCCAGTCCGAACTCGCCCGCCAGCAGGCCGAACTCCGCCAGCAGCAGCTGGTCTCCGAGGTAGTCAGGCCGGCCGAGGCGGAGGCCGAGCGGGTCCGCATCCTGGCCATCGCCGACGCCGAGAAGGTCCGTATCCAGGCGGAGGCGGCCGCGTCCAACAACCGGGTGGCGCTTGACCAGCTGCTCATCAATCAGCTGCCGCAGATCGTCAAGGAGGCCGCGGCCGGGCTAGCCCAGGCGAACGTCACCGTGCTGAACGGCGCGGACGGCCTAGGCGACGTGGCGGCAGGCCTGGTCAGCCAGGGCCTGACCATCCTCGACGCGGTGCGCAAGGGCATGCCTGGCCAGATTCCCGCACTTGGCCAGGGCAACGGCCAGGACGGCAAGCAGAACAACGGCAAGCAGAGTGATACCTGACGGTTAGCTGGCGTTCTGCGTATTCCCGGTGAGCAGCGATTACCCTCATTTCTCGTGACGGCACAGCCATCGGTCCTGCCCATTCCGGCGGCGGACCCGGCCGAGCGCGCGGAGCCACTGAGCGATCGCGCCGCGCTCACGCTCGCCGGGCTGTACTACCTGCTGGCCGCGGCCCTCGTCACCTGGTGGCTGTGGCGTGACCCCGCGTCACGGATGGTGGCTGGCAACTACAACGACGCCGATCAGATGGCCTGGTTCTTCCGGTTCGACGCCACGGCCATCGCCCACTTCCATCTGCCTGCGCTGGTCACGACCGGCATGAACGCACCGCAGGGCGTGAACGTCATGTGGAACACGTTCATGCTGCTGCCTGGCACCGTGCTGGCTCCGGTCACCCTGCTGGCCGGGCCGCAGACCAGCTTGACGGTCCTGATGACGATCGGGTTCGCCGGCTCGGCGCTGGCAATGTGCGCGGTGCTGCGGCACTGGCAGGTGAGCCGCCCGGCGGCGATGCTAGCCGGTGCGGTGTACGCTTTCTCGCCCGCTCTGCTGCATTCCGCGATCGGTCACTACGACCTGCAGTTCGCCGTGTTCCTGCCGCTGATCGTAGATGCCGCGCTGCGGCTGCTGGCCGGTCACCGGACCCCCGTGCGCGGGGGCCTCTGGCTTGGCCTGGTGGTCGTCATGCAGTTGTTCGTCAACGAGGAGATGGTGTTCGACACGGCGCTGACCGCGCTGATCATCGTGCTTGTGTGGGCCGCCCGCCGCGGTACCTGGCGTGCGATCAGGACTCGCGCGAAGCCCGTCGCCCAGGGCCTGGGGGTCGCCGTCGGCATCATCGCCGTCGTGGCGGGCTATCCGCTGTGGATCCAGTTTTTCGGCCCGCTGCCGCAGTCAGGCAGCCCGTTCACCCTCGACTTCTTCAAGAACGACCTGTCTGGCCTGGTGGTCCCGTCCTCACTGATGTTCTTCCATACCGGCAGCAGCGCCCAGTTCGCGGCGCATTTCCAGGGCCAACTGCCCGAATACCTCGCCTACCTGGGTGTGCCGCTGATCGTCGTGCTCGTGCTGGGCGCGGTGCGGTTCTGGCGCCGGCCGATGGTACGGGCGTGTGCGGTTGCCTGGGTGGTCACCGAGGTGCTGTCGCTGGGCGGGACGCTGCTGGCGGCCGGTCACGAGTACTCGCAGGTGAAGCTGCCGTGGTACTGGGTGCAGGGTCTGCCGCTGCTGTCCTCGGCGATTCCCGACCGGTTCTCGATCGTCGCCGACGGCGCCGCCGCGGCGCTGCTGGCGTTCTTGATCGACGCGGCGGTACCGGTGGTCAAGGACAGGCTGCCCGGGCTGGTCGCGTCCGGCCGCAAACCGCTCGTCGTCGTGATGTCGTGCGCCGCGCTGGCCGTGGTGCCGTTGGTACCGAAGCCGCTTCCGCCCACGGACGCGACCCCGCTTCCGGCCGGGTGGACCGCGGCGTTCACCAGCCTGAACCTGCCGGCCAGCGCCAACGTGCTGGTGGTGCCGATCCCGTCGGCCACGTTTACCGCGCCGTTGCGCTGGCAGGCAGATAGCGGCCAGCCGCGCGCGATGGTCGGCGGCTACTACATGGGGCCAGCCTGGAACGGGCATGTCTATATCGACGGCGACGGCACGCCGCAAGCCGGGATATACCTCAACGCGCTGTGGAGTTTCTCCGCGGCGAGCATTCCCGCCGACCTGTCCGCGCAGTTCCCGGCCGCCTCGTCGACGCCGGCGGGCAAATCCGCCCC
This sequence comes from Streptosporangiaceae bacterium, assembly GCA_036490795.1. Lineage (GTDB taxonomy): Bacteria > Actinomycetota > Actinomycetes > Streptosporangiales > Streptosporangiaceae > JAFARZ01. The sequence goes on from DASXDG010000075.1 coordinate 15,739, forward strand.
GGCCGCCATGGTGACTGATGCGCAGATGCTCGGCGAGATCGTGACCTGGGACCTGTCCGCAGTGGTGGCCGTGACCGTGCCCAGGTCAGTGCTCGGCAAGTACCTGAGCACCATCCTCGGCCGTCCGTCAGTCGTGACAGGCGACGTCATGGCCTGGCGCGTATAGATCCGGCGCGTATAGATCCGGCGCGTAAAGATCCAAGGTGCGATGATCGTGGGCCGCGGACGCCGGCTTGCCTGCGTCCGCGGCCCACGATCATGTAAAAGCGCTACAGGGACGTCACGCTCTCGAGGGTGTCCCGGTACTGGCGGAGCACGAGCCGGAGCTGCTCGGTGTCGCCGTTCCGTGCCGAGGTGTCCAGGGTTTGCCTGCGGTCCTCAAGTGCTTGCGTCAGCGAAGAAATGATCTTGTCGGTAAGGTCTTCGGCGCGCCTGACGGCGTTCTCCGGATCCTCGACGAATCCGGACTGGATGTCCTTCCAGCTCTGCTGGAACTCGCCGGTCAGGTTGCCGCCGAGCAGCGGGCCGAGCTCCGTGACGCCAGCCCGTTGCCCGCCGGATACGCCGGCCGGGACGGGCTCGCCGGTCTCGTACCGCACCGGCTCGCCGGCCTCACGCGTGAGGGGATCATCACCTACTGGTGCCAGCGTTTCGCCGGTGCTCTGACCGGTCGTGACCGGCTCGTCCTCGGTGAACGGATGCACCGGGAAGTCGCCCTCATCCTCGGTCTCGGGCCTGTAGGCGTTCTCGTTCTCTGAAGTCACTGCTCGGTCTCCTTCCGGCCAGCCAGGCGTCTTACCGCCCAGTTGACGTATTTAGTGCTTGAACGCGTCGCGGACGTCCTTGCCCGCGTCCTTCATCCGCTCACCGGCCTGCTTGACGCCGCCTTCGACCCGCTCACCGCGGCCCTCGGCCTCCAGGTACGGATCTCCCATGGCGCGTCCGGCTTCTTGCTTGCTCTTACCGCGCCCCATCTGCAGCCGGTTCCTCAGCTTGTCCATGAACCCCATGTCGTGCCTCCTCGCAATCGCAGGGAAGTGCTCGTCTACCCGAGAAGCGCGATTAATCCCCAAAAGCACGGAGTCGCTTAGACCCGCCGCCCGCCCTTCGCTGCGACGTGGTGTGAGAGGCTGCCGTGGTGCTGGGTTTCGGTGTGCTGTGCTTGCTCGTGGCGGTGGCGTGGCTGTACCTGCTCGTCGCGCACTGCGAGTTCTGGCGGACCACGCAGCGCCTGCCCGGAACACAGCGCCTGCCCGGAACACAGCGCCTGCCCAGTACACAGCGCCTGCCGCAAACGCATGAAACCCGGGGCGAACCGGTGAGCTGGCCGGATGTGGTGGCAGTGATTCCGGCCAGGAACGAGGCCGATGTGCTGCCGCTGACGCTGCCGACCCTGCTGGATCAGGATTACCCGGGATCGTTCCGGGTCGTGCTCGTGGACGACTGCAGCGACGACGGCACCGGCGAGATAGCCGCCGGCCTGGCCAAGGGCAACGACGCAGGCAAAGGCAATGACAAGCTCCGTGTCGTGCCTGGCCAGCCGCGCCCTGACGGCTGGGCAGGCAAGGTCTGGGCGATGGCGCAAGGCCTGGCGGAGGCACAAGCGGCACAAGCGGCACAAGCACAAGAGGACGACCCTGGATACCTGCTGTTCACCGACGCGGACATCGCCTGGGGTCAGGGCACGCTCACCAGACTCGTAACGGCCGCCATAACCGACGACCGTGATCTGGTGTCGCAGATGGCACGGCTGCGGACGAACACGGCGTGGGAGCGCGCCATCGTCCCCGCGTTCGTCTACTTCTTCGCCCAGCTCTATCCGTTCAAGAAGGTCAATACGCCGGGGTCGCGCACCGCCGCGGCGGCCGGCGGCTGCATGCTCGTCCGGGCGAGCGCGCTCGCCGAGACGGGCCTCGAACCGATCAAGGGCGCCCTGATCGACGACGTGGCGATGGGCCAGCTGATCAAGCAGCAGCGCAGTCGTACCTGGCTCGGCCTGTCCACCGATACCGGAGTGACCAGCGTCCGGCCCTATGACACGCTGGCCAGTCTGTGGCAGATGGTGGCCAGGTCGGCGTATACGCAGCTCAGGTACAACCCGCTGCTGCTGGCCGGCACGGTCGTCGGCCTGCTGTTCCTGTACGTGCTGCCGCCGGCCGGCGCGATCGCCGGGCTGGTCACGGGGAACGCCCTGGCGGCCGCCGCCGCGATCACGGCGTGGGTGATCATGTCGCTCACCTGCCTGCCGATGCTGACCCTGTACGGAGTGTCCAGGTTCCGCGCGCCCGCCCTGCCGCTGATCGCTCTGCTGTACGCGGCGATGACCGTCGACTCAGCGCGGCGTCATTACGCAGGTCGGGGCGGGGAGTGGAAGGGCCGGACGGCCCCGAACGGTTTAGTCTTACTCCTGTGGCAGGCACACTCTGGGCACAAGACCCCGAAACAGACGACCGGCGGAGCTACCTGATCGCGGACGTGTTCACCGGCACTCCGCTGGAGGGCAACCAGCTCGGCGTGTTCCTCGACGCGCGCGGCATGACGACCGAGCTCATGCAGCGTACGACCAGAGAGCTGAACCTGTCCGAGACGGCGTTCTTCCTTCCGGCCGAAGACAGCGAGAACGACGTCAAGGTCCGCATCTTCACGCCGGGCAGGGAACTGCCGTTCGCGGGTCATCCGACTCTCGGCGCGGGTTTCGTGCTCGCCGGCCAGCTAGGCAAGAAAGACATAACCCTGGAGACCGGGCTCGGCCCGATCCCGCTCGTTTTCAACGACGAAGGCTTCGGCGAGATGGAGCAGCCGGTCCCGGCGGCCGAGCCTTACCAGCGCGAGAGAGAACTGCTGGACGCACTGCACCTGGAAGCCTCGCAGTTGCCGGTCGAGGCGTACCGCAACGGTCCCCGCCACGTCTACGTGGCGCTGCCCGGCATGGCGGCCGTGGCGGACCTCAAGCCCGACTTCGGCAGGCTGAAGGAGCACGACGTCGGCGTCAACTGCTTCGCGGGGGACGGCGCCACCTGGAAGACACGGATGTTCGGCCCCGCGCTCGCGGTGAACGAGGATCCCGCGACCGGATCGGCGGCCGGGCCGCTGGGGGTGCACCTGGTCCGGCACGGCCAGATCCCGTTCGGCCAGCAGATCCAGGTCAGCCAAGGCAAGGAGATCGGCCGTCCGTCCACCCTCTATGTGCGGGTCGAGGGGCACGGGGACACCATCGAGCATGTCTATGTCGGCGGCTACGCCGTCGTCGTCGCGCACGGCCAGTACCGCCTCAGCTAAGGGAGAACCGGATTGAACAAAGTCCAGGGTGTCGTGTCCGCGGGCAAGCACCAGCCGGTCGAGGTAACCACCATCCTCGTCCCCGACCCGGGTCCCGGTGAGGCGCTGGTCCGGGTCCAGGCCTGCGGCGTCTGCCACACCGACCTGCACTACCGCGAGGGCGGCATCGGCGACGACTTCCCCTACCTGCTCGGCCACGAGGCGGCGGGCGTCGTCGAGAAGACGGGCCCCGATGTCACCAGCGTCCAGCCGGGCGACTACGTGATCCTGAACTGGCGAGCGGTCTGCGGCGACTGCCGTGCCTGCCGCAGGGGCCGGCCCTGGTACTGCTTCAACACGCACAACGCGACGCAGAAGATGACGCTCGAGGACGGCACCCCGCTGTCTGCGGCGCTCGGTATCGGCGCGTTCGCCAGCCTGACGCTAGTCGCCGCCGGGCAGTGCACCAAGGTTGACCCGGCCATCCCGGCGCAGACCGCGGGGTTGCTCGGCTGCGGCATCATGGCCGGCCTGGGTGCGGCGCTCAACACCGGCGCGGTTTCCAGGGGCGACAGCGTGGCGGTCATCGGTGCGGGCGGTGTGGGTGACGCGGCGGTCCTCGGCGCGTACCTGGCCGGCGCGCAGACGATCATCGCGGTGGACATCGACGAACCGAAGCTGGCCTGGGCCCGCGACTTCGGCGCCACGCACACGGTCAACTCCAAGACGCAGGACCCGGTCAAGGCCATCCGGGACCTCACCGGCGGCTTCGGCGCCGACGTGGTCATCGACGCGGTCGGCCGCCCGGAGACCTACCAGCAGGCGTTCTACGCCAGGGACCTGGCAGGCACCGTCGTCCTGGTCGGCGTGCCCACCCCGGACATGCGGCTCGACCTGCCGCTGATCGACGTGTTCGGCCGCGGCGGCGCGCTGAAGTCGTCCTGGTACGGCGACTGCCTGCCCAGCCGTGACTTCCCGATGCTGGTCGCGCTGCACCTGGAGGGCCGGCTGCCGCTGGACAAGTTCGTCAGCGAGACGATCACGCTGGACGGCATCGAGGAGGCGTTCGCCAAGATGGGCCGCGGGGAGGTCCTGCGCAGTGTTGTCCTCCTGTAAAGGGGTGGTGCTGCTGTGACAGGCACCAGATGGATCGCGATGTGGTCCGGCCCGCGGACGGTATCCACGGCGCTGATGCGTTCCTGGGAGAACCGGCCGGACACCATCGTGGCCGACGAGCCGCTGTATTCCTTTTACCTCAGCGAAACGGGCATCGAGCATCCGGGCCGCGACGAGATCATCGCGAGCCAGCCGTCCGGCTGGCGCGGCGCCCTCGACCAGCTGACCAGCGCGGGCACCAAGCCGATTGGCTACGCGAAGATGATGACGCACCACCTGCTGCCCCAGGTGGACCGCGGCGCGTTCGGCCGGTTCGCGCACGCGCACCTGATCAGGGATCCGCGCGAGCTGCTCGCCTCCTACGCCAGGGTCCGTGCCGAACCGACCCTTGACGACCTCGGCCTGCGCCAGCAGGTCGAGATCTTCGAGACGTTCGGCGGCCCGGTGATGGACTCACGGGATCTGGTCTCCGCACCGGAGCGAACGCTCACCGCGCTCTGCGAGGCGCTGGACGTGCCGTTCGACAAGCACATGCTGGCCTGGCCCGCCGGGCCCAGGGACAGTGACGGGGTGTGGGCGCCGCACTGGTACGCGAGCGTCATCGCCTCCACCGGCTTCGCCCCCTACCGGCCGCCCGGGGAAGACCTCCCGGAACGACTCGAGCCGCTGGCCGCGCAGTGCCAACCGTATTTCGAGGTGCTCCATGCTGCAAAAATCTGACGAAAGAAACCAGGATCTGATCGTCAACGTCGGCGGCAAGCTCACCCATCGCGACCGGGCCGGGATCAGCCCGTTCGACTCCGTGGTACAGGGCGGCGACGCGGTCTGGGAAGGCCTGCGCCTGCACAACGGCAAGGTCTTCCGGCTCGGCGCGCACCTGGCCAGGCTGCGCGCCTCGGCCAGGGCGCTCGCCTTCGACCAGATCCCGTCCGATGAACAGATCACCGTGGAGATCAATCGGACGCTGGAAGCCAACGGGATGCACGACGGCGTTCACATCCGGCTGACCCTCACCCGCGGCGTGAAGATCACCTCGGGCATGGACCCGCGCTTGAACAGGTCGGGTCCGACGCTGATCGTGCTGGCCGAGTTCAAGGACCCGGTCTACGACGCCTCCGGCATCACGCTGATCACCGCCAGCGTCCGCCGCCCGGCACCGGACTGCCTAGATCCCAAGATTCACCATAACAACCTGCTGCCTTCGATCCTGGCCAAGATCGAGGCCAACGTGGCTGGCGCCGACGACGCGGTCATGCTCGACAACCGTGGCTTCATCGCCGAGACGAACGCCACTCATGTGTTCTTCGTGACCGCGGGCACGCTCAGGACGCCGACCACGATGTCCTGCCCGGAAGGCATCACCAGGGCGGCCGTGCTCGAACTCGCGGCGGACGCCGGCATACCGGCCGAGCAGGGCGACTACACGCTGCCGCAGCTATACAACGCCGACGAGGCGTTTGTCACCGGCACGATGGGCGGCCTGGTCCCAGTGCTGTCCGTGGACGGGCGCAAGATACCCGGACCGGGTCCGGTCACCAGGAAGCTCACCGGCCTGTACGCGGCGCTCACCGAGAACGAGGACGAGGCACCACCGTCAGTTATGAGATGAGATCTTTCCGTCGTCGAGGACCAGGACCGAGTCGGCGATCTCGATCAGGTTCGGGTCGTGCGTGGCGACCAGCGCGGTGACGCCTTCGGACTGCACGACGGTGCGGAGCAACCGCATGATCTGCTTGGCGGTCTCCGAGTCGAGCTGACCGGTCGGCTCGTCCGCGAGCAGCAGCTCCGGGCGGCCGGCCAGTGCGCGGGCGATCGCGACCCGCTGCTGCTGACCGCCGGACAGCTCACCTGGCCGCTGCCTGGCGTGGTCGCCGAGGCCGACGATGTCCAGCATGAGCTTGACCCGCTCCTCGCGCTTTTTGGGGGCCAGGCCCGCGATGCGCAGCGGCACGCCGACGTTCTCGGACGCGGACAGGATCGGGATCAGGCCGAACGACTGGAAAATGTACGCCACGCTGCTGCGGCGCAGCTTCATCCGGTCCGACTCGGACATGGTCGTGACGTCGTGGCCGGCCACCTTGACCGTCCCGCTGTCCGCCCGGTCAAGTCCGCCGACGATGTTCAGCAGCGTGGTCTTGCCGGATCCCGAGCGGCCGCGCAACGCCACGAGCTGGCCCTGCGGTATCGAGAACGTGACCCCGCGCAGCGCGTGCGACGCGGCGCGGCCGGTGCCGAACGTCCTGGTCACGTCCTGCACCGCGACCATGTCTGTCACCGTGACCGTCACTGGTTCCCCCTGTCATCAGGCCAGACGCCAATATGGTCCGATTCTCCCTCAAGCCGGACCAGATCGCGCATGCGGAGCGGTTCGGTCATCTCCCTGGGCAACTGGAGCCGTCCTGCCCGGTCAAGCACCGCGTACTCGACCGCGTGGTGCGCCACCTCGCCGTCATCGGTCCGCACCGCCGCGCGGTGCGTTTCCGTGCTGGTCCGCCCGTCCCTGATCGCGACCACCCGGCGCACCACCGAGGACACCGCGGGGTCATGGGTGACGATCAGCACGGTGACGCCTAGCTCCCGGTTGGCGGTCTGCAGCGCGCCGAACACATCAGCCGCCGTGGCCGAGTCCAGCTCACCGGTCGGCTCGTCGGCGAGCAGCACCTTCGGCTCGTTGGCCAGCGCCACCGCGATCGCCGCCCGCTGCTGCTCACCGCCGGACATCTGGCCTGGCCTGCGATCCGCGCAGTGTCCGACCCCGAGCACGGTGAGCAGTTCGGTGACACGGGCGATGCGTTTGGCCCGGCCGGAGCCGGCCAGCCGCATGGGCAACTCGACATTCTGCGCCGAGGTCAGGTACGGGAGCAGGTTGCGGGACGTCTGCTGCCAGATGAACCCGACGCTCTGGCGCCGGTACTGCAGCCGCTGCCTGGCGTTCATGCCGGCCAGGTCCTGCCCCGCCACCTTGACCGCGCCGGCCGTGGGCACGTCGAGTCCGGCCAGGATGTTCATCAGCGTGGACTTGCCGCTGCCGGACGCGCCCACCATGGCGACCAGCTCGCGCTCACCGATCAGCAGGTCCAGGCCCTGCAAGGCCTGCACCTCGATCCCGCCGGGCGCGGTGTAGATGCGGACCAGCCGGTCACACGTGATCAGCGAGCCCGCACCATAGTCCTGTTGGTCGCGCGTAGCTTCGGCGCCTAGATCGGCAATGCTGGACATTGACCCGCTCCTCCCGTTCCCATCATCTCTCTCATCCGGCCGCCGCGGTGCGCAGGCCGGCCGCGGGATCGGCGAGATGTCATGACCGGGCTATGCGCCCGGTGGCGTGAACGCGGGTAGACCCGCTGAGGTTCCGTTGCGTTACTGTGTCCTGGTGGCGATCATCGTGATCACAGGCGCGGCTGGTTCCGTCGGTTCGATGCTCAGGGCCAGGCTCGCGAAGCCGGATCGTACCCTGCGCCTGCTCGACGTCAAGGCGATAGAGCCCGGCCCCGGCGAGGAAGCCGTGCATGCCTCGGCGACCGACATGGCGGCGATGACGCGAGTCTGCGAGGGTGCCGACGCGGTCATCCACCTGGCGGGCATCCCGGCCGAGGCGCCCTGGGAACAGATCCTCGACGTCAATATCAACAGCAGCTACGTCGCGTTCGAGGCGGCCCGCCGGGCCGGCCTGCCGAGGGTGATCTTCGCCTCGTCCAACCACGCGGTCGGCTTCACGCCGCGGGCGGAGTTCCCGGTGCGCGACTACGCGTTCGGCCGCCCGGACACCTATTACGGCGTGTCCAAGGTGGCCACCGAGGGCATCGCCTCGCTGTACCACGACAGGTACGGCATGGACGCGATCTGCGTCCGCATCCTGACCTGCACCGAGCGCCCGGTCGAGCGGCGCGCCCTGTCCACCTGGCTGTCACCCGATGACACGGGCCGGCTGTTCGAGGCGTGCCTGACCGCGCCGTCGCCGGGCTTCCGCGTCATCTGGGGCGTGTCGGCCAACACGCGGGGCCCGGTCGTCTCGCTGGCCGAGGGCAACGCGCTCGGGTATCACCCGCAGGACGACGCCGAGATCTACGCGGCCGAGATCCTCGCCGGCGACGACCGGCCGGACGAGGACGTGCCCGAACTGCGCCGCCTCGGCGGCCCGTTCACGTTCCCCGACCTGGACGCGCCGCTCTCGTTATCCGTGCCGCTCTTCGTCGTCATGGTGGATCCGGTCCAGGCAGACGGCGATCGCCACGAACAGGGCGTCATTCTCGCCGGGAGCGACCTCTAGTCCGTAGGTGTCGCGCACCCGGAACCATTTGCGCGATACCCGGGCCGCAACCCGGTGCCCGTCGCGGATCTCGAAGTCCTTGTCGATGAGGTTGCCGACCGCCTCCAGCCGCCCGCCCCCAGCGTCATGGTGCAGATCGATCATCGCCTTGTGGTGCAGCGGCGAGAACACGGCGCGGTGCACGGTCGCGACGACCTTGCCGTCGTGCTTGATCTCCATCTTGTCGGTGAAGGTCAGCAGTTTGTGCTCGATCGAGGCGAGCTTGTTCCCCGATACGTCTTCGAGCACCAGGGTGTGGTGCAGGGAGAGGAACCTGGCGTTGACGAGAAAAACCCGGTTGTCGTTTTCGTCGGTGACCCAGAAGTCATCCTTGATGGCGAAAATTCGCTCTCGTACCAGATAGCGCATATTGAGAAACTACCCGGCCGGCGCACGCTAACCGTTACCGGTATGGCGCGATCCCTCACTGAGGATGCAACGTCTTGCCGTCCGCCAGCATCGCCACGTAGGTGGCGATGCGGCGGGCGCGCGTCTCCGCTCGCTTGGCGTCGTTGATCCGGTACAGGATCGCGTACCTGTTCGCGCCGGTCAGCTTCCCGAAGAACTCCAGTGCCGCTGCGTTAGCGGCCAGTGCTTCGGCTAGGTCAGGCGGAACCTCCATCGTGCGCTGCCCCGCATACGCGGACTCCCAGCGGCCGTCCGCCTTGGCCAGTTCCACCTCGCGGAGCCCGGCCGGGCGCATCTGGCCCGACTCGATCAGCGCCTGCGCCTTGTCCGTGTTGATCCGGGACCATTTTGACCTGGCCGTGCGCGGCGTGAACCGCTGCAGCCAGTGGGCGTCGTCGAACGCCCGTTTCTGCCCGTCGATCCATCCGAAGCACAACGCCACCTCGATCGCCTCCGGGTAGGACACGCTGCGCGCACCGCCGTCCTTCTTGGCGATCCTCAACCACAGTCCCGGCGACGTCTCGTGCTGATCGGTGAGCCAGGTTTCCCAGTCACCGCGGCTGACGAAACACATGATGGGCAGGTCGCTTTCCGGCACTCCGCCAGTGAATCACACAGCGAATCACGCCAGGTTCGCGCATCGCATTTTGCATACAGTGTCCGATAAACTACGCACATGGAGGGGACTGTGATAAGGCCGGTACAGCGGCCGGCGCCGCTGCGGCAATCGGTTTACGACGCGCTCATCGATCTGATCGTCAGCGGTCGGCTGCCGCCCGGCCAGCACCTCGTTGAAACAGATATCGCCCGCCAGCTCGGTGTGAGCAGGCAGCCGATCCGTGAGGCGCTGCACCGCATGGAGGCGGAAGGCTGGGTGGATCTTCGGCCGAGCCAGGGTGCCTTCGTGCACGTGCCCACCGACTCGGAGGTGGATGAGCTGCTCGACGTCCGTGAGCTGCTCGAGGCCGAGACGGCCCGGTGCGCGGCACGGCACGCGGATGCCGAAGGCGTTGCCAGGCTCCGGGTGATCTGCGCCGAGGGCGCCGCCGCGGCCGAGGCGGATGACGTGTCCCGCGCGGTCGAGGCGAACAACGCCTACCATGCCGAGGTCGCCGCGCTGGCCGGCAACGCCGTGCTCGCGGATCTGGCCAGCATCGTCAGCCGCCGCGTGCAGTGGTACTACTGGCTGGTCGCCCCCGCCCGCAAGCGTGGTTCCTGGGCCGAGCACATCGAGCAGATCCAGGCGATCGAGGCCGGCGACGAGCAACGCGCCGGTGAGCTAGCCCGCGAGCACACCAAGCACACCCGCTCCGCCTACCACAACGCCAGCAAGTAACCCGCCCGAGCCCCGCGGAGGCGCAAAAGGTGCATTCTGCCCAGAGCGGGCATCGGTGTCGCCGTAGGGCCGCGGCGCACGCCCGGCCGACACGGTCACAGAGGGCTCGCAGGCAACAGCGACACCACAGGGCACGCCGCAACGACCCGCCCGGGCGGCACGTTACGGCAGCCGCACCACGCTGACCGGATCGGAGGCGTACGGGTTGTTCGCGTTGTCGATCAACTCGATCTCGCCGCGGTCGGACAGGATGTGGAACGAGCCGTCCGCGCGGTACTCGCGGATGATCGTGGTGGTCCCGTCGGCGAACGTGTACCGCTCCTCGGTGTAGGACCCGGTGCTGTCCTTGACCGCGCCGAGCGCCGCCTCGCCCCGCCACACGAACCGGTACGGCGCCAGCGGCAACCTGAGTTCATGCACCGATTCCCCGGTTCAGCGGCATCGAGTATTCCTCGTCGCGCAGCTTCTCGTGCCTGCCGGGATCCTCCAGTTCGCGCAGCTCAGCGGGCACGTCCATGCCGATCAGCTCCCAGTTGCGGTTCGCGGTGACCTGGATGGTCGCCACGTGCTCGGGCAGCATGTGCCCGAACCGGCCCTGCATGGCCAGGTAGTCGGTGACCGGCCGCTGCACCGGCGGATGGAAGTACGAATAAGACCGCTCCTCCGGCAGGTACTCCCACACCGGCCACAGCCCGGCCTCGACGACCCGCCGGCCGAGCTCCACGGTCATCGAGGTCTGGTACACCCAGCCCTTCTGGCACGGGGTATAGCAGTGCAAGAAGGCTGCGCCGTGGTGGTTAAGGCCCTTCCTCGTCTTGTTCATAACATCAGTGGGATATCCCACGGTGGCAGTGGCAACGTAACAGTGGGGATGGCCTTCGGCCATCATCTTGGCGAGGTTCTTGGGCGGCAGCTTCTTGCCTTCGGGGATCGCCTTGCCGAATGGCGTGAACGTCGTCATGCCCGCATAAGGCGTGGTCGGCGACGTCTGGATGCCGGTGTTGGCGTAGCACTCGTTGTCATAGCAGACGAACAGCGCGTCGTGATCGCGGTACAGCGCGCCGGATATCGAGCCGATGCCGATGTCGGCGGCGGAGCCGTCACCGGCCATCACGATGATGTTCGGGTACGGGCCGGGGTGGCGGCCTTTGCGGATCATCGCCTCGTAGCCGGCCGCCAGCCCCGAGGTGAACGAGCCGCCGCTCGCGATCGGGGTGTGCGCCCACGGCACGGTATAAGGGGTGCACAGGTACGTGGAATTGGCCACGTACATGCATCCGGTCGGGCCGGCCACCACGGTGTCGTTGCCGGCCGCCTTGAGCACCCAGCGGTACTGGATCGCGGGTCCGCAGCCGGCGCAGGTGCGGTGGCCCGCCGCGTACGGGTCTTCCTCGGGCAGGATGGGCAGGTAGTGCCGGTCGCGGCCGTGCTCGTCATCGGAGGCAGCCGCACGGCCGTCGTCTTCGAACAGCGGCAGTTCCTGGCGGATCACTTCGTACGACATCTCACTCCTCAAATCCGACCCAGTGGGCCGCCTTCTCGACGCTGCCGCTGGCGACTGCCTGGCCAAGCTTGCCGGCCATCCAGTCGAATTCGGCCATCGGGACGGTCTCGCCGCCCAGGCCCGCCATGAACGAGGTGACCAGCGGCCGCTCACCGGGCAGGTGATACAGCGCAGTGGTCACATCCAGGGAGAGGATGCCGCCGTAGCTGGCGCCGCCGAGGCCGAGGTTGGTCTCCACCACGCCGACGGCTTTGATTCCGCGCAGCGCCGCGCGCAGGTCCTGGCTGGGGAACGGGCGGATCCACAGCAGCCGGGCCATCCCGATCTTGATGCCCTGCTCGCGCAGCCGGTCCACCGCCGCCCGGCAGGTGACCGCGTGCCCGCCGGAGATGACCAGCGCGATCTCCGCGTCGTCCAGCCGGTAGGACTCGACGAAGTGCGGGTAACCCCGGCCGAAGATCCGGGCGAACTCGTCGGTCTTCTCCCTGATCACCGGGATCGAGTCCTCCATCGCGCGGGCGCGTTCCAGTTGCAGCGGCGGGCCCTGCTCGGGATGGATCTGCGGGCCGTGTGACAGCGGCCGGCGCGGGTCGAGCGGGAACGGCAGCTGGTACGGCGGCAGGAACTCCTCCACCTGCGCGACCGACGGCATCTCCACCTCGCCGGCGATGTGCGAGACGAAGTAGCCGTCCTGCACCACCATCTGCGGCAGCAGCACCCGCGGGTCCTCGCCGATCGCGTACGCGAGCAGCGACTTGTCGAAGACCTCCTGCGGCGTCGCCGACCAGCCCATCAGCCAGCCCATGTCCCTGGTGCACAGCGCGTCGGTGTGCTCGGAGCCGAAGTCGCCCGGCGGGTCGAGCGTCCGGTCGGCGATCTGCATCTGGATGGGGATCCGCGCGCCGGAAATGATCGAGTACATCTCGTACCCGTAGGTGACGCCGACGCCGGACGAGCCGGTGAACGCGCGCGCACCGCACGACCCCGCGCCGAACGCGGCGGAGAACTGCGAGTGCTCCCCGTCGGCGTGCAGGTACTCGGCGTCGAGGATGCCGTCGGCGATGAACTGGGCCAGGTTCATCATGATCGCCGTATAGGGCCGGATCGGGTACGCGGTGATCACGTCGACGTTGGCGTACAGCGCCGCGTACGCGGCGGCGGCGCAGCCGTTCTGGCGGACTTTCGTGCCGGCGATGCCAGCCAGGAAGCGTTCGCCGTCGGGGGTTCTGATGCCCGCCGCATAAGCAGTAGTCATTGCGAAGCACCCCTGTTGTTATGCGAGAGATCGTATTGAGCTATCGCGTCCTCGATGAGCTGCCGGGTGAACGGGGCTTGCTCGGCGTGCGCGCCCTCGTACGGCGCGAACGCGGTCTCCATCCGGACCACGGCGTCTGGTTCGTCGAAGTCCATCTCGGGCACCTTCTCCAGGGCGCCGGTCGGGCATTCCTGCACGCAGACCAAGCAGCCCTTGCAGTAGTGGGTGCGGATCGCGTAGCGGCCGTTCTCCCTGGTGTCGCGCATCACGCTGACATCCGGGCACACGATGTAACAGTTGTCGCAGCCGTTGCACACGCCGCAGGACATGCACCGGTCCGCCTCCTGGACGGCCTCCTCGCGCGAGTAGGCGAGGGTGACTTCTTTACTCTGACTATCTCGCCGTTCCCGGCTTGGCGTGATCGGGATGGGGACCCGGTCCGCGTGCCTGAAGTAAGCGGTGTTGAGCCCCTCGTACGGCATGACCTCGGGCTCGGGCTCTTCCTCTGGCGCCGCGCCGGTGAGGGCCAGGTCGATGTCGCGCGCCGCGCGCTTGCCGTCGCCGAGCGCGTCGACGACCATCGACGGTCCGCGGACAGCGTCTCCTCCGGCGAACACCGCTTGTCCGGCCTGGGCCTTGATCAGGCCGCGTTCGGTGTAATGGGCGGGAAGCCAGTCCAGGACCTGCACCTGGCCGATCGCGACCAGGATCGTGTCGCAATCGACGGTCACCTCGGTGCCGGTTTCCACGTCCGCTCGCACCCCGTCCGCGTCCCGGACCAGCCTCGCCGTGGCCAGGACGGCGCCGCTGACGTTGCCGTCCGCATCGGTGTGCACGCGGACCAGCGCGGAGTTCGGGCGGAGGCTGACACCCTCCTCGCGGGCCTGATCGAGGTCTTCCGGCTGGATGAGCAGTTCGTTCTCGGCTTCCAGCGAGACGATCGTCGCGCTGGCCTGCCCGCCGATCCTGATCGCCGACCGTGCGGCGTCAGAGGCGGTGTTGCCGCCGCCGATGACCAGTACGTTCGTGCCGATCCTGACCGGCCTGCCGAGGCCGGTCTCGCGCAGGAATTCCATCGCGCCGATCACGCCGCGGGCCGCGTCCACATCGGGCATCCTGCGGCCGACATCCTGGCCGAGGGCGAGGAACACGGCGTCGTACTCCGCCTCCAGCGGCGCGATGTCGTCGATCCTGGAGTCGCAGCGGATCTCGATGCCGCCCAGGGCGAGGATCTTGGCGATCTCCTTGCCGACGATCTCCTCGGGCAGGTGCCAGGCCGGGATGCCGGCCCGCAGCATGCCGCCCGGCGTGCCGAGCGCCTCGAAGATCACGCTCGGGTAGCCCATGCGGCGCAGGTGATACGCGCAGGCCAGCCCGCCGGGACCGGAACCCACGATCGCGACCCTCTTGCCGTTCAGGGGTTCGGTGGCGATGGGCTGTTCGGCGAGAGCGAGGCCGTAGTCGCCCAGGACGCGCTCGACCGAGCGGATGCCGATCGGCTCGTCGTGTTCGGCGCGATTGCAGGCGGTCTCGCACGGGTGATAGCAGACCCGGCCGGTCACGCTCGGCATCGGGTTGTCTTCCAGGATCGTCGCGTACCCCTCCAGGTAGCGCTCGTGCTTGACGAAGTCCAGGTACCGCTGGATCTTCTCGCCGGTGGGGCAGGCGTGATTGCACGGCGGCGTCTTGTCACGGAACACCGGCCGGTAGAAACGGAAGTTGCCGGTGGGGAACAGGCGCTGGCCGTCCTTCTCGGTGGGCGGAGGGGTCACGCCCGCGATGGGGAGCCGCAGGTGTTCGGGGATATGGGTGCCGCGGACTGACATGCCTACACCTCCTGGAGGACCGTGTGCTGTCCGGCGCCGCGGCGCATGGCCGCCTCGTCCGCCACGACCGTGGCGACGTCATCGACGGGCAGGACCCCGGTCGCCGCGACGAGGGCGCCGATCAGCGGTGCGGCGATGCCCCGGCCGATGGCGAGCCGCTCGACCGCGCCTTCGGTGGACATGCGGTCGAAGGCCAGCTCGGACAAGTCGCGGACGTACATCCACGGGCTCGAGCCGCGCTGCTCGGCCAGGCCGGTCGCGTCGACCACGACGAGCTTGCCCAGCTTGGCCAGCATGTGCTCGGGCAGGAACTTCAGCAGGTAGTGCGGATCTCGCGCCGAGTTGATGACCAGGACACCCTGGCCGTCCCGCGTCTTGCGGAAGAAGTTGACCGCCTTGATGATCGTCTCCTCGACCAGGACGACCCAGTCGGGATTCGGGTTCTCGTAGACGAAGCGGTCGAGGATGGGTTCGTCGCCGAAGCGCGCGTACCGCCGGACGAGGCAGTTGGTGCGGTCCGGGTCATCGACGTAGTCGCTGACGTTCTCCGCGTAGTAGCCGAGGTTCCGGGCGGCGGTCGCGATGCAGGTGGATACGTCGCGCGCTTCCTTGTCCATGATGATCCCTCGGGACCAGACGGTGAGCTCGTGGTGCACGATGCCCGCCTCTCTCCGCCGTCGCGTTTCCATCGCGTGTGTATCGGCTGGGCGGCGGCGGATTGTATACCGTCGACAGGATATGGCCATCGTACGACGGTGCCCGGGCGTCTCCAAGGGGGTGCTGGGAAGGTTTACTCCCGTTTTGCGCGCCGTCGTGGCGCGAGTCACACGGCGGCGCGCCCGGTCGCGTCGCGCGGAATTCGCCGTGCACGGGGTCCTCACCCAGTACGGTGGGGGACTTCGTGGAGACGCCACGCCGACGAATTAGTGCAAGTAGGTGGCGGAGTGTCTCCTTTGTCGCGATGATTCTTATTGATCATTGACCTGCTGTACGCCAATCAGTGACCTGATGTACGCCAACAGGGAGTGACTCGGTATATGAGGAGCGGCTCGTCGGCCCATGATGATGGGCGCGGATGGTCATCCGCGCAGCATCCCCACCAGGGCCGTGGCCCGCGACCGGAGCAGGACGTACCGTACGGGCCTGAGGTTTCATGGCCTCAGGGTTTCCGTGCGGCAGAGTTCGACAGCGGCGAGTATCGCGCTCTCGTCGAGTCCAGCTACGAGCGGGACGACTACTCGCACGTCGATCCGCGGTCTGCCGGCCCGGCCGGCGGTGACCGGCGTCACCAGTACGGTGACCAGGGTCATCCTGACCAGCGCTTCGGTGGGCAGGGGCGTCGCCCGGCGGGCGGCTACCAGCAGCAGCCTCCGCCGCCAGACGACTTCGGCTACGGCGATCCCGGCTACGCCGACCCCGGTTATGACGGTCCCGGGCACGAGAACCCGCGGGCGTACCAGCCTCCGGCGCGTCAGGACTTCCGGCACCAGGAGCCGATCTACCCGGTGACCGGTGCGCAGGAGGTGTACCGCGAGCCGGAAGAGCCGCGGTACGAACAGCCGCGTTACGAGCAGTTCCGTCCCGTGGACCCGCGTCTTGCCGGGCTGCGTTACGACGAGCTGCACTACGACGACGCGGACCCAGACTCGCGTTATGACGAACCGCTGGACGACGAAGCTTGGTACGCCGAGCTGCGAAACGGCGGTCCCGCGCAGCCCCAGACGCCGCAGCGGCCGCAGCGACCGGGTGGTCCGGGGCCAGCCGGTGCAGGCCCAGCCGGTGCAGGACCAGGCGGTACAGGACCAGCCGGTGCAGGACCAGGCGGTGCAGGACCAGGCGGTCGTGCACAGGGTCCGGCGGGGTACGGCCACGGCGCGGATCACTCGCCGGCGGGCGGCGGTCCTTCAGCGGGCGGCGGTCCTTCAGGCGGGCGGCCGGGTGGTTCGCAGTACGGCGGTCCCGGTGGATCCGGCGGCCAGGGTCCGGCCGGCGGCCCGATGCCGGGTAATCCGGCGGCACGGAATGTCATGCCGGGCAACGGCCCGGTCCGCCGGGCAGGCACCCTGCCGGGCAGGGCCGGCGCGCCCACGGCCAAGGGGATGCCGCCAAGGAACCCGGCGGCCGGCTACAAGGCAGCGGCGGTTGCCGCGCCTTCCCGGCCGCAGCCCAGCTTCTCTTCCGCGCGTGACACAGGATTCCTCGGTGCTCCGGTCGCGCAGGTGGGCGTGCTCACGCCCCCGGCCGGGAGCCGTTACTCCGGGCCGGAGACCGTTGCCTGGAGCATCACCGAGGAAGCCGACGTCGATTCCGGTGCTTTCGAGCAGCTCGAGGAGTACTGGGAACAGGACGAGGCCGACGTCGAGTACTCGGCGCTGCTGTCGGACCTGGACGAGGACCGGCAGGGCACCGGCTCGCAGGCCGCGATGGATCGTCCGCGAATCGGCAAGCGGCGTGGGCGCAGCGGCGACCGCCGGCTGTGGTTCGGGCTCGGTGGCGTCATGGCCGTCGCCGCGGCGGCGATCTTCGTGATCGTCGAGTTCTGGTTCCCGACGCAAAGCGGACCGACGCACACGTTGTCGATGCCGAACAAGATCGGCTCGTCCTTCGTGCGCAGCAACGCGGTGGGCGCCAAGGACCTGTACAACCTGCGCCAGGAGTTCGTGCAGATGACGCACGGCCAGGCGACCGATGTACAGTCCGGTGCGTTCCAGGCGGGCGGGCCCGCGACCGGTGGCACCCCTGAGGTTGTCATGACGATCGACGCGCATCTGGCGAACGACGATGCCGCGTCGTCCATGACCGGCTTCAAGAACGTGTACAAGAACGCCGGCACAGTGTCCGCGGGACCGATGGGCGGCCTGGCCGCCTGTGCGGAGTCGACCGCCAGCAACGCGAACGACGTAGCCATCTGCGCCTGGTTCGACAACGACAGCTTCGGCGTCCTGATCTCGCCGTCGATGAACGCGCGGGAACTGGCGAACCAGCTGCAGACGTTCCGTTCGGCTGTGGAGCACGTCTCGAAGAGCTAGCGCTTCTTGTTCGCGTTGCCGCTGGTCCGGCGGCCCGGGATGAGCTTTGCCAGCGCGGCCAGGAGGATGGCCAGAACCAGTGCGGCGATGCCTGCTATCTGGGCTGTCATCACCGACATGCCCAGCGGTAGCACCTGCACTGACTGGTCTGCTCGAGTCTTCGCCGGGTTAGCCCGCGTCACCGGGGCGCTCGGTGCCGCCGACGGCGCGATCGTGGGGAACAGGCCCGCCGCGCTGCCGGGGCTCATCAGCTTGCTGCTGGTGATGTCGTTCAGCGTGGGTATCGCACCGGGTTCGATGCCCACGACGCCCGGCGCCGGCGCCGACGGGCTGGTCGTGGTCGACGCGGGCAGGATCAGCTGGACCGAATCGGAGACGGCCAGCGGCTTCGCGAGCTTACCCGCAGAGGCGGCACCGACGGCCTTGACCGTGATCGACTTCGCGGTGTGCTTGGCCGTTACCTGAGCGTGGAGTGCGGCCGGAGATTTGCCGGGAGCCGGGATCGTGCACGAACTGTGCTTGTGGCAGCTGCTGCTGGTGAACGCGGCTTGCTGGCCTTCGGTCACGGTGAACAGTGACACGGTGACCTTGCCGGCCGGAGTCCAGTTGTGGATCCAGACGTGCACGGTGAACTTCGCTGGCTGACCGCTCTTGACCTTGCTCGAGGAGCGGCTGATGCTCAGGCACAGGCTTGCTGTCGGCGTCGCTGTCGTGGTCGGGGTGGCTGTCGTTGACGGGCTTGCGGTTGGGCTTGGCGTCGCGGTTGCTGTTGTCGTGGCTGTTGCTGTTGTCGTGGCTGTTGCGTTGCTGATGACCGCTGCCGTGAGGATGTCTGGGTTCGCACTGCCGCTTGTCGAGGGCGTTGTCGTTGGTGACGGTGTCGTCGTTGGTGACGTCGATGGTGTCGGCGTTGACGATGGTGTCGGCGTTGACGATGGTGTCGGTGTGGGCGAGGCTGATGTTGACGGCGATGGCGAGGGTGGCGGTGTTGTCGACAGCGATGGTGACGGCGATGGTTCCGTCGCTCGCGGCAGCATGCTCGGTGATGGATTCGCCGATGGACTCGTGCTCGCCTGGGCGCTTGGCTGGGTGGCCGGCGTGGCCAGCGTCAGCTTCTGGCATTCGTAGCTCATGGCCGGGGCAGGGCTGGACGCGTCTGCGTGCACCGCGCCCGAGACCCCCGCGGCAGCGAGCACTCCCACACTCACAGCTACCGCTCGCGTATGCACGAACCTCTCCGTTCTCACTCGCCGGGAACGCTCGACTACGTAATAGACGCCGCAACCTGCGGCTTTCGGTACGCGTAACCTATATCCAAGGCAACGCGGGTTATGCCTCCAGGGCTGCTGTCGATTACCTGATGACGTCAGCGGAACCTGTGGCACTAGCACGCCAGAAGTGCGCTAAGCTCTTCTCTGCTGGCGCACGCGCCGGTAGGCCCCGTTAGCTCAGTCGGCAGAGCGTCTCCATGGTAAGGAGAAGGTCTACGGTTCGATTCCGTAACGGGGCTCCCGGCTAAATGCCAGGTCAGAAGCTCAACGGACAGCTCTCACCCTACGCTCGGGATGGGAGCTTTTGCCGTACTGGGAGGAATTTGGGAGATCGTGTTCCTCTGGGTCTATCCCAGCTGGCCTGTCGTCTAGGCGTAGCCCTCCAGCCACCTCGGGTCCGAGGTGCTTGTGACGGCTATCGGGATACCGGAGCCGGAACGCGCACAGTAGCCCCGCGTCTAGCACCGAACCGGCCCAGGACCACGCCTCGAGACGACGCTCTGCCGGCCGAACCTCCGAACTGCAAGGTCGCTCGCTCACGTCGAGTGTCCTGAGTTCAGCG
>DASXDG010000076.1:0-26409 GCA_036490795.1 Streptosporangiaceae bacterium
CGGCGAAGAACACAAGGAAGCCACCGCCGGGTCCGCGTCGGAAGCGAAGACTGAACCAGCCCCGGTCGCGGAACATGCCCAGACAACCGCCGAGGCCGAGCAGGCAGAGGCCCAAGCAGCCGACGCCGAAGAGGCTGAGCACGCTCCCGCTGGCGAGCCCGGCGAGGCCAACGCCGCGGAAACGGCTCCGGTAACCGAAGCCGAAACCGAAGCCGAAGCCGAAGCCGAAGCCGAAGCCGAAGCGGCGCCCGCGGCGGAGGCCGCGCCCGCTGACGAAGCCCCGGTCGCGGAGGCACTGGCCGAGCCGGCCGCGCCCGCGGCGGCGGCCGCGGCGAACGGCAGCGCGGCCACTGCCACGGCCACCGCCCCTCGTCCTAGGCGCCGGAGCCGGGCAGTCAAGCCGGAAGCGGGCGCCGAGTAGCGAAGCAGACCGCAGCGCCGGCCCGATGTAACGGCCGGCGCTGCGGCGTTTCTGCGTGCGACGCGAGGTTTGCGATTGCGGTCCTGTGCTGGCTGGCTACGGGGCACGCCCGAGCGCGCCGAGCGCGGTGGGGGCGCCTGGCCGGATTAACGTGGAGGGCTGCCCCTTTGTGGCGGATAGCCCCTCGTTTTCGGGGGTCTGCCTTCCACGAAGGGGCAGCCCTCCACGTTGTTTGGGGTGCAAGTGGTGCGGGAGAAGCACCACTGTCTGTTCTGATATGGATTGCTGTGAAATGTCCCGGCGGCGGCGGCGGCGGCGGGGCCGGGGGCCGGGGCGGTGAAATGTCCCGGCGGGGCCGGGGGCCGGGGCGGGGCGGTGGTGAATGTCCTGGGGGAGGGGCGGGGCTGGAGGGGGCGCGGGCGGGCGACAGTGCCGGCGCCGCGGGCGCCGCGTGCGGGAGCGCCGCCAAGTGGGGCGCTCGAACCGATAACCCTAATGGTACGGTCGTTTTGGCATTGAAACACCTGTTTGACGGAATTCGAGATGGTGCTCATCCTGGGATGGCTGAATCGGCCAACGTACCGGGGAGAAAGATATGGCACCGACCGCGAGATTCGACAATGTGCGCACCGAGCGGCTGCTGATGCGTCGCTGGCAGGACTCAGACCGGGCACCGTTCGCGGACCTCAACGCGGACGCGGAGACGATGCGGTTCTTCGCCGGCGCGCTGGACCGGGCGGGGAGCGACACGCTGATCGACCGGCTAGAGGAGCGGTTCGAGACACAGGGTTTCGGGCTGTGGGCGCTCGAAGTCGCCGGGACCGGGCAGTTCATCGGCTTCACCGGGCTCAACCCGTTGCCCGAATACGTGCCGGGCGGGCCCGCGGGCATGGAGGTCGGCTGGCGGCTTGCCCGGCCGGCCTGGCATCACGGCTACGCGACAGAGGCGGCGCGCGCCTGCCTGGACATCTGGTTCGGCAGCCTGGGTAACGCCGAGATTTACTCGATGACATCGGTGCTCAACGAACCGTCGCAGGCGGTGATGCGCCGCCTCGGCCTCACCGAATGGACTCGCTGGGATCATCCGCGCATCCCGGAAGGCAATCCGCTGCGCCCCAGCGTGACCTACCGGCTCGTCCGAGAAAGCTGATGCTGGTCCGCGGACTGCGCGACAGCCCGCGGACCGGACGCCCCTTCCTGCTGCTGGCCGGCGGCCGTACGCCGGGAAGGCCGGCGATCCCGAGGCCATCCCCGTCGACGCCGGCCGGCCCCTGCCAAAATTAGAACGTGTTCCAGTTTTCGTCGTCCGGGCATGGACCAAGCAAGCGCCCGCTTGGTAGGGTGTCGTTAACTAAAATGGGCGTTAGGGCAGCTAGGACGATGAGCGGATCAGCGGAGCAGGAGCCGGGCGGCGAGTTCGAGGTGATTGCTCACGTCGTCCGCCGAAGCCCGCCTGGTCACCCAGGCCACCAGGTTGGACATCCACACGTCGCCGATGACCCGCGCGATCGCCTTGTCGTCGGCGGATGGCTCGCCGTCGTGCATGGCCTTGGTGAACAGGACTTCCATCTGCTTGGCCACCTGGTTGACCTCGGTGGCCGCCGACGGATCCGCGAACATGAACGCGCGCGTCATCGCCTCGATCAGCATCGGGTCGCGCTGCATGGCCTTGGTCGTCCGGCGCAACACGTAGACCATCCGCTCGTACGGCGAGTCGCCGGGGATCGGGGCCTTGACCAGCCGCTCTTGCGTCCGGCCGAACTCGCGCGCCAGCGCGGACACCAGCAGGTGAATCTTGGACGGGAAGTAGCGGTACAGCGTGCCGAGCGCTACGTCGGCGCGCTCCGCGACCGCGCGCATCTGAACGGCGTCATAGCCGCCTTTGGACGCCAGCGAGAGCGTGGCGTCAAGGATCCGCTTCTGTCTGTCTCGCTGCGCGGCCGACCCGAGTTCGCCATCGGCACTAGCACGTGTTCTCGTTGCTGCCATCAAGGCCTCTCGTCATAGTGGCCGCCGCTAACCAGCGTACCAAGCGCATTTCATTCAGCACATCGCGCACCCTGGTCCGGTCGTGATGCAACATGTTCTAATTCGGTATATGTCCGTCGC
The DNA here is from genome assembly GCA_036490795.1 of Streptosporangiaceae bacterium. Taxonomy (GTDB): domain Bacteria; phylum Actinomycetota; class Actinomycetes; order Streptosporangiales; family Streptosporangiaceae; genus JAFARZ01. The sequence continues at coordinate 2,531 of DASXDG010000076.1, forward strand.
CGCCACGCCGGAGCTGCAGGCGCTGCAAGCCGCGCTCCTTGATTGGTCAAAACGCACCGACTCGGTCGCCACGGTTCGCGCGATGGAACAGGGGCATGCGTCCCCGGACCTGAGCGTCCTGCAGATCATCGGGCCGGACGAGATCGTCACGAGCGAAACGCCTGCTCAGGTGGCGAGTGCCGCCTGCGAGCAACTCGCCGCTTCCCTCGTCCCCGGCCCCGTCCTGCCTACCCTGCTCGCCGCGCTGCTCGGGGTGCCCGCCGTGGTCGGCACCGTGGCGGTCGCTTACGATAACAGCAAGAAACTAGTGGTGACCCGGCGGGACGACGGTACGGTCACCGTTACCGGGGAGACCGGTCCGGTCCTGTGCGCGGACAGCGCCGGGACGCTGGTTCTCGGCGCCGGCGACGCGTGGTTCCGCGTCGATCCCGCCCAGCCGGGTGTCACCGTGACGCCGCTGACCGCGCTTGACTTCTCCCGCGGCCTGGCCAGCGTCCGGCTGGACGGTGCCTGCGCCGAGATCATCGACGGGCTCACCACCGAACGCGTCCGCGACCTGGCCGCCACGCTGTTCGCCGCGGAAGCAGCGGGCATCGCCACCTGGTGTTCGGCGACCGCCACCGCGTACGCGAAGACGCGCAGGCAGTTCGGCAAGCTGATCGGCGAATTCCAGGCGATCCGGCACCTGTGCGCGTGGATGTCCTGCCGTGCCGAGCGGGCCGGCGCGCTCGCCTGGGACGCCGCTCGCGCCGCCGACGAGGAGCCGGGCCGGCACCACCAGGCCGCTGCCGCTGCCGCCGCGCGCGTGCTGGACGACGCGGTCGAGAACGCCAAGGACTGCATCCAGGTGCTCGGCGGCATCGGCTTCACCTGGGAACACGACGCACACCTCTACCTGCGCAGGGCTTTGGCGATACGGGCGTTGCTCGCCGGCGACGGAGCCAGCGGGCGCGGCGCCGCCTGGACTGAGGAGCGCGGCGACGAGGGAAGCGGGCACCTCCTGGCGCCCGCTAGCGACGGCGCCAATGAACTCGGCATCGGGGCGTGGGCCATTCCGGCGATCACGCTGCACGGGACGCAGGAGCAGCAGGACCGGTTCATCGCGCCGACGATGAACCGCGAGATCATCTGGTGCCAGCTGTTCAGCGAACCCGAGGCCGGCTCCGACCTCGCGGGCCTGCGGACCCGGGCGGTCAAGACCGACGGCGGCTGGCGGCTCACCGGCCAGAAGGTGTGGACGTCACTGGCCCGCCAGGCTGACTGGGCCATCTGCCTTGCCCGCACCGATCCCGACGTGCCCAAGCGGCAGGGCCTGTCCTACTTCGCGGTCGACATGCACGCGGACGGCGTCGAGGTCCGTCCGCTGCGCGAGATCACCGGGCGTTCGATGTTCAACGAGGTGTTCCTCGACGACGTGTTCGTCGCCGACGACTGCCTGATCGGCGCGCCCGGTGACGGCTGGAAGGTCGCGATGTCCACGCTGGCCACCGAGCGGGAGACGATCGGCGGAGGAGACGTGCTCGCTCAGCGTGGCGTGCACCCCGCGGTCCGCAAGCTGCTCGGCGTGGCCGGACGGCAGGACGATGCGGAGGCCAGCCTCGCAGCTCTAGGTCCGGCCGGCGCGATCGCCGGCCCAGAGAGCACAGAGTTCCTGCTGACCCGGTGCCTCAGCATCGCCGGCGGCACCACCCAGATCCTGCTCAACCAGGTCGCCGAGCGCGTCCTCGGTCTCCCCAAGGACCCGCGGTGAGCTTTCTGGACGAGGAGGGCGCTCATGGACTTTGAACCGACCGAGGCGCAGCGTGCGATCGCGGGCCTGGCCGCGGAGGTGCTGTGCGGCGAGGACCCGTGGAAGGAACTGGCCAGGTCCGGGCTGCTGTCCCTGGCCGTGCCCACAGGACTGGGCGGTGACGGTTACGGCATCGCGGAGGTCGCCGTCCTGCTCACCGAGATCGGCCGCCGCGGGATGTACCTGCCGGCGCTCGGCACGCTGGCCGGCGGCATGTTGCCGGTGGCCCGCTGGGGTGACCAGGCCCTCCAGGCCGAACTGCTGCCGGCCGCGGCCGCCGGTGAACTGATCCTCACCGCCGCCGTCCGTGAACCGGGCGGGTCCCAGCACACCCAGATCGGCGACGGCACGGTCACCGGCCTCAAGGTGGGCGTGCCATACGCCGCGACGTCGGGACGGATCCTGGTATCGGCCGTCAACGGCGTCGCGCTCATCGACCCGCACGGGGAGGGCGTCACGCTGGCCAGGACGCCCACGGTCAGCGGTGAGCCCGAGTACACCGTACGGCTCGACCACGCGCCGGTCACCGCCACCCTGAACGGCGCCGCGCGCCGCTTCCTCACCGCCGGGGCCTGCGCGCTGGCCGACGGCGCGCTGGCCGGAGCGCTGCAGCTGACCAGGGACCACGTCGCGACGCGACGGCAGTTCGGCCGTCCGCTGGCCGAATTCCAGGCGGTGTCCCAGCAGGTAGCCGACGTCTACATCGCCTCGCGGACGCTGCACCTGATCACGCTGTCCGCCTGCTGGCGGCTGTCTATCGGCGACGATAACAGCAAGACAGGCGAGACAGGCGAGAAAGACGCGGACGGGGAACTGGATATAGCGGCGTGGTGGGTGACGGAGGAAGCACCACGGTCAGTTATGACATGTCATCACCTGCATGGCGGTGTGGGAGTCGACATCAGCTACCCCTTGCACAGGTTTTCCTCGCTGATCGCGGACCTGTCGCGGTCCCTCGGAGGTGCCAGTGTTCATTGACCTGACGCCGGAGCAGGCCGCGCTGCGCGACGAGCTGCGCGGCTACTTCTGCGCGCTGATGACGGCGCAGGACCGGGCCGCGATGCGCGGCGACCGGCACGGCAGCGTGTACCGGGACGTGGTGCGGCGGATGGGCCGCGACCGCTGGCTCGGCGTCGGCTGGCCGCAGGAGTACGGCGGACGCGGGTTCGGGCAGGTCGAGCAGCAGATCTTCGCGAACGAGGCGATGCGCGCCGACATCCCGCTGCCGTCGGTCACCCTGCAGACCGTAGGCCCGACGCTGTTCGAGCATGGGACGAAAGAACAAAAGGACTTCTTCCTCCCGGAAATCCTGGCCGGCGAGGTGCACTTCGCCATCGGTTACACCGAGCCCGAGGCCGGCACCGACCTGGCCTCGCTGCGCACCAGGGCGGTCCGCGACGGTGACACGTACGTGGTGAACGGGCAGAAGATCTTCACCACGGGCGCGCACGAGGCCGACTACATCTGGCTGGCCTGCCGCACCGACCCGGCCGCGCCCCGGCACAAAGGCATCTCGATCCTGATCGTGTCCACCGACGACCCGGGGTTCTCCTGGACGCCGATCATCACTCACGACGGCGCGCACCACGTGAACACCACCTATTACTCCGACGTGCGGGTGCCGGTCTCGATGCGGGTGGGGGAGGAGAACGCGGGCTGGCGGCTGATCACCACCCAGCTCAACCACGAGCGGGTCATGCTCGGGCCGGCCGGGCGGCTCGGCGCGATGCACGAGCGGGTGCGCGACTGGGCCGCCGCCCGAGGTCTTCGCGATCAGCCCGATGTGGCGCGGGCCCTCACCCGGTCACAAGCGGTGCTCCGGGTGAACGAGCTGCTGAACTGGCAGGTCGCCTCGGCCGACTCGCTGAACGTGGCGGACGCGTCGGTGACGAAGGTGTTCGGCTCGGATCAGCTGATGCGGCTAGGACCGCTGCTCGCCGATGTGGTCGGCCGGTACGGAGACTACGCGGACCCCGAAACCGGGGCGCTCGCGGAGTGGCTGGATACACAGATAAAGCGGAATACGGTGCTGACGTTCGGCGGCGGGGTGAACGAGATTCAGCGGGAGCTGATCTGCACGGCGGGGCTCGGGCTGCCCAGGGCGCCGCGATGAGCCCGCCGAGCCCAGAGGTGGCCCTGGTGCGAGCTCATCTAATAAATACTGCCGCCGAGATCGCCGCGCTTGGCGACAGCGCGCCGCGGGCGGCACGCGATCCGGTCAGCCTGCCGGTGATCCGCGCCTGGCTCGACGCGATCGGCGGATCCGCTCCGGCGCAGGACATGGCGCCGCCGTCGATGATCCAGGTCTGGACGATGCCCGGGCTGCACGGCGTGCGCGGCGACGACGACCCGCTCTGGACGATGATCCAGATGCTCGACGATGCCGGGTACACCTCGATCGTCGCGACCAACTGTGACCAGGAGTACCTGCGGTACCTGAAGGTGGGCGAGGAGCTGACCGTGCGCGCCCGCCTGCTTGACGTCGTCGGTCCCAAGCGCACCGCCCTCGGCGAGGGCTATTTCGTCACCACCCGCAGCACCTGGTACTCCGGCGACGAACCCGTCGCCACCATGGACTTCCGCGTCCTCAAATTCGCCCCCCAGACTGGGTCGATTGCGCGATCGACTCCGCTGGAGCGGGTCGATCGCGCAATCGACCAGCCTGGGAACGCGCCCGTCATGCGCCCGTTGGTGTCACCGGACACGGAGTTCTTCTGGACGGGCACGCGCGCGGGGGAGTTGCGCATCCAGCACTGCGCGTCGTGCGGGGCGTTGCGGCATCCGCCGGGGCCGATGTGCCCGGCCTGCGGCGAGCCGGCCACCGGGGCGTACCAGGTGGCGGAAGGCACCGGCGAGGTGTACAGCTACGTCGTGCACCACCATCCGCCGGTGCCGGGCAAGACGCCGCCGTTCGTGGTCGCGCTGGTCCAGCTGCCGGAAGGCGTGCGGATCATGGGCGGACTGTTCGGGGTGCCGGCCGCGGATGTCGAGATCGGCATGCCGGTCCGCGTCTGGTTCGAGCGCGCCGACGACGAGCTGACCCTGCCCGCCTGGCGCCCGGCCGGGCCGGGCGTACTGCCCGCGGAGCAGATCGACGTGACCACCACGTTCGTGATCTCCACGGCGCTGGCCACTCGCGACTTCCAGGACGTGCACCACGACCGCGACGCGGCGGTCAGGCGCGGTTCCAAGGACATCTTCCTGAACATCCTCACCACCACCGGCCTGGTACAGCGATACGTGAGCGACTGGGCGGGACCGGATGCCGTGATCAAGAGCCTCAAGATCAGGCTCGGCGTCCCGTGCTACGCCGGCGACCGGCTCACGTTCACCGGCCATGACGCCGGCCACGGCGAAATAAGGGTCACCGGTTCCTGCGGCCTCGGCGACCACGTGACCGCCACCGTCCAGCTGGAGCGCGCATGAGCGGGGCCGCCATCGTCGGCATCGGCGCCACCGAATTCTCCAAGAACTCCGGTCGCAGCGAGTTGCGCCTGGCCGCCGAGGCGGTCCGTGCCGCGCTCGCCGACGCTGGCCTCACGCCAGGAGAGGTCAACGGCCTGGTCACGTTCGCCATGGACAGCAACGCCGAGGTCGCGGTCGCGCGCGAGCTGGGCGTGGGGGAGCTGACGTTCTTCAGCCAGATCGGGTACGGCGGCGGCGCCGCGTGCGCGACCGTGCACCAGGCCGCGATGGCGGTACTGACCGGCGCGGCCGACGTGGTGGTCTGCTACCGGGCGCTGAACGAGCGGTCCGGCCGGCGGTTCGGCCGGGTGGCGACGGGCGCGGTCTCGATGCCGACCAGCGGCGGCATCGACAACGGCTGGCACTACCCGATGGGCCTGGCCACGCCGGCCGCGACGGTGGCCATGCCGGCCCGGAGGTACATGCATGAGACGGGTGCCACCAGCGAGGACTTCGGCCGGGTCGCGGTCGCGGACAGGAAGCACGCCGCGACGAACCCGAACGCCTGGTTCTACCGCAAGCCGATCACGCTCGACGAGCATCAGGAATCCCGCTGGATCGTCGAACCGCTGCGTCTGCTCGACTGCTGCCAGGAAAGCGACGGCGCCGTCGCCCTGGTGATCACGAGCGAAGCCAAGGCCCGTGACCTGCCGCGCCGCCCGGTGATCATCACGGCCGCCGCGCAGGGCTCGGGCCCGGACCAGTTCACGATGACCAGCTACTACCGTGCCGGCCTGGCCTCGCTGCCCGAGATGGGCGTGGTGGCCAGGCAACTCTGGCGCCAGTCCGGGATGAACCCGCAAGACATCAGGACCGCGATCCTGTACGACCACTTCACCCCGTACGTGCTCATGCAGCTGGAAGAACTGGGGTTCTGCGGGCGAGGCGAGGCGCGCCACTTCATCGCCGGCGGCGCGATCGAACTCGGCGGGCGGCTGCCGCTCAACCCGCACGGCGGCCAGCTCGGCGAGGCCTATATCCACGGCATGAACGGCATCGCCGAAGCGGTCCGGCAGGTCCGCGGCACGTCGGTCAACCAGGTCCCCGGCGACGGTCCGGTCCTGGTCACCGCCGGCACCGGCGTTCCCACCAGCGGCCTGATCCTGAACTGAGGCGTCAGTTTCGGGCGGCGTGCGGGGCCGCCGGCGGCCCCGGACGGGCGCGATGGCGTCATTGTGATCCGCGTTCGCGTGCATCGGGGGTCCGGCCGGCATACGGTAGTTGCTTAAGCACGTTCACTGACCGGGTCAGCAACGCATTCCGGGGTGCCATGGCAGCGATCGAACTGGACCGCCGAAGCGGCAACTTGCCCGCCGACGTGACTAGGTTCATCGGCCGGTCCCGGGACCTGGAGCAGGTCAGGGACGCGCTCGGCCGGTATCGGCTGGTCACGTTGCGCGGCGTCGGCGGTGTCGGCAAGACCCGGCTCGCGCTCCAGGTGGGCGCCACGGCTAGGCGCTCGTTCGACGACGGCGTCTGGCTGGTCGAGCTGTCGTCGCTGCGAAACACCGAACTGCTTGCCCGCACCGTCGCCGCCGCTCTCGGTGTGCCCGACCAGGGCGCGGGCGACCCGCTCGACCTGCTCGCCGACTACCTGGCCGACCGGCACCTGCTGCTGATCCTGGACACCTGCGAGCACCTGATCGACGGGTGCGCGCTATTGTGCGAGGTGCTGCTGCGGGCCGCGCCCCGGCTGCGGATCCTGGCGACAAGCCGTGAGCCGCTGGGCGTGATGGGGGAGCGGGCGCTGCTCGTTTCTCCCCTGGACGTGCCCGCCGACGACTCGGACACGAAGACCGACGCCGTGCGGCTGTTCCTCGACCGGGCCGAGGCGATGGTGGCCGGTTTCGCGCTCACCTCCGCCAACCAGGCGGCCGTGGCCCGCCTGTGCCGGCAGCTTGACGGGATCCCGCTGGCGCTCGAACTGGCCGCGGTCAGGCTACGCGCGATGTCGATCGACCAGATCCTGGCCAGGATCGATGACCGCTTCCGGTTCCTCGGCACCGCCAGGGGCACCGAGAACCGGCATCAGACGCTGCGCGCCGCCGTGGACTGGAGTTACGAGCTGTGCACGCCGGAGGAACGGCAGTTGTGGGCCCGGCTGTCGGTGTTCCCCGGTGACTTCGACCTGGAGGCGGCGGAGAACGTCTGCGACACCGGTGTCGACGTGCTCGGCAGGCTGGTGGACAAGTCGATCGTGCTATGTGAGCAGGACGGGAGCCGGTACCGGCTGCTCGACACGCTGCGCGAGTACGGCGCCGAGCAGCTCACCGAGGCGGACGAGCTCAGCCGCCGCCACGCCGGCTACTACCTTCAGCTGGCCGGGCAGGCCAGTGGCTTCGGCCCCGAGCAGGTCCGCTGGCTGAACCGGCTGCAGCAGGAGACGCACAATCTGCGGGTCGCGATGGACTACTGCTACCGCACCGCGGGCCAGCAGGACAACGGCCTGCGGCTGACCGTGCTGCTGCGCCATTACTGGCTCATCCGCGGCCTGTTCACCGAGGGCCGCCGCTGGCACGACCTGGCCATTGCGCTGGACCGCCGGACCAGGGACGGCGCGTGGGCGCTATACGGCGCGGCGGTGCTGGCGGTGCAGCAGGGGGACTTCGGGGCGGCGAACCCGCTGCTGGACCGGGCCGGCGAACTGGCCGCCGAAGTCGCCGACGAGGACCTAGCGGCACAAGTCCTGGTCGGCCGCGGCATGGCGCTGTTCCACTCCGGTGACCTGGAAGGCGGGATCGGCTGGTACGAGCAGGCACTGGCCGGGCTCAGCAAGACCGGCTACGCCGAGCCGTTCGCACTGTCCGCGCTGCCCCGCCTGGCGACCGCGTGCTTCCTGTGCGGCCAGATCGAGCGCGCGATCGGCCTGTGCGAGCAGGCGCTGGTGCTGAGCGACGAACTGGGCGATGCCTGGAACCGTGGCTCGGCGCTGTGGGTGCGCGGTGCCGCCCGCTGGGCGAGTGGCGAAACCGAACTCGCCATCGCGGACACCTTAGCCTCGCTCGAGGTCAAGGAAACGCTCGGCGACCTGCACAGCATCACCCAGTCGATCGACCTGCTCGCCGTCTGCCTGGCCACCAAGGGTGAGTTCGTCCGCGCCGCCGAACTGTCCGGCGCGGGCGACGCGCTGTGGGAGATGCTCGGCACGCCCGCCCAGGCCGGCCCGCACTACGCGGAGGCCAGGCGGATGGGTGCCGACCTGTGCCGGGCCGGGCTCGGCGATGAGCGGTTCGAGGCGGCGCACCGGCACGGGAAGAGCCTGCCGGTGGCCGAGGCCATCGCGCTCGCGAAGGGGGAGGCCGGTTCGCCGGAGCCGACCGCGGTGAACCCGCTGACCAAACGCGAGCTGGAGATCGCGGGCCTGGTGACCCTGGGGCTCGGCAACCGCGAGATCGCCGAGCGCCTAGTGCTGTCCAAGCGCACGATCGACGCCCACATCGAGCACATCTTCACCAAGCTGGGGTTCAGCTCGCGCGTGCAACTGGCCGGCTGGTTCAGCCAGCGCGAATGAACCAGCGGCTACTCCAGCCGCAGGGCACGTCGCGCATCCGGCCGGCCTGCTGCTCCGCGCTGATCACGCCGGGTATCTCGAACAGCAGGTCTTCCTTGCCGCGGATGTGGTGGTACAGCGACGCTTTCTGCACGCCGAGCGGCTGGGCCAGCTCGCGGCCCGGAGGCCGCCGCAGGCCGGCGCCAGCGTGGTGCACGGTGACTATCGCCCGGACAACACGATCATCGGTCCCGGCCGTCCCCATATCGCGGCCATCATCGACTGGGAACTGCCGACGCTGGGGGATCCGCTCACCGATCTCGGCATGCTGCTCACCTGCTGGCACGATCTAGGTGACACCGAGCGCGAACGAATCCCGGTCGCCGCCGGGCTGACCGCGCACGAGGGCTTCCCCGATAGCCATCAGGTCGCGGAACGCTACGCACAGCTCACCGGACGTGATCTGTCCCAGCTGCCGTTTTACCGGGCATTGAGCTGCATGAAACTGGCCGTCATCCTCGAAGGCGTGCGGGTAAGGCACAGCAGCGGGCACACCGTCAGTGCTGGCTACGACGCTGTCGGCGACCCTGTTCCCGCCCTGGTCGCGGCCGGCTTGCGGATTCTGCCGCGGCCCTGAAAACACGCGTGTCGGTACGCGCCTTTTCGGTGCGAGTTCGTTATGGTCCCGTTTACTGATGCCATACGCGGATAGAGGGGGTCCCATGGTTCAGAACAGTCCTGAAGTCGTCGACAGGGAGGAGCAGCTCGACGCCCGTCTGGCTGAGCTGCTGCGAATCATGCACCGCGATCATCTGGATCTGCAGGAGGTCGAGCCCGGTTCATAAGCTGCGCGGACCGGCCATGTCGTGCGCCGCCATGTCGTTGGCGGCCAGGTAGCCGAACGTCATGGCCGGCCCGATCGTAGCCCCGGCCCCCGCGTAGCTGTGCCCCATGACGGCGGCGCTCACGTTGCCCGCCGCGTACAGGCCCGCTATCACCGAGCCGTCCTCGCGCAGGACGCGGGCATCCGCGTCGGTCACCAGGCCGCCCTTGGTACCCAGGTCGCCAGGCATGATCTTGACCGCGTAGAACGGCGGCTTGACCAGAGCCGCGAGGTTGGGGTTCGGCATGACGCGGGGATCGCCGTAGTACCTGTCGTAGGCGGAGTCACCGCGGCGGAAGTCCTCGTCCGTGCCGGTCCTCGCGAAATCGTTGAACCGGGTGACGGTCTTGCCGAGCGCCTCGGCGTCGACGCCGATCGAGGCGGCGAGTTCGGCCAGCGACGGTGCCTGGAACACGGTGCCGGCCGCGTACCAGCGCCGGGAGAAACGGCGGCGGGGTGGCTGGCCAGCGAACACGTACGTGTCCCGGTAGCGCTGGTCGAAGATCAGCCAGGAGGGCACGAACGGAACCTCCGGCTCGTACATCGCGTGCACCGCGTCCACGTACGGCGCGCACTCGTTCACGTACCGCTGGCCCGCCGCGTTGACCATGAGGCTGCCGGGCAGGTTGCGCTCGCCCAGGCAGAAGTACGGGCCGCCGGGCAGCGGGATCGTCGGCCCCCACCACGCGTCGTCCATCAGCGCCAGCGCGGCGCCGGCTTTCCTGCCCGCGCCGATACCGTCCCCGGTGTTCCCCGGCGACCCGGTCGTCCACTCGGTGCCGATCGGCTCCCGCTGGTACTGCTTGCGCATGGCCTGGTTGCGTTCGAAACCACCGCAGGCGAGCAGCACGCCGAGCCGGGCCGTGATCGTCACGGCATCGCCGTCGCGGGTCACCTCAACCCCGGTGACCCGGCCCTCCTCGTCCTGAACCAGCCCGGTCATCGGAGCGTCCAGCCACACCGGAACGCCGCTGTCCATCAGGCCGGCCCGCATTCCGGCGGCCAGCGCCTGGCCGAGGCTGAGCATCCGCTGACCGAGTAGCCTGCGCCGCGCTAGCCGCCAGGCGATCTTGGCGGCGGCCAGCATGGCGCGCGGATGCCGCGGCCCGAGGATCGCCCACCGGTAGTCGCACTGCATGACCGCCATGCCGTCCGGAACCGGCAGGTACGGCTTGTTCAGCCGGGAGAGTTCGGCACCGAGCCGGTTCGCGTTGAACGGCACCGGCTCGACGCTGCGCCCGGCCGCGACGCCTCCGGGCGCCTCGGGATAGTAGTCGGCGTAACCGGGCACCCAGGTGAGCTTCACCGGGGTGCGGGCGAGGATGAGGTCGATCATGGCGGCGCAGTTGCCGAGGTAGGCGTCGCGCCGCTCCTGTGACACGTCGTCCCCGGAGACGAATGCCAGGTACTCCCGCGCCATGTCCGGCGTATCGCGGACACCCGCCTTGCCGAGCACCGCGTTGCCAGGAGCCCAGATCCCGCCGCCGGAACGAGCCGTGGAGCCGCCGAAGTACCCGGTCTTCTCCAGCACGATGGCCGTCTTGCCCAGCTGGGCCGCGGTCAGCGCGGCGGTCATCCCGGCAGCTCCGCTGCCCACGATGACGATGTCGTACTCGTGCTGCTCCCGCTCCGTCATGCCCCAATACTAGAACACGTTCCAGTTTTTGCATCCCCTGCCCGCTCGCTCGCGTCAAAGGGGCCCGAGGCGCCTCAGCCCCCTAACTGCCAAGGGGGCCCGCGCGCCGCAAGCCCCCGCCCAAGGGGGCCCGCGCGCCGCGAGCCTCCATGGGCCGGCCGCCTCGGGTCGGCCGCCTCGGGTCGGGCGCCGCGGGCCGGCCGCCTCGGGTCGGGCGCCTCGGGTCGGGCGGGCCGAGTCGGGACGGGGCGGGCGGAGTCGGGGCGGGCGGGGCGAGGCTTGTCGGGTGCGGGGGTTGCGATTTGGCTTCGGACGACCCATCCGGAGGCGGGTCGGCGTCGAATGTGGCGTATGGACCATACTGACCCCGATCCGCCTGGGCTGGCCTCGGTGCCACCCGGGGGGAGGGGCGAGCACGACCTGGACCGGCTGCTGCGCCGGGTGGCCAGGGGTGATCAGCAGGCGTTCGAGATGGTGTACGACCAGCTCGCCAAGCCTGCCTATGGCGTGATCCGCCGGGTCCTGCGCGACCCCGCGCAGTCGGAGGAAGTCGCTCAGGAAGTGCTGCTCGAGGTGTGGCGGACCGCGTCCAGGTTCGATCCCGCCCAGGGCAGGGCGGCCACCTGGGTACTGACCATCGCGCACCGGCGGGCCATTGACCGGGTCCGTTCGGTGACCGCCGCCGCCGAACGCGAACAGAAGACCGCCGACGTCCCCGTGCCGCACGACGAGGTCGTCGACGCGGTGGAGGCCAGGCTGGACCGCGAACGCGTGCAGCGCTGCCTGGGCGGGCTGACCGATATCCAGCGGGAATCGCTGACCCTGGCGTACTACGGCGGCTACACCTACCGGCAGGTCGCCGCCCTGCTCGGGGTGACGCTCGCCGCCATCAAAACCCGCATCCGGGACGGGCTGATCCGGATGCGCGACTGCCTGGGGGTGAGCTAGATGGCCCTGTTCAGTCACGATCTGCACGTGCTGACCGGCGCATACGCCGTGGACGCGCTCGATGGATCAGAACTGCAGCGGTTCGAACGGCACGTGCGCCGCTGCCAGTCCTGCATGAGTGAGGTGCGCGGCCTGCGCGAGGTCGCCACGTCGCTGGCCTTCGCCGCGTCGGCGGAAACCCCGCCCGGGCTGCGCGAACGCGTGCTGCAGCTCGCGGCGCAGACCAGGCAGCTTCCGCCGGAGATGACCCACCACGCACGACGGCGGTGGAGCTTGCGCGCTTGGCTGTCCCGCCATCGCTGGCTAACCGGGCCGTGGCTGATCTGGATGCCGAGGCTGGCCGGCGTCACCGCCGTAATCGCGGTCGTGGCCGCTGTCGTGCTGGGCATCACGCTGTCGGACACCGAGCAGCAGCTGAATAGCCAGCGCTCGCAGAGCGCGGCGATCGCCGCCGTCCTCGCCGCGCCGGACGCCAGGACCGTTACCGGGACTGTCAAGACCGGCGGCACCACGACGGTCGTGCTGTCCGCGGTGCGGCACGACGTGGTGGTCAGCACGTCAGGCCTGGCCATGCTGCCAGCGGGCAAGGTGTACGAGCTGTGGCTGATCAGCTCGACCGCCGCCCGCCGGGCGGGCCTGCTGCCCGCCGCCGTCTCCGGGCGGACCTCGCCGGTGCTCGCGTCCGGGCTTGCCGCCGGTGACGTTCTGGGCATGACCGTCGAGCCGGCTGGCGGCACCGCGCAGCCCACCAGTGCCGTCATCTTGGAGCTGAAGCTGCCGACCGGGGTGTGAGACCAGCGTTAGTTATGAAAATAAAGAGCCGGCACCGTCCGTCAGACCCCCTCGGCCTGGCGGGCGGCACCGGCTTTGGTGCCCCCTTGGCTTTTCAGCCGGGCCAGCGGCAGCTGGTCACGCTGCCGCCGGTGATCGTGATGGTCATGGCCTGCTCGCCGTCGGCGCGCCAGATGGCGTAGTCGCCGGCGGGCAGGCTCGGGAAGACGGCGGCGTAGTCGCCGGTGTCGCGGCGGTGGACCTGCGAGTGCGTGCGCTTCTCGCCGTCCCGGCTGACCTCGATCTCCCAGCCGTCCATCGCGGCCAGGGTATAGAGGACCAGCGCGCCTACGCCGGCGCCGATATCGAGGACGACGGTGCTCATGACGGGTTGTTGAACCCGCTGTACGGGGTTCCCAGGTAGGGGAACTGACTCAGCGCCGGGGAGCTGACGCTGGCCGGGGTGAGGCCATCGGTCAGCTTGTTCGCCGCCGCGTCTGGCGTGAACGACTTGTCGACCAGCGCGTAGGTGACGCCGGCTACCGCCCGCAGTTCGATCGCCACCACGTCGTCGGTGACCCGCCGGCCGTTGGGGAAGCCGCCCGCGTCGCCGCCGAGCAAGCCGTAGATGCTCTGCTTGTCCGGGGCGGTCGGGGCGATGGAGGTATTGAGCCTGAGCATGTCGGCCAGGGTGTCGCCGGTGAAGTTCTGGAAGCCGGGGATGATGCCGGACGGGATGCCGGTGAGCAGGATGGCTTCCAGGTCGGCGCGCGGCTTACCCGAGCTGCTGAGCGCGGCCAGATTCGGGAACACGCCGGGATACAGGGCCGGCAGCAGTCCGGCCAGGCCCGGCTGCGTCACGTAGCTGGCGAAGCTCTTGTCGTCGGACGGCGGCAGGGAGTTCCACTGGTCTTTCTTGCCGACCGGGATCAGCACCTCGTTGACCAGCGGGTTGCCCAGGCGCGACACCTGGCGGAACGGGCCGCTGTTGACGGTCGTGCCGCCGTCGGCGTCCCACAGGCTGACCCGCTGGCGACTGGCAGTGGTCCACACGCCGATCGTCGGGTGGCCGCTCCTGGTGAGGGCGCTGATCGGCACCTGGATGGCGATCGAGTGCACATTCAGGTGGTTGACCGCGTTGACCCCCGCAGCGGGCCCGCTGAACGCGTTCAGGCCGTACTGCGCGTGCAGGTTCTCGAACGGGCGCAGGTCGCCGAGGTCGAAGATCGCGCCGAGGTCCACGTAGAAGGCATCGGCGCGCTGCCCGGCGAACACTGCGACACCGTTGCTGAGGTTGTGCACGGCCGTGGCCGCGAGGCTCGCGTAGTTCGGGGTGGACAGCGGGCCGATGTTGCACGGAGGGCAGTTGAGGCCGCTGGCCAGGACCTTCCCGTTCTCGGAGACCGAGTAGGACTGGCGGCGGTTCCAGTTCGCGCTGGTCAGCGACTCGATCGGGCCGACGTTGTAAAGGAACGTGCCGGGGTCGGCGACATGCGTGCTGAACCGGAACTGGTAGCTGACGTCGGCACGGCCGTCGCCGTTGTTGTCGATGTGGATCTCATAGAGGACATCGTCGCCGAACTCGTAGAAGTTCGGGCCGGCGGCCGGACCCTGCAGCGGGATGTAGTTGGCGATCAGAGTCACTGTGCCCGGCTTGTCCGGACTGACGAACGCGTAGACGTCGGTGCTGTCGGCGACCGGGTCCTTGGAGATCTCCGGTGCTTCGCGGTGCGAGGACATGCGTGTGTGATCCCTCTGGCTTGGTTAGCTGATCGCTTTGGCGATGCGGGCGGCCAGGGCGCGGTCGCGCACCCGGGTCTGGTTGGTGCCGGAGAACACCTCGATGTCACCGGTCTTGATGTCGCGGACGTGCACGACCAGGGATTTGTCGGCGGAGGCGGCGGCATTGTCAGGCGTGGCGCTCGCGGCGCTCGCGGCGCTCGCGGCGTTCACGTGCGTGGCCGCGGTCGCGGCGACGCCGAGAGTGGCGGCCGCGGTGACGGTCAGGCCGGCCCCCGCCGCGCTTTGCAACAGGGACCGCCGGGACAGGTCCGGCGTGGTGGAGTCCTGATGAGTTTTGTTCACGCGCGTTGTTCGGCACACATGCGCGAACGGATGGGTCAGATCCGTAGAAATTTCACGAAAATATAAGGGGCCGCGCCCCGCTACGGGACCAGCACGGCCTTGCCGGGAGTGCGGCGGGAGCCGACCTGCTCGTATGCCTCGGCGGCCCGCGCCAGCGGGTAGGTGCCGGCGATCTGGACGGTCAGTTGCCCGGTAGCGACGAGCCCGGCTAGGTGGCGCATGCCCGTGGCGGCCGGTTCCGGCGCCGGGACCGTGGCGAGTCCGACGGCCTCGCCGTATTAGCTAAGCAGCAGTGCGCGCACCGTGGTAAGGATACGTGTGCCCACTCTCACCGAACTCCTCGCCGGGTACCGGACACACGGGACGGCAGAGGCGGCCGACGTGGAGCGCCTGCGCGCGCTCATCCAGACCGAGCCTGATGTCTGGTCGCGCGCGGTTCCGCTGCACGTCACGGGTTCGGCCGTCGTCGTGCATCCGCCGACCGGGCGGATGCTGCTGCGCTGGCACGAGCGGCAGCAGGCCTGGCTCCAGGTCGGCGGGCACGGCGATCCAGGCGAGACGGACCCGCTGGCCATCGCGCTGCGCGAAGCGCGGGAGGAGACCGGGCTCACCGACCTGACCCCGTGGCCGGACGGCGAGCTGAGGCACGTGGTGATCGTCTCGGTTCCGGCCAGCGCCGCTCGCGGCGAACCCGCGCACGAGCACGCCGACCTGCGTTTCGTCTTCGCCACCGCGTCGCCAGAAACGGCGCGCCAGGAGAACCCGGACGCGCCGCTGCGCTGGCTGACCGCCGCGGCGGCCGAGCAGCTCACCGCCGAGGACAACCTCCGCGAGACCCTGCGCCGGGTAACGCTCTGACGGCCTAGCTGGCCCTGGTGCCTTAGCTGGCCCTGGTGTCTTAGCTGGCGGGTTCGTTGCCGGAGGTAATTTCCGGGGTGCTGCCGCCGGAGCCGAGCTGAGCCTTGAGCGCGGCGAGTTCGCTGTCAACGTCGTGCGCCTGGCCAACCTGGTCGAGTTCCTTCTGGATGTCGTCGTCGCCACCGCCGACGTCCTCGAGCACACCGGAGGCGAGGAGCTCGTCCAGGGCGCCGGCCCTGGCCTCCATCGTGGAGATCTTGTCCTGCGCGCGCTGCAAGGCGGCACCGGAGTCGCTGAGCGTGCCGGAAATGCCTGCTACGTCCTCGTTGATCGAGCTCATCGCGCTGGCCGCTGTGTACTTCGCCTTCAGTACTTCCTTCTGGCTGCGGAAGCTGTTCACTCGCTGCTGGAGCGCGGCCAGCGTATGGGTGAGCTTCTCCTCTTCCCCGGCCAGCTCCTGACGCTGGGGCTCCAGCCCCTGGATCTGCGCCTGGGCGGCGGCCTTGCGGGAAAGCGCCTCCCTGGCCAGGTCTTCCCTGCCTTGTGCGAGCGCCGCCTTGGCCTGATCCTGCAGATGATCGGCCGAGTGCTGGAGCTGCACCTCCTGCAGTTCGATCTGCTTACGGGAAGCCGCGATCGACACCAGGCCGCGGCGGACCCGGGTGATCTGGTCGAGCATCTGCTCGTAGGAAAGGTCGAGCATCTCGTCGGGCTTCTCAGCCGCGTCGAGTGCCTTGTTAGCCTTGGCTTGCACGATGTCGTGGGCCCGCTGGAAGAGACTCATGAACGGAGATTACCCCCAGGGTCGCCAGCGCGATCCTCTCCCGTCCCGCCGACGCCGCCATTAGCGCGGTAATTAGGCCCAACGCGGTAAAAACACCTGCTCACAGCAACCTTTCCTGTCGCGATAAGACGAATTACCGCGTTGATCGCTGACAGCTCGGGGCGAGGGCGAAATCCCGTGGCCAGTGTTGCTTCTGGGGCTGGCTGTGGGCGGCGCATCCAGCGTACGCTCGGGCCATGCTTGATCATGTCGGGGTTCAGGTAAGCGACGTCGAGGCATCTGTGGCGTTTTACACCACTGTGTTCGCGGCGATCGGAGTGCACGAGACGCTGCGTTTCGACACCGAGGACGGACTGGTGGTGGGGCTGGCGGGGCCGGACGGCATCGCCAAGTTCTGGCTGAGCCCGGCCGGGAACAGCGAAACCCGGGAACTGCACGTGGCGTTCACCGCTGCCGACCGCGGCCAGGTCGACGCGGTACACGACGCGGCGGCCAAGGCGGGCGTGGAGGTGCTGCACGAGCCGAAGGAGTGGCCCATGTACCACCCCGGCTACTACGGTGTGTTCCTGCGCGACCTGGACGGGCACAATGTGGAAACCGTGTCCCACGGGGGCTAGTAGCTGATCCCGACCTCGGGGGTGACCGCCACCGCCTGGCAGGCCAGGATGTAGCCGTCGGCGAGGTCCGCGTCCTGGAGTACCTCGTTGTGCGCCATCTCGACCTCGCCGCTGGTCAGCTGGCAGGCGCATGCGCCGCAGATGCCTTGGCGGCAGGAGAACGGCGCCTCCAGGCCGGCGTCGGTGAGCACGTCAAGCAGGCGCGTGCCGGCCGGCCACGGGAGCTCGCGCGTGGCGCCGTCTAGTTCGACGGTCAGGCTAGCGGTTATGCCTGATCCGGCGTATTCGCTAGCTTCGAAGGGATTGTCCGCCAGCGACAGGAAGCGCTCGACGCGCACCCGTTTGGCCGGCACGCCGAGGGACCCCAGCGCTTCCCTGGTCGCGCGCAGGAACGGGTCGGGGCCGCAGATGAACGGCTCCCACGCCGCGTACGGCCTGGCCAGCGCCGCGATCGCGGCCGCGGTCGGCATGCCTTGCAGCGAGTCGAGCCAGTGCAGCAGGACCAGGCGGCCGTCGGACTCGCGCGCCAGCGAGGACAGCGCCGAGCCGAAGATAACCGACCGTTCGTCCCGGTTGGCGTAGACCAGGACGATGCGCCCGCGCCCCGTGGCCAGCACCGACTTAAGGATCGACATGACCGGCGTGATCCCGCTGCCGGCCGCGAACAGCAGGAAGTCGCCGTCCAGCGATCGCGGCGTGAACGTGCCGGCCGGCGGCAGCACCTCAAGCACCGATCCGGCCGCGACGTTGTCCAGGATCCAGTTCGAGGCGTACCCGCCGGTGGTCCGCTTGACCGCGATGGCCGGCCGCTCGCCGGTGATGACAGGCGAACTGCACAGGGAATAGCAGCGCGCCACCGATCCGGTCTGGTCAGAGGGCACCCGGACGGTGATGAACTGTCCGGGGGAGTAGGCGAACGACGTGTCGAGGACCAGCGAGCAGGCGTCCTCGGTCTCGCGGACGACCGCCGCCACCGGCACCTGGTAGAAGTCGCGAGCGGTCACGGCGGAGCTACCGTCAGCCGCCCGCGGACCACGGCCTCCTCGATGCTGGACCGCAGGCTGGTGCAGGTGGGTATCAGCGCGCCGCGTTTCCCCGGCGCACCGGGTCCGGCGAATTCGCGGCACGCCGCGACGGCGGCCGCGTCCCACTGCACCGACGTGTGCTCCGGGCTGAACTTGGCCACGAGCACGCGGGCACCGCAGGACTGGCACTCGACCGGTGCGAGTCCATCGAAGCGAGGATCACTGTGCTCAGTCATTGGGCCGGCTGATCATTGGGCCGCATTGGCACCAGAGCGCGCGGCCAGGTTGGCCGCCACCTCCGCTTCCCATTCGGCGACCGGCCTGGTGGTGTCGATCTCGAACTCGTACCGCGCCACCATGTCCGGCTGGATGTCGCCGGTGTCGCAGTAGAACTGGTCGTACCAGCGCCGCAACTGGTAAACCGGTCCGTCCTCGGCGCACAGCAGCGGGTTGTCCACCTTGGCCTTGTGCAGCCAGATCTCCACGTCCTGCTTGAAGCCCAGGCCGACGAAGTCCGCGAACTTGGCCGACAACGCGGCGGCGTGCTTGTCGGTCAGCCCGGCCGGCTTCTTCACGATCGCGCCCCACTGCAGCATGAACGAGTTCGGCGTCACCGGATAGTGGCAGTTGATCAGCACGCTCTCGATCGTCATCCCGTGGTAGTCGTTCCACAACTTGTCGATCATGTACGACGGGCCGAAGTACGACGCCTCCGACTTCAGCGTGACCTCGACGCCGTCGCCAGCGGAGTAGTTCGACGTACCGTCGACATCCGGCCGGGACCTGGTGGTCAGGTACTGGGTGGCGACGTGGCCCTCAAAGACGTTCTTGAAGTAGGTGGGGAACGCGAAGTGGACGTAAAAGAAATGCGCCATGTCCACGACGTTGTCCATGATCTCCCGGCAGTTCGCGCCATCGACCAGGATCGAGTCCCAGGTCCACGACGTCCACTCGTCCGAGTAGGCGCCGGGGATCTCCGGGATCCTCACCTGCTCGGTGGGTGCCGACCCCTCCGGGTCGTTCCACACGAACAACTGCCCGTTGCGCTCGAGGACCGGCCAGGACCGGGTCCGCGCCGTCGGCGGCACCCGCCGCGCATAGGGGATCTTCGCGCAGCGTCCGTCCCCGCCCCAGCGCCAGTCGTGGAACGGGCACGCGACCTGGTCGCCCTTGACCGTGCCCATGCTCAGGTCACCGCCCATGTGCCGGCAGTACGCGTCCAGGACGTGCAGGGCGCCGGATGAGTCGGCGAACACCACAAGTTTGGTGCCGAAGGCCGAGACGGCCCGCGGCTTGCCATCGGCGGTGCGGTACTGCGAGGCCAGGCCCAGGCAGTGCCAGCCGCGCGCGAACCTGGACGACGGCGCACTGGCCTCAATCAAACGAACACGATCCATACCCATAGACTAGAACATGTTCTAGTCTTGACGCCATGAGCGACATTCCAGACCAGGTGACCGCCAGTGCGAAAGTGTTGGACGCGGTCACCGACCTGCTGCCGGCCTTGCGTCAGCGGGCCCAGGAGACCGAGGACGCGCGACGCATCCCGGCGGAGTCCATCGCGGCCCTCACCGAGACCGGGTTCTTCCGGTTGCTCCAGCCTGCCAGGTTCGGCGGCCTGGAAGCCGACCCGGTCACGTTCTATACCGCGGTCCGTCGCATCGCCAGTGCCTGCGGTTCCACCGGCTGGGTGTCTTCGGTCGTCGGCGTGCACCCGTGGCAGCTCGCCTTGTTCCCGGCGCAGGCGCAGGAAGACGTGTGGAGTGCCGACCCCGCGACCAGGATGTCCTCCTCGTACGCGCCCACCGGCAAGGCCGTCGAGACCGAGGGCGGTTACCGGCTGAACGGCAGGTGGAGCTTCTCCTCAGGCTGTGATCACGCCACCTGGGTCCTGCTCGGCGGCATCGTCACCAACGACGAGGGACAGCCCACCGACTTCTGCACGTTCCTGGTACCTCGCGCCGATTACGTCATCGACGACGTGTGGGACACGGTCGGCCTGCGCGGCACCGGCAGCAACGACGTCGTCGTGCAGGACGCGTTCGTGCCCAGGTACCGGGCGCTCAGCTTCACTGACGTGTCCCGGTGCCGGTGCCCAGGCCAGGAGGTCAACACCGGCCCGCTGTACAAGATCCCGTTCGGGTCGGTGTTCTCCTACGCGATCACCACGCCGATCATCGGCATGGCCACCGGCGCCTACGAGGCCTACGTCGTCACCCAGCGGGAGCGGGTACGCGCGTCCTACATCGGCCAGAAGGCCAGGGAAGACCCGTACGGCCAGGTCCGGGTGGCCGAGGCCGGCGCGCTGATCGACAACGCCTGGCTGGCGCTCGAGCGCGACATCAACGAGGTGACATCGCTGGCCAGAACCGGCGAGAAGATCCCGATCCCGCTCCGGCTGCGGGTCCGGCGCGACCAGGTGCTCGGCACCGCCCAGTCGATCCGCGCCGTGGACCTGCTGTTCGAGAACTCCGGTGGCCGCGCGCTGAAGGTGGGCACGCCCATCCAGCGGTTCTGGCGTGACGCGCACGCGGGCCGCGTGCACGCGATCAACGACCCGGAACGCGCCCTGTCCATGTACGGTCGCGGCGAGTTCGGCGTCGAAGGCCAGATGGACGCGATGCTGTGATCACTGGGAAACAACTATGAAGCTGCATTACGAAGAAGCGGGCTCGGGCGATCAGACGGTCGTCATGCTGCACGGGGGCGGGCCCGGCGCCTCGGGCATGTCGAACTTCGGTCGCAACCTGCCGGTGTTCGCCGAGCGCTTCCGCGTGCTTGTGGTCGACCAGCCGGGGTTCGGCAAGTCGGACAAGCCGCCGGTCAAGGGCAACTACTTCACGTTCGCCGCCGACGCGCTCGCCGCTCTGCTCGATCAGTTGGGCATCGGCAAGGTCCATCTGGTGGGGAACTCGCTGGGCGGAGGAACCACTGTTCGTTTTGCTGTTAATTATCCAGAACAAGCAGACCGGCTTGTCCTGATGGGGCCGGGAGGCCTATCGCTGAACGTGTTCGCTGCTGACCCCACCGAGGGAGTGAAGCGTCTCGCCGAGTTCGCGGCGCCGCCGGGTCCGAGCCGGGAGAAGATGGAGGCGTTCATCCGCACGATGATCTTCGACCAGCGGCTGGTCACCGACGAGCTGATCGACGAGCGGTTCGCGTCCGCGTCCGACCCGGAGCAACTGGCCGCGATGGCGTCGATGGGTGCTAGCTTTTTCGACCCGGAGTGCTTCGAGGACGGCATGCTATGGCGCGAGGCGCACCGGCTGCGCAACCGGGTGCTGCTGATCTGGGGCCGTGAGGACCGGGTCAACCCGCTGGACGGCGCCCTGGTCGCGCTGAAGCTGATCCGCCGCGCGCGACTGCACGTCTTCGGCGGCTGCGGGCACTGGGCACAGCTGGAGAAATTCGACGAGTTCAACCGCCTGGCGATCGCGTTCCTGGAGGGTTCATGATTTCCCCGGCCTTGATTAGCTCACTGGGCTACCTGCGGATCGAGTCCGCCGACGCCGCCGCCTGGCGCGAGTTCGGCGTCCGCGTGCTCGGCATGGTCGAGGGGCGCGGACCCGAGGCCGAGGCCGTCTACCTGCGGATGGACGACTTCCCTGCCCGGCTGGTGATCGTGCCGGGTTCGGCGGAACGCCTGCTCGCCTCCGGCTGGGAAGTCCGGGACCCTGTCGCGCTGGCCGCTGTGGCTCGGGCGCTGTCCGACGCCGGCGTTCCGTTCAAGCAGGGCACCGCCGACGAACTGGCCACCCGGCGGGTGTCGGACATGCTGTCCCTGGACGACCCGGCGGGCAACAAGCTGGAGATCTTCTGCAACGCCGCGCTCGAGCACCGGCCCGCGGTCAGCGGCTTCGGCAACCGCTTCGTCACCGGCACGATGGGCATGGGCCACGTCGTGCTGCCCGTTCCGCCCGATTCCACGGCGGCCTATGACTTCTATACCGAGGTGCTCGGGTTCCGGTTGCGGGACTCGATGCGGATGCCCGCGGAGTTCTTCGGCAGGCCGGCCGGATCGCCGCCGGTGTGGTTCCGGTTCCTCGGCTGCAACGCGAGGCATCACTCGCTGGCCCTGGTGCCGATGCCTTCTGAACAGGGGATCGTGCACCTGATGACCGAGGTGGCCGCGCTTGACGACGTGGGCCGTTGCATGGAGCGGTGCGCCAAGCGCGGTGCGCCGGTATCGGCCACGCTCGGCCGGCACGCGAACGACCTGATGGTCTCGTTCTACGTGAAGACGCCCGGTGGTTTCGACATCGAGTACGGATATGACGGCCTGATGGTGGAGGACGCGACGTGGGTGGCCAGGGAGACCACCGCGATCAGCCTGTGGGGCCATCAGTTCGTCGATCCATCTGGGCACTAATTCCACATGGTGAGGGGGCGCTTCCCCATGACGGCAGCGCGGTGGCAGTCTGATCCCATGAGCGTGTCTCCCGACGCAGCCCGCCCGGACGGGCAAGGCCGGTCACCCGCGGGTACCGGGCTGTCCGCTGCCAAGTTCCGCCAGGTGCTCGGTCACTTCGGTACCGGTGTGACCGTGATCACTACGCTGGACGACGATGGCCCGTCGGGTTTCGCCTGCCAGGCGTTCGCCGCGCTGTCGCTGGAACCGCCGCTGGTCCTGTTCTGCCCCGGCCGGACATCCGCGACGTGGCAGCGCATCGCCAGATCCGGCCATTTCTGCGCAAATATCCTGTCCTCCTCCCAGCGGGAACTGGCGCGAGGCTTCGGAGCCAGCGGCGGTGACAAGTTCGCCGGCGTGCCGTGGACGCTGTCCGCCTCGGGCGCCCCGGTCCTGGACGGCGTGCTCACCTGGGCCGCCTGCACGGTCTGCGATGTGCACGAGGCGGGCGATCACTACGTGGTGATCGGCAGCGTCACCGAGCTAGGTCCCTGCCGGGGCGGCGAGCCGCTGCTGTTCTACCGGGGCCGGTACGGCACGCCGGGCCCCGCCGAAGGACCGCCCGAGATCGTCGACACCCTCCTGTCCTGGCCCCGCCACGCCGACTGGATCTGACCCCGGGCTGCGGGCGGGCGGCGGCCGGTGGCTGGGGCGCGGCCGGCGGCCGCGTTGCGGGCGGCGTGCGCTGGCCGGAGGCCGCGCAAAGGTGCCTTTCGCGGCAATTGGTGCACCTGGAGGCCGTGCCGACGATTGGCGTGTGCGCCTTTTAAGGTTATTGCCCGAAATGCACATCGGCCGCGATCGTATTAACGTGGCGCTTTACCCCTTTGTGGAGGGTTGACCCTCGTATACGGGGGTTAATCCTCCACAAAGGGAAAATCTGACACGTTATTTCGACCGGTGCGGGCGCGCTGATTCCGGGTCGCGCCGAAGGGCTGGTCCGGCCGCTTAGCGGGCAGGTTCCGGCAGCGTAACGCGGCAAGGTTCTGGCGGCGTAACGAAGCAGGTTCCGGTGGCGCGCCGCGGGGACCTCGCGTCCCCGCGGGGACGCCGTCGCCTCGAGGGCAATTCCGGCAAACGCACCAATAAATGCGGACATATTCCCTGAATTAATAACGGT
>DASXDG010000077.1:0-1672 GCA_036490795.1 Streptosporangiaceae bacterium
CGGCATCGACGGGATCAAGAACAAGATCGAGCCGCCGGAGCCGGTCGACAAGGACCTGTACGAGCTGCCGCCGGACGAGGCGGCCGCCATCCCGCAGGTTCCCGGCTCCCTCGAGGCCGTGCTCAACACCCTCGAGACTGACCACGCCTTCCTCACCGAGGGCGGCGTGTTCACCCCCGACCTGATCGAGACCTGGATCGACTACAAGCGGACGGCCGAGCTGGACGAGCTCCGGCTGCGCCCGCACCCGCACGAGTTCGAGCTCTACTACGACTGCTGACGGCCAAACGGGTTCTGACCTGCGTCGTCATAGGTCGTGATAGCGGAAGTCCGCGGGGAGATCCTGAATCTTCTTGCGGGCTTCCGCATGCCCGGGCCGACGCGATCAGGGTCCTGCGAGCCGATTCAGGTCCGGCTTATCGTCGTTACAACCTTCCCCAATAGACGGCACCGGTCACCTGGGATCGGTTCGTAGCCGATATTCTGCGGTATCAGCCAGGTGTGGCCGCTCGCGCGGAAGAACGTCTTAACCGTCGCCTCATCCTCGATCATCGCAGCGACGATGTCTCCGTTATGCGCCTCGTCCTGCTGGCGGACTACCGCCCAGTCGCCATCGGAAATGTTCACCTTCTCCATCGAATCTCCTACCACCCTGACGGCGAAGAAGACTCCGAAGCCGATCATCTCGCGCGGAAACCACATGGTGCCTACGGACTCTGGATTGGCAATCACCGGGTCACCGGCCGCCATCCGTTCAAACATCGGCACACCAATCAGGTCCTGTGAGCCGAGGTCCGCCGGAGCCTCTCCAGCCTCATCCCATCGCTCCTGAACCGCTCGATGAGCCGGCAGTTTCTCGACAACCGTGCGCGGCATCCCGACACCACGGGTCAAATACCCCTTCTGCTCCAGGATCGTCAGCTGATGGGAAACAGCCGAGGTGGACCTCAGGCCGACCGCATCGGCGATCTCTCTCATGCTGGGACGATAACCACGACGCTTCGTCGACTCGCGAACGTAGGTGAGGATGTCCTGTTGCCGCTTAGTCAGCATCTGGCTGCAGCCATCGCCGCTGGACGGCTGAATGCTAGCGGTCATCCTACAACCACCTTCCGCTAAGGTACTGGAGTTCGAGATCTCCAGCTACTTTGAAGCAGTGTATCGAATTTATAGTCGAACAGGAAGTGGTCGAACACCTTAGACATGCAAGGAGATATTCGTCGCTACCTCACGCTGATCAAGCACGGGGACGGCTACACGCTCATGCCGCCCGACCCGCTCGCCCGCGCCATCAGCATGGAGCAGCTGGCCGTCCTGGCCCGCGGCCCGGGCTGACCAGCGGGCGGTCAGATGCTGCGGATGACCGCCACGACCCGGCCGAGGATCACGGTTTCATCGCCACGTACCGGCGTGTACAGCGCGTTATCAGGCATGAGCCAGACTTCATCACCAGAGCGCCTCAGCGTCCGCACGGTGGCCTCGCCGTCGATCATCGCCGCCACGATGTCGCCGCTGTCCGCCTCGTCTTGCCGCCTGACCACGACCTGATCCCCGTCCGCGATGGCGGCGCCGGTCATCGGGTCGCCCGTTATCCTGAGCAGGAACAGGATGCCGTCACCGACCAGCTGCCTGGGCAGCGGATAGACGTCGTCGACCGCACCCTCAGCGAGGA
>DASXDG010000078.1:0-4844 GCA_036490795.1 Streptosporangiaceae bacterium
CCGGTCAGGGAGCTACTCCGGCCGTGCCCGCACTGCCATTACGTCCCGCCATCGGGGTACCAGTGCCTGCGGTGCGGGTGTGCCAGACAACCAGCGAACGGAGAGTTGATGTGACCGAGGACCCGCGGCGGTACATGCAGGTAGCCAGCGCGCTACGTGAGCGGATCAAGGACGGCGATCTCAAGCCCGGTAATCCGGTTCCGTCGATCAAGACGATCTGCCGGGAAGCGGGAGTATCCCGGCAGACAGCGGGCAAGGCAATCCGGCTACTGGTTACAGATGGCCTGGTAACCCGCGTTACGGGCCTGGGGTACTACGTCGTGTAGTGCCGCGTGGTTGGGTCGAGTCCCGTACGGTCGAATCAGCGAGTGGCTCAACCGCCCTTCCCTCTCGCGCGGTGTTGCGACTTAGCTCCCTGGATTCCGCAGGGAGTGAGACACTGCCGCTGGGTAGCACGTGATGGAGTGCTTTGCGAGCGTGGAGGTGGTGGGTCAAACCCTGGGAGATGCTCGCAGGCAGGTCAGGGCTGGTTTCTGCTTCTTGACAAGTGAATCAGCGGCTTCGGAGGGCCCTCTGCAACCCGATGCTCGCAAAGCCGTGTAATTCCGCAGGTCAAACGCCCCGAATTTAGCGAGCCGTCGTCCCGCCGTCCAGCGGCGGGCCCCATTGCGGTCAGGAGGCCAACCCGGACGTGGATGTCACCGCGCTGGTCGTCCCGCCGTCCAGCGGCGGGCCCCATTGCGGTCGGGGCATCCCGGCCGGCCGCCGATCCACCCACCCGGTGTCGTCCCGCCGTCCAGCGGCGGGCTCCATTGCGGCAGCGCTTCGGCCAGGCCGTCAGATAGATGGCGAGGGCGGTCGTCCCGCTGTTCACCGGCGGGCTCCATTGTTCCAAAGAGAGCAATTACTGGAATCTACTGGATTTCCTTGGAGAGAGTGTTATTGTCCTGCTTGTGACTGAAGCCGCTGAGGAGATCGAGCACCGGATTGACCGGCTGCGCGTCGCCGTGCGGCAGGCGGTCCTGGCCGGTGACAAGGAGCGCGCCGCCGCGCTGCGCCGCGAGCTGAAGCAGGCCGAGCAAGACTGGGAAGACGTGCTCGCAGACGCCGAACCCGATGACACAAGTCACCACAGCGCCGAACTCCCACTGATTCCATTGCGCGAGCAGGTGTACGAGGCACTCGACTTGCTCACTGTCCCGGCCGCGCCGAAGCTGATCAGCACGGTCCACGAGGCGTTCTTCGCGACGGGGTTCGCGTCGGCGAAGCTGACCAGCCTGCGGCGCGATGAGGAGCGGTCGTTCCGGTCGGCGCCATTCGCCCGGCCGTACTACATCTGTGCCGCGCTGACCGCCGACATGCTCGCGCCGGTCCGAGGCCTGATGGCGATCTCCACGTGGTCGATGGAGCGACGGGTGATCGGGTCACTGTCGCCGCGGGTCGACTTCCTGACGGCCGCCATCCAGATCGCCGCCGCAGTGGAGCGTCTATCGTCGCCCGTTCCGGCGGCAAGCCGTCTTTTGTGGCGATTCGCCGCTAGCATTCCAGGCGCGGCGCAGCACACGGACCCGCGTACGGTCGCCGATGCCGCCATGGCGGAACTCAACATCCACAAGGCCGCCGACCAGGCGACACGCAAAGCCAGCGCGGCAAGGGCCCGAGCGCAACTCGACGACGCCGAGCAGCTTTTCGGCGCGCGGCTGCGCATGACGCGGGGCGGTATGAACAGGAGCGGGAGTTGACCGGCACCGAGGCAAGGCTTGCCCGGATCCGCGGGCGGGCGCTGCCGCGCAACCACAACGCCCGCACGATCGCGGCGCTGGCTGCCAACCCCGGCTGTGCCCGGCGCGCTGTCATGGACGCGGCGGGCGCCGACAAGCAGCGGCTGGCCGCCTATGCGGGTTTCCCGGCACCGTTCGGCCAGTCCCGGTTCGCGCTGAGCAGGGGTAACGCGTTCGAAGCCCAGGTTAAGGCCAACGGAGCGGCTGAGTTGCTCGCGCTGCTCCGCGAGCACCTTGACCTGCCCATCCCCGAAGCGCACTACGACGACCTCTCGGAGGTCGGCGGCAACACGAGCCTGGATCTGCGGCACGTGCGCACCAGGAACCTGCTCGTCCGGGCCAGCGGAGACACCGATGCCGGGACGATGTTCGACCACCCGCTGCTGCGCCTTGAGGTGGGAGGACGGAATGCCTACCTGGAGCCGGACCTGATCGCGTTCCAGCTCAGCGGCAGATTCCACGTGATCGAGATCAAGTCGTTCCCGGTCATCGACGGCCATGCCGACGGCGACAAGGTCGCGGCTGCCGCGATCCAGTCTGCCGTCTACGTGCTCGCGCTCCGGCAGTTGCTCGCCCACCAAGGCATCCCCGCCGGGGCCGTCGCCGACGAGACCATCCTGGTCTGCCCGCGGGACTTCTCCAACCGCCCGGTCGTGGCCGCCCTCGACGTGCGCAAGCAGCTCACCGTCCTGCGCCGTCAGCTTGCCCGCATTGCCCGCATCGACGAACTACTCGACCTGCTACCGCCAGCTCTGACCTTCGACCTCGATCCGGACCAGGACGGCGTGCCGCGACGCAAGCCAGGCGACCTCGCGGACGCGATTCGCCAGGTAGACGCGAGATACGTGCCCGAGTGCCTGAGTACCTGCGAAATGTGCTTCTTCTGCAGGGATGAGGCTCGCGGCCACACCGAGGCGCTCGGCCGCCAGGCGCGCGAGGAACTCGGTGGCATCGAGCACGTGGCGACCGTCCTGCGGCTAGCGAACACGGCGGACCCGGTGAGCGCGGATCTCGCGGAGGCGGCGACCATGCTGCGCGACGCGGCGCGACTGCGGAACCAAGCCTTGGGGGAGGCGGTGTGAGCACTTTAACGTCGCTGGCCCGTGCTCTCGCCGCGGACAGTCAGATGGCACAGCGCGCGTGCGCCGTCAGGCACGTGCACATCGCCGACCGCCCGCTCGTCGTCATCCCGCTCACGCTGTCCGGCGAAGCCAACGCTCCGCTGGCCGTCCTGATCGGCGATAGCCCGGACAGCCCGGCCCTGCTGTTTGTCCCTGAGCCGCGTGATCGCGATTTGCGTTTTGCCTTCGCCGCCGAACTCGCCGATACCTTCCTCGGCTACCTCGACAGCACCGACGCTTCGCAACTCCTTGTCCCCAATCCAGGCGGCGTCGCATTCCTCCGTTTGCTCGGCAGGTCCACCAGATTCCGCCGCACCGACGGCCCGTATGCCGTCGCCGAGACGGTGCCGCTCCTCGGTCGCTGGCTGACCTTCTTCGCCGAACGCGCCGAGGTGCCGTCGTCCAGTCTCACGCTCGCGGTGACGGGAGCGCTATCCACGCACTGGGCAACCGGCCAGAGCCCTACCGAAGACCTCAATCTCGCCGCGTTGCTCGGCTGGATCGACCCGCCGCCGGGCCTGACCGGCGCGCAGGCCGCTGCCGCCGCCGAAGACCCGGTGCGCTGCCCGCCGGCCGGTCCGACTACCGACCCGACATTCGACAACGAGGTGCTGGAACAGCGGATCGCGGCTGTCCGCACCGGGCGGTTCACCGGCGACGTGGCCGCCACGCGCCGGGCGAACACTGCGCTCGCCGACGCGCTGGACTCCCAGCTGCGGCCGACCTGGACGCTGATGTGGCGCGCCGTCGAACTTCTCCGGGCGCTCCCGCCCGGCGCGCACCTAGCCGGCCGCTGGGCTGGCGATCAGGAGGCGTTCGCCAGGTACGCGACCTACCTGAGCGAAGACGGCCGCCCGCAGCCGCGGCGGGACAGCGCCGTCTCGGCGGCACGCCGCCTCGCGAGCCTGGAGAAGATCCAGTCCGAGTACGCCGCTCAACGCGCGTTCGACGATCCGCTGGTGATGGCCGAATACCGGATGACCGGCGACGCGTTCGCCGGAACCGTCGTCGCAGCCGAGCCGGACCGGATCGACGACAGCGGACGCCGCCGCGTGCTCCGCCCCAGGATCACCGTGCACACCGGTGACCCCTTCAGCCTCGAGCGAAGCGTCACCCTCACTTCGCCGGCCCGTCCCCGTCAGGAAGCCCGTGTCGTGACCTACGCGCCTGGTGAGTCGACCCGCATCGTTCTGGAGCTCAAGGGCGGGATGGGTCGCTCGCTAACACCCGAACCCGGCAGCGTGCCGGAGCCAGGGGAGTGGGTCTGCTACGCCACGTTCAATGACGGCTTCCAGCGCCCGCCGGAGTTCCCGCCGTCCGAGGAAACGCCGTGGACGCACGGCGGCCCGCCGCTGCCCTATGTCCCGACCGACGAGGACGCCACCGAGGACTGGTCATGACGAGCACCGACGCCGCCGAACTCGCCGGGCAGGCGACCGAGCGGATCTTCGCCGACCTGGCCGTCACCGACAGTGCCGCCATAGGAGGTGGCGTGGTCGTCGACTCCCCGCCCGGTGCCGGCAAGTCGACTCTCGTCGTCACCGCCGCGACCCGCCTCGCGGACGCGGGCGAACGCGTCATCGTCATCGCCCAGACCAACGAGCAAGTCGACGACCTGACCGAACGCATCGCCGTCTCCCGCCAGGACCTGCGGATCGGCCGCCTCTGCGCGACTAACTACACGCCTTCGGCGCGCCTGGTCCGGCACCCGAACGTGGCGATGAACACCAAGGCGGACGACCTGGCCGACTGCCCGGTGATTATCGGCACCGCGCACAAGTGGGCGACAGTGAATGCCGCCAGCTGGCCGTGGGCGATCGTCGACGAGGCGTACCAGATGCGTTCGGACCTGCTGCTGCAGGTGGCAGGGCTGTTCCAGCGGAGCCTGTTCGTCGGAGACCCAGGTCAGCTCGATCCGTTCTCTACCGTCACTACCGAACGC
>DASXDG010000079.1:0-9979 GCA_036490795.1 Streptosporangiaceae bacterium
CGCGGGCGCCGTGGGTGCGTTCGCCAGCCAGGGTGAGGGTGGTAAGGCGGATTAGGGGCACGTGATCGCGCGCCCCTACGCCGCTCATCACCCCGTGTTGTCAGCTCTCGCGCTCGCCGGTCATGTTCACGGCGGGGAACATGCCCGCCTTGGCCTTGCCGGACAGCTTGTCGCCATCGACGGTGACCGTACACTTCAGGTTCAGCTTCATCGGCTTGGTGACCGCCTGGTGCCAGCTGACCTCGTTGCCGCTGACCGAGATGTCGCTGAGATCGGATGTCTCGCCAGAGTCAACGCTGTGCGACGTACCCTGCCACGTGCCGTCCGCGTTCTCGGTGAACTCCAGGCGGGCGTGCTGCTTGCCGATCGGGGTGTCAATCGTCATGTTCCAGGTGCCTGCGGCTGACATGTAGTTCTCTCCTAAGGCGTTGACGTGCATCCCAGCCCTGATGGCTAGATCATGTTCTAGTTTTTATCACCTTCGGGGACGCAGGAGTAGACGTCTTGGAACATGGACGGCCCCCGTCATCGTCGGCCGCGTAGCGCGTCCAGGACGTCGGCGAATTCGCCTTCCACCCGGACGGTGAGATTGGCGCCATTGCCGCCGAACGTGAGCTGCTGCCAGGCCTCATCCTTGCGCCAGAACACGTTGGGGGAGAGCCGGTGCCGGCCTTCGCCGAACCTCGCGTACCCGATCCTGGCCATGAGTTCCAGCGAGGGAAGCAGGCTGCCCACGTCCCTGATGACGTGGAACATCACCATCTGCCTGGTCGGCATGCAGGTCAGCACGCCATAGGGCGCCGCCGCGCCGCCGTTCAGCTGCGCCATCATGTGCGGCAGCACCAGCAGCCGGTCCGCCGTGTAGGCGGACTCGTCCAAGATGAAGTCGCAGTGGCCGGAGCCGGGCTCGCCGGCGTGATGCACGGTGAGCGGCGGCAGCAGGCGCAGGCTGGCCAGGGCTGCCTCCCGGACGGCGGCCACGCCACCGAGCCGTTCGATCTGCGCGTCGCCGAGGTAGGCAACGGTCTTCGGCTGGTCGAGCACGAACATCTCGGACAGGCCCGGAGCGATCGTCCGCGCGTAGCGAGGCATCGGCCGGGTTCCGCCCATCGCCCGTTCCGGCACGATGTGGGCGTACACGCGGCCGGCCAGATCCGCGGGGGTGCGGCCCGCCAGCTGGTCGTCGATGTCGGTGCTCGCCGCCGCGGCGACGATGTCCGCGTGCCTGGCCACGATCCCCGGCCAGGCACGCTCGCCCCGCGGGCTCTCGTGGCAGGCAACCGCGACGTTCCAGAGGCCGAAATAGGTGGGTCCGTCGCCCTCGATATGGCCGCCGCGGATCATCGTCTCCCGGCCGCGTTCGGCCATGGCCTGGCGAAACAGCGACCTGACCCAGTCGGCTTGTTCCCGGCTCAGGAACGGGAGATGCGGGTCTTTCTCATTCTCGCCCGCCTGCCCGCCGGCTGGCCCGTCGTCGCCGGCGGAGCCACGACGGCGACGCAAGATACCCATGGCTCCTCCCGGGATGATTGCGCGCGTTCCCCAGGAGAGTTTAGTTGTCTTTGGCCATTTATGTGCCATTGCGGCGGATGGCCGGGGTGCCTTCCTCGGGCCCGCACGCGGTCAGGCTGGCACGTCGAGCACGTCGAGCACGTCGAGCAGGGAGCGCACCGTACCAGGAGGCGGGGGGCCGGGCGGCGGGCCGCCGTCGCGCACGATCCGGATCCCGTGCACACCGACCGTCTCGGCCGCGGCGCAGAACGCGGGCTGATCGTCCACGAACACGGTGTCCGCGGGGTTCGCGCGCAGAGCCGCGAGCGCATACCGGAAGATCCGCGGCGACGGCTTGATGACACCCACCTCGCACGACAGCACGGCCACGTCCGTGAGCGCTATGACGCCGCGCGAGTTGAGCAGATCCCGCGTGAACTCGCCGCAGTTGCTGACGATCGCCGTCGCGATCCCACGCGAGCGCAGTTGCTCGAGGAACGGCAGCGCGTCGTCGAACAGCCGCCCGTTGGCGAGGAGCAACTCCAGATCCGTCGCGACCAGCTCACGTACCAGTTCCTCGCGCGGCTTGACCCCGCACGTGCGCAGGACGATCTCGTACATCTCGGCCCGTGTTACCTGGCCAACGCCGCTGGCCACATGGGTGTGCGAGAGCGCCTCGCGCCAGGTATCGCACGGGATCCCCGCCAAATCCGAGAGGACCCGGTCCTGCACCCTGAAGTCACAGGTCAGCAGTGTGTCGTAGACATCGACAAGGCAAGCCAAGACCATAGCCCATTTTCTCATAACTAACAGTTGGCTATATGTCCCGAAGGCGAACTCTGTCGCTTCGCGTCGCGTGCCGTGCCGTTGACCGGCTGGTGCGGTCGGTCTAGCTGGACAGGTCGCCCAGGGTTACCGTGCTGGTGTTCACCGTGCTGCTGTCCGAACGCAAGTACTTGACCTGGACCTTCTGGCCGGGCTTGAGCGTGGCGAGCAGCGCGTTCAGCGTCGCGACGTTAGTCATCTGCTGTCCGCCGAGATCCACGATGATGTCACCAGCCTGCAGGCCCGCCTTGGCCGCGGCGCCCCCGGCGGTCGCGGTGATGATGCCGACGCCGGCCTCCTCGCCTTGCTGGGTAGCCACGGTCGTGGCGGTGATGTTCAGCGAGGCGCGGCCGGAGCTGGTGACCCGTCCCGTGTCGATCAGCTGCTTGGCGATGTCGGTCGCGGTGTTGCTCGCGATGGCGAACCCGATGCCTGGCGCGGCGCCTGCCTCGGGGTCGCGCGCGGCGGCCGTCGGGATGCCGATCACCTGGTCGCTGAGGTTAACTAGCGCGCCGCCGCTGTTGCCGCCATTGATCGCGGCCGTGGTCTGGATAGCGTCGGTGATCGTGGTCGCGGAACCATCACCGCCGGCACTGCTCGACGCGTTCACCGTGCGGCCGAGCGCGGACACGATGCCCTGGCTCACGCTGCCGGTGAGGCCGAGCGGGTTGCCCATCGCCAGCACGATCTGCCCGGCTCTGACATCGTCGGAGTCACCGAACTTCGCGACCTTGAGCTTGCCCGCGCCAGATTCCACCCTGATGACAGCGAGATCTCCGGCCGGGAATTTGCCGAGCACCCGTGCGGTCAGCGTGTCGCCGCCGGTGGCGGGCACCACCTGGACCGTGGACTCGTCCCCGACGACGTGGGCGTTGGTGATGATGTCGCCCTTGCTGTCATAGACGACCCCCGAGCCGGTCGCGTCGCTGGTGAAGATCTGCACCACCGATGGCAGCACCGTGGTCACCGCGTCCTCGTACTGCTGCTGCAGCCCGCTGGCGGCCTCGGTCGTGCTGCTACCGCTGTTGCTGCTGCTACCGCTACCGCTATTACCGCCGCTGGTACTGCTGCCGCACGCCGCGACCGTTACCGCCAGCACCGGAGCGGCCAGGAGCGCGACCCCCGCCCGTGCACCCATCGTTTCCCCCTGCGCATCGAACCGCTCTGACTACTGTGTGCAACATCTTAGCTCCGCATGGTAATTGAAGCGGCCTTCGGGGTTGGGGACGGCTACGCTGGCGGGCGTGCTGGAGAAGGTGACCGTGACGCGGTACGTGACGCCGTTGCGGGAAGGCGGGTCGCTGCCGGCCATCGTGGAGGCGGACAACCTCGGCACGTATGTGCTGAAGTTCCGCGGTGCCGGGCAGGGGCCGCTGGCCCTGGCGGCGGAGATCATCGCGGGGGAGCTGGCGCGGCGGCTCGGGTTGCGGGTACCGGAACTCGTGCTGGCCGATCTCGATCCGCAGATCGCCGATACCGAGCAGGACCCGGAAATCCAGGACCTGCTGCGCGCCAGCGAGGGAGTCAACCTGGGCGTGGACTACCTGCCCGGCGCGGCCGGTTTCGATCCGCTCGGCTGGACGGCGCCCGACGACTTCGCCGCGCAGTTGCTCTGGTTCGACGCGTTCGTGCAGAACGTGGACCGCACCTGGCGCAATCCCAACTTGCTCGTCTGGCATCAGAACATCTGGCTGATCGATCACGGGGCGGCTCTGTACTTCCACCACAACTGGAAGTCCGCGGATCCCGCCAAGCCGTTCGACGCGCGGGACCACGTGCTGAAGAACGGCGAGGCCGGGCTCGCCCAGGCACACGCGGAGCTTGCTCCGCGCGTTACCCGAGGCGTGCTCGAGGATGTCACCGGTTCTGTCCCGGCGCAATGGTTCGGCGAGGGGACGGCGGAAGACTATGTCAGCTATCTCAGCCGCCGGCTGACGGTCATGCCCGGGGTGGTCAGGACGTGAGCGCAGCCGAGAACCCGGTGTTCGAGTACGCGGTGTTCGAGTACGCGGTCGTCCGTGTTGTGCCCCGGGTCGAACGCGGAGAGACAATCAACGCCGGCGTGATCGTGTACGCCAAGGCGTTCCGCTACCTGTGCGCGCGGATCGAGCTCGACGAGGGGCGGCTGCGGGCTCTGGACCCGGACGCGGACATCGCCGCGGTACGGAACGCGCTGACGGCATTCGAGCGCGCGTGCACGTCGGGGCCGCTAGCGGAAAGGCCTTTGGGGGAGCGCTTCCGGTGGCTGACCGCGCCGCGGTCGACGATCGTGCAGCCGGGACCGGTGCACACGGGGCTGACCGCCGATCCGGCGGCCGAGCTCGACCGGCTGTTCGCCGGCCTGGTGCTCACGACGCGTCACCCTGCGCCGGGACCAGCCTGAAGTTACGAGGTACGTCCAGGTTGAGCTTGGCCTTGTTGACCGTGTTAGGCGCGAGGAACGTGTACTGCTCCTCCTCGGTCCACTCGTTGTTCCTGACGGTCTGCGACTGCAGCGGTAGCCAGTTCACATCGCTGATCCACAGCGTGAACGTCCCGCTTTTCGTGACCTGCTGGAGTTCGGTCGTCTTCTGGTTGTCCACGACCGGGTGGCCGATGATCCGCAGCGCGCGCACGAGCATGTCCACCCCGGGCGGGAGCGTGACGCACGGCGGCGCGGCCGCCTGGTAGGAGCGGGACGTGTAGTCGACGGTGAAGCCGAGCGGCGTGAGCTGGCACTCATTGTTGCTGCCCGCGCGCACCCGGTCCGGCGGCGGGACGACGAACGACAGGTACCAGGCGCTGACCTGCGAGCTGCCGATCGATTCCGTCCCGACCTGCTGCACGGTGCTGCCAGGAACACCGGTCCAGGGATAGTCCCACAGGGCATTGGAGTACACCTCGCCGTTGGACACCACGGTCGTCGCCTGCGTGTAGACCAGGTAGTCCGCGTCGCTCTGGATCGCGTTTTCCACCTTGGCGCGTAGCGTCTGCGCCGTCAGGGGGACCGGCGTGAGCGCGAGCTGGCCCGCCCCCACCGGGACCTTGGCGAGGAACGCGCCCGCCACGGCGGAGATGATCGCGACGACGGCGAGAGTAAACGCGTACAGCGGGCGAAACCAGGGGAAGGCGAGCCTTCTCCTGCGCGTCTTGCCGGACTCGGCCCTGGCCGCCGCGATCGCGGCGCGGGCGCGCAGCCACGCGTCCGTCGAGGGATCGGGCATATCGTCGCGGAAGCCCTTGAGCAGATCGATCTCGTCCATCAGTCGGCGGGCCTAGGCGACGGGGCGGATTCGGGGGTGTCTGCGAACAGCCAGCGGTCGAAGTCGAACTCGCCGAGATAGTCGCGCAGCTTCGCGCGGGCACGGGACAGCCGCGACCGGACAGTTCCCGACGGCAGCTCAAGCGCGGAAGCGATCTCCTCGTTGGTCAGGTCGGCCCAGGCGTACAGCAGCACGACATCGCGTTGCTCCAGAGGGAGCATGCTCAGGGCCCGCGCCAGGCGTGGCGCCACCCACGCCGCGAGCAGTTTGTCGTCGATGTCCGCTCCCGTGTACCGCGCGTCCGGTTCATCCATCAAGCGAGCCTCGAGCGCGAGCGTGTGCTGTTCGGCACGCCAGTGCGCACGAAGCAGGTTGGTGGCGATGCCGTACAGCCAGGGCAGCAGGGCACCGCGCTCTGGATCGAAGGACTGTCTTCGGCGGAACGCGATGGCGAACGTCTCGGCGGTCAGGTCGTCGGCCACCGAACTGCCCGCCCGGCGGGAGAGGAACTGATGGATGCTCCGGAAGTTCGTGGTGAACGCGCGCTCGAACCCCTCGGGGTCGATGATCGAGTCATCGCTTTTGCGCGGCACATCACTATCTTGTCCCAAACCAGCTGATGCGTTGCAGTTGTGGTACGTGTGTTATGGATGATGCGCGGGGGAGAGCTGCCGGGGCAGCTGATACGCGTGTGGTGCGCACACCTGGTTACGCCCGTTCGACTTTGCGTGGTATAGCGCCGCGTCCGCGGCGGCGAGCATCTCGTTCAGATCCGCACCCGGCATGCTGCCCCGCGCGTTCCTGCCGGGGGAGCCGGGCGGCGCGCCGGCTGCCTGGGCTCTGGCGGCCGAGTCGCTGCCTGCCAGGTCGCTGTCCGCGGAGCCATAATCGGCCGGGGCGTAGGCGGGTACACCCGGCGCCAGCGTGCAGACGCCCAGCGACACGGTGATGCGCGCCTGGCCGACGGACAACTCGGCGGCCATGCCGCGCAGCCGCTCCGCGATCTGCGCGGCGGCGGCGGCGTCGGTGTGCGGAAACAGGATCGTGAACTCCTCCCCGCCGAACCGCCCTGACACGTCGTACTCGCGCAGTTGCCTGCGGATCAGGTCCGCGAGCGCGATCAGCAGGCTGTCGCCGGTGAGGTGCCCGAACGTGTCGTTGACCTGCTTGAAGTGATCGATGTCCAGGATCGCGATGCTGACCGGCGTGCCGGTCCTGGTCGCCCGGATGATCTCCGCCCGGGCTTCCCGCTGCCAGGCGGCGGCGTTCAGCAGGCCGGTCTTCGCGTCCAGCCGGGCCGCGTCGGAGAGCTGCGCGTGCCGGACCGACCGGTAGAGCAGCGTCACCAGTGGCAGCGCGAGCAGCAGCAGTTCCCAGGCCCCGGTAGCCACGAGCATGACCGCCAGCACCGTCCCCGCGGTGAGTTCGGCAAGGTCGTTGTACAACGCGTCGGGCGCGAACACCTTGACCGAGGGATCGGTCCCCTTGACCGCCACCGCGATGAGCGCGCTGGCGGCGGCGTTCTGGATGAGCGCGGCACACGCGGCGAGGCCGCCCCAGACAAGCCAGTGCGTCCCGTGCGGAGCGAGGGCGTGGAAGGCGAGGGATACCGCGCCGTAGGCCAGGCCGTGGGTGGCGGCGGTGAACGCGCGCCGGTGCGGCGGCTTCACCTCACCGCGCCATTGCAGTAGCAGAGCCTTCGCGGCAGGCGCGAGCATGCTGAACACAGGGGGGAGCAGCAGCGCGATGGGGATAATCCAGACGCCGTGCACATCCCTGCTCGGCTCGGCGTTCTCGCCCTGATGTCTGGCCAGCTCGATGGCGATCGCGCCGAACAGCAGCAGCACGGTGAACCAGCCCAGGTCGCGGGCTGTGTAGCGGGTCAGCGCGGCGGTCGCCGTCAGCGCGAGGAGGTAGCACACGTCGACCGCGACCAGGTATCCGCTCAGCCAGGACGGCAGCCGGCACAGCTGCCAGGCGCGGATGCGGTCGCCAACCACCAGAACCCCCCACCGTGTTACATACAGTGGCCAATCACTACTCTCACTGTCACTATTTTCTCTATTTTTTAGCTACAGACGCCTGACCAGCCACTGAGGCCGCTAGATTCGCTGGTGTGTCACGCTTGCTGCTGCGTAATGGCCGTTTCCTCGACGTGGAGTCCGGCACCTACTCCGAAGGCGACATGCTCGCCGCCGACGGCCGGATCGCGGAGACCGGTAACGGGCTGGCCGTACCCAATCTGGCCGGGTCGAATCTGGCCGGGTCGAACGACACTGAGGTCCGCGACCTGCGCGGCGCTTTCGTGCTCCCCGGCCTCATCGACGCGCACGTCCACGTCACGGCCTTCACCGCCGACCTGGCGTCGGTCACCACGACGTCCCCGTTCTACGTGGCCGCGCAGTCAGCGCGGATCATGGGCGAGATGCTGGACCGCGGCTTCACCACGGTCCGCGACGTGGCCGGCGCGGACTTCGGGCTCGCCGCCGCCCAGGCCGAGGGCCTCATCCGCGGACCAAGGCTGTATTTCGGCGGACGCGGGCTCAGCCAGACCGGCGGACACGGCGACGACCGGGGCGCGGGCGACGACGGCTGGGCCGACCCGCACGGCGCGTCCGCGTCCTGCCGGATCGCGGACGGCGTAGCAGGAGTGCGCCTGGCCGCGCGCGACGAACTGCGCAAGGGCAGCCATCACATCAAGGTGATGGCGTCGGGCGGCGTCGCGTCGCCCACCGACCGGGTGGACTCCGTCCAGTACTCGATGGAGGAACTGCGCGCCATCGTCGACGAGGCGTCGGCGTGCAACAGGTACGTGGCGGCGCACGCGTACACGGCGCGGGCGGTCAACCGTGCACTCGAGGCCGGCATCCGGTCGATCGAGCACGGCAACCTCATCGACGACGAGAGCGTGGCGCTGTTCCTGCGGCACGGCGCGTTCCTCGTCCCGACCCTGGTGACCTACTGGGCGCTGAAGCGCGAAGGCCGGGAGCACGGGCTTCCCGAAGCGAGCTGGCGGAAGGTAGACGATGTGCTGCACGCCGGCCTGGGCGCGCTTGAACTCGCCTACCGCGGCCGCGTCCCGCTGGTTTACGGCACGGACCTGCTCGGCGGTATGCACCGGCACCAGAACGAGGAGTTCCGTATCCGGGCCGGGGTGCAGCCGCCGATCGAGGTCATCCGGGCGGCGACGAGCACCGCGGCCAAGCTGCTCCGCGCCGAGGGTGAACTTGGCACGCTCGCGCCCGGTGCGAGGGCGGACCTGGTCGTCCTTGACGCCGATCCGCTCGAGGACATCGGCGTGCTCGCCGATCCTGCCGCGCATATGCCGCTGGTCGTCCAGGACGGTACCGTCGTCCGCACGTGAGGAGTTCTTAAGTTCTCAGGCCGTATCAATGCTTCACAGCCTTATCAATGCTTCATCGCTTCAATGAGGATGCGGCGGAATTCGACCGAGATGCGGTCGGCACGGATGTGCAGTTCGGCCGCCGGGTCGAGCGGGAACTCCAGTCCGGTCAGGGCGCGCTGCTGCAGGTCCAGATCCTCGGCGAGGATGGCCATCTCGTA
Source organism: Streptosporangiaceae bacterium (assembly GCA_036490795.1). Taxonomy (GTDB): domain Bacteria; phylum Actinomycetota; class Actinomycetes; order Streptosporangiales; family Streptosporangiaceae; genus JAFARZ01. Next base: position 9,123 of record DASXDG010000079.1, read on the forward strand.
GTCGACGTTGTCCTTCACCACGGCGGGATCGGTCATATCCGGCGCGGTGAGCGTCATGTACGCACGGCAGCTGTCGGTGTCCTCCGGCTGCGTCGTGAAGGTGAGGAACTGCCAGGTGCCGGTGTCCAGGAACTCCAGCAGCAGCGTCGCATGCAGCGGGGCCTGGTAGCCGTAGGTCATCCGCCGCCGTTGCACCGCGGGCAGCGTGCCCTCCTTCACCGCCGGGTCGTTCACGTTGGTGAACGTGTGCTCGCGGATCGCGGTGAAGGCCAGGCCATCACGCTCGATCTCGGGCCGGGCGATCGGCTCCGGTCCTGAGCCGCCGATCGTCGCCGCGTGCACGAACGGGAAGTGCGCCTCATCGAGGAAGTTGTCGATGAGGAGCGCCCCGTTCGCCGGAACGCGCACCACCGGCGTGACCACTGTGCGGATGTCGTTGCCGTCAGGCAGGGACGGGATCACGGGCCGGGGCGCGCGGGGCGTGCGGGGGGCGAGCCAGATGATCCCGTCCTGTTCGGCGATTCCGGCCGGGCGCCGCAGGGTGGCCCTAGCCGGGATGGACGCGTCCTCGTCCAGTGCGGGAATCAGCGTGCAAGCACCGTCGGCGCCGAAACGCCAGCCGTGATACGTGCACTGCAAGGCTCCGTCCACGATCTGACCCGCGGACAGCCTGGCCCGCCGGTGCGGGCACGCGTCGGGAAACGCCGAGACGGTGCCGTCAATCCGGACCAGCACCCAGCCCTGGCCGATCAGCCGGACGCCAACGGGCTTATCGGTGACCTCCTCAGACAGCGCCACCGGATGCCAGTAATCCGGCAGGGCCGGATGGAGGTTGGTGAATTCGTCGGGATTCATGC
>DASXDG010000080.1:0-9173 GCA_036490795.1 Streptosporangiaceae bacterium
CACTCCAGCCGCCGAAGCGGTCTCTGTCACCCGCTAGCCGGCTTTGTCACCCGTTCCCGTGGCGAATTTCGGGACAAAAGCCGCATCTACTCGCGAGTACGGGTGACAGGGCAAATTAACGGGTGACAGAGGCCTGAAAGCGGCGGCCAGTGGATGATGTCAGGGGTGCCTTGACAAGCAATCTAGGACGGGTACTTTTCGCGCAGCAGGTGCTTGCGGAGCTTGCCGGCCGGCGTGCGCGGCAGCTGATCGGCGAAACTGACCCGCCGCGGCGCCTTGTAGTGCGCCATGTTGTCCCTGGCGAACGCGATCAGCTCGCGTTCGAGCTCCGGACCGGGGACGATGCCGGACATGAGCTGGACAACCGCGAGGACCGACTCGCCCATCTCCTCGTCCGGTACCCCGATGACCGCGACATCCATGACGTCCGGGTGGGCGGTCAGGCAGTTCTCGACCTCCTGTGAGTAAATGTTGACCCCGCCGGAGATGATCACGAACGACTTGCGGTCGGTGAGGAACAGGTAGCCGTCCGCATCCAGGTAGCCGACGTCGCCCGTCGTCGTCCAGGTCGGGTGCACGGGATGCTGAGCCTGGGCGGTCTTGGTGTCGTCGTTGTGATACCTGAACGGCAACTCATCCCGCTCGAAGTAGACGGTGCCCACCTGGCCGGCCCTCAGCAGGGTCCCGTCGTCGGCACAGATCCGCACCTCTCCGACGACGGGCCGGCCGACCGATCCGGGCTTCAGCAGCCACTCCTCGGCCATGATCAGCGTCATGCCCGCGCTCTCTGTCGCCGCGTAGTACTCGTGCACGACCGGCCCCCACCAGTCGATCATCGCCTGCTTCACGTGCACGGGGCACGGAGCGGCGGCGTGGATGGCGACGGCGAGGCTGCTGTGGTCGAAGCCCAGCCGGACCTCATCGGGCAGCTTGAGCATGCGGACGAAATGAGTAGGCACCCACTGGCTGTGCGTGACCCGGTGCTGCTCGATGGCGGCGAGCGCTGTCTGCGGGTCGAAGTTCCGCAACACCACCACGGTGCCGCCCAGCATCTGCACCCAGGCGCCGTATCGCAGCGGCGCGGCGTGATACAGCGGCGCCGGGCTGAGATACACGGTCTGCGGGCCGAAACCCCAGACGGCGCTGATCCCCAAGGCCATCGGGCTGCCGTCCACGACGGTGACCGGCCGCAATGGCAGGCGGACGCCCTTGGGCCGTCCCGTAGTCCCCGATGAATAAAGCATGTCCGTGCCGAGCGGTTCGTGCTCAAGCCGCACCGGCGGCGTGGCGGCGAGTTCCCGCTCGTAGTCGCCGTAGCCGGGGACCTCTCCCCCGAAGGCGAGCCTGACCTCGACACCGGGAGTATCGCGGGCCAGGCCGGCCCGGGCCGCGGAGACGATGAGCGCGCGAGCGCCCGAGTCGTTCACGACATGCGCGCTCTCGTCCGCGGTGAGGTGCCAGTTGACGGCCGTGAAGTACAGGCCGGACCGCAGGGCCGCCCAGTACACCTCGAAATAACGCGGGTCGTTCTCGGCGATCAGCACAATGCCGTCACCTGGGCGCAGGCCCGCGTCGTAGAGCAGCCGGGATAGCCGGATCGAGCGATCCTCCAGTTCGGCGTAACTGACCCGTTCCCCGGTCTCGTGCATGATCACAGCCGCGCGGTCCGGCGCCTGAGCCGCGTGCACGCCTGGATACATGGATGCCCTCTCGCCCGGCCCTGCCGCCGACGATAGGCTAACAAGCGACCGTTTGGTAGGGACAGAAGGACGTTCGAATGACCGATCCGGTACTGACCGATGTTGTGCTCACCGAGTTCGCCGACGGCGTCGCCGTCGTCACCATCAACCGCCCTGAGGCGCGCAACGCGGTGAACAAGGCCGTGGCAGAAGGCATCGCGGCGGCGATGGACGAGATCGAACGGCGGGACGACGTAACCGTGGCGGTGCTCACCGGCACCGGCGGTACGTTCAGCGCAGGCATGGACCTGAAGGCCTTCATGCGCGGGGAACTGCCCGAGGTACCGGGGCGGGGTTTCGGCGGCCTGGTGGCCCAGCCGCCCAGCAAGCCGCTGATCGCGGCCGTCGAGGGTTACGCCCTCGCGGGCGGTTGCGAGCTGGCACTCGCCGCCGACATGATCGTGGCTGCCAGGACCGCGAAGTTCGGACTGCCGGAGGTCAAGCGCGGACTTGTCGCGGGGGCGGGCGGTCTATTCCGGCTGCCGCGCCGGGTACCCCGGGCCATCGCCATGGAGATCGTGCTGACCGGCGAGTTCATCGACGCCGAGCGGGCCTACGCGATCGGCCTGGTGAACCGCCTTGCCGATCAGGGTTCGGCGCTGACCGACGCGCTGGCGCTCGCGCAGACGATCGCCGCCAACGGGCCACTGGCGCTGCGGGTGAGCAAGTCAATCATGCAGCAGTCCGCGGACTGGTCCGACGCTGAGTCGTTCGAGCGGCAAGCGCCGCAGGTCGGGCCCGTGTTCGCCTCCGAGGACGCGCAGGAGGGCGCACTCGCGTTCGCCGAGAAGCGGCCGCCGGTCTGGCGCGGAAAATAAGAGGTGTGTTCGCGCTGATGGACCGCTAGTGGCCTGGGCTTCGCGCCGAAGCGGGAACACGGCGCGAAGCCCAGGTCCGTCTTGTCAGATTCTTGTCAGCAGGCGCCGTCGCTGTTCCAGGCGCCGTTCACGCCGCCGGGGACCTCGTCGTAGTTCCACTGGTTGGCGGTCCAGTTGTCCCCGTTGTAGGAGACCTGGTTGCCGGAGGTGTACGCGACGTTGTTGACCCAGGCGGCGGCGCAACTGCCACCGGTCGGGGTGGGAGTCGGCGTGGGAGTCGGGGGCGGGGGTGGCGGCGGGGTGCCACCACCACCGGTGAATGCCTGGAACGCCTGGGTGAAGGCGCCATTATTCTGGCTGATTCCGCTGCACGTGGACGAGGCGGATGTGTTACCAGGGCAGCCGCCGTTGTCGCGGCCCTCGGCCCAGAACGACAGCAGCGCGATGCCTTGCTGTGCGGCGTAGGACTCCACGGTCGAGGCGTCGGCGAGCGTGAAGATCTCACCCGGCGTGTCGTTCTGCCCGATCATCGGTGTGTTGCCTAGCATCGCGTACGCGGCGGAAGAGGAGATGCCGTAGAGGCTCTCCAGCTGACCCGCGGAAGCGTCGAGCGCCTGGTCCGACGCCGTGCCCATTTCGGTGCCGGAGGTGCCGTAGTCCATCGTCATGATGTTGACCACGTTGGGAGTGAAGCCGCTGTTCTTCGCCGCCTGGAGGACGTCCACTCCCGACGAGGTCAGGCCGGCCGGCAGGACCGGCAGCGTATAGGAGATCGACAGCGGATAGCCGTTCTGGCTGCCCCAGGACCTGACCAGGGCGAGTGCCTGCCCGGTCAGCGTGTAGTCGGCCGAGTTGGTCTCCTCGCTGGACTCGATGTCGAAGTCGAGATGGGTCACGTTGAGCGTGGTGACCACGGACTCGACCTGCGCGGCCATCGCGCTCGCGGACGAGCACTGTGCGCCGAGGTCGGTGCCGTCGGTGTCCACGGTGTAACCGCCGAACGAGATGGACACATCGCCGCCCTCGCCCTGCAGCGCGGAGATCTGCGACTGCCAGCCCGACTGGTTCGGCAGCGACCACTGGCAACCCGAGCCGTTGACGAAGGCGAGCATGAAGTACTTCGTGCCGTAGTCGGCGGCAACGGTGGTGAGCGTGGTGTTGCTCAGGCCGGTGTCGACATAGGGCGCGAACACGTGCGCCGGCCAGCTGTTTGCCGCCAGTGCGGGCTGGGCACCCGCCAGGCTGAAGCCCGCCGCGGCCGCTGCGCCAAGGATTGCCGCGGTGGAGGTGCTGATCAGCGCCTTGCGGTGACGAAGGCGGCGTCTTGCCGTGCCGGACCGTGCTGCACCGGCGCGACGGCTGGCGGACGCCTGTCGGCGAGTGTTCAACAATGCGGGACCGCCTTTCACGAAGGTGAACAGGCCGGGGCGCTCCCACTCCCGCACCGCACGCCGCACGTCGTGGGTCACGCGCCGCACACCGCAACGTTGCGGAAGTATCCCCAATCCCGGGTAACTTATAGGAAAGTTTCCTATAAGTAAATCAGAACATACTCCGGCATCTGTCGCGATGTCAACACTCACAAAACGCCTGCGCATCGACGACGCCGGGATGATCGTGCGCGTGGCGTTCCGGTTTCCCGGAACGCCACGCGCACGATCATTCGATTAAGCCGCACCGAAGCGCGCAGATGAGGTCGACCGGTGCCGGACGAACGCCTGGTAGGCAACCCGCCAGAAGCGGGCCGCCAAGAAGGCGCGCCCCCATGGGACCGCGGCGCGCCCGCGGCGCCGGCCTGGCATCGGGGCAACGACCCGCTCACCCACTGCCCCTTGACGACAATTACGGCCTGCGTTAATCTTGCTACAAATAACTAATAAGAAACTTTACTATTAATTGCTTTGGGGAGCGGTGAATCAGTGCGCCGTGCCGTGAGCACGGCTAGGCATTCCCGGAGGATTAATGAACCCTCTTCTCAGGCGCCGCCTCGTCGCAGGCGGCTCGGCGTGCCTGCTCGCCGCCGGACTGAGCGCTGCGGCGCTGGCCGCCGCTTCGGGGGTCGCGCACGCGCAGACCCCGGCGCTGTCCGTCAACTGGTATGAGTCCGCCCCGTACTATTCGACGCTTGACTCGGACGCGCCCGATCTGGGGCAGGTCATGTCAGCCACCGGGCAGAAGGCGTTCGACATGGCCTTCATCTTGGCCGACGGCTCCTCGTGCGAGCCCGCGTGGGATGGCACCGACCCGGTTTCGTCGGACACGCAGGTCGCCTCGGTCATCAACGAGGTGCGCAGCGACGGCGGTGACGTGATCGTCTCCGCGGGCGGCTACAACGGCACCAAGCTCGGGCAGGTCTGCGGCTCCGCCGCGGCGACCGCCGCCGCCTACCAGCAGGTGATCAATACCTACGGGCTGCACGCCTTCGACTTCGATCTGGAAGAACCCGAGATCGAGAACACCACCGCGATCAGCTACGAGCTCGGCGCGGCGCGGATCCTGCAGCAGAACAACCCCGGGCTGTTCATCTCGGTCACCATGCCGAGCATCGCCACCGGCGCGAACTACTTCGGCGGGCTGCTCCTCGACGAGGCCAAGAGCCTCGGCTTCACTCCCAACGACTATTCGATCATGCCATTCGACGGCGGCTTCAACGGCGGATCCTCGCAGGTGGCGGCCCTGCAGGGCTTCAACTCGCAGCTGATGAGCACGTTCGGCTGGACCAGCGCGCAAGCCTACGCACATGAGGGCTTCTCCGGCATGGACGGCCGCACCGACACCGGCGAGTACTTCTACCAGAGCGATTTCCAGACCGTGCTCAGCTTCGCGGAGAGCGTCGGGATGAGCAGGTACACGTTCTGGTCGGTGAACCGGGACCGGGAATGCAACCCGGTGAACAACAACGACGTGACGTCGAGTGAGTGCAGCGGCGTGACGCAGAACCCATGGGACTTCACCGCCTACACGGTCGCGTTCGCCAAGAACGCGCCGGTGACGCCGCCGCCGTCCTCGAGTCCGTCACCGTCACCCTCCACGTCCTCCCCCACGGGCGGCAGTTGCGCGTCCGCGTGGGTCAACAACGTCGCGTACAGCTCCGGTGCCCAGGTGTCCTACAACGGCGACAACTGGACCGCCAACCAGTGGAACGACGACGAGGTGCCCGGCGGGCCGTCCGGCGCCTGGAACAACGACGGCTCGTGCTAAAGAAGTCTCGCCGGCGGTCCCCCGCAACCGCCGGCGAGACCAGCCGACGCGATCAGCCCGTGGCCCAGCGGCGGAGTTTCTCCGGGTTGCGCACAACCCAGATGTGCTTGATCCGGTCACCGGCCACATCGAACGCGAACACGGTCACGGTGACGCCGTCCTGCTGTGCCACCAGACCGGGCTGGCCGTTGACCGTTCGCTCCAGGAACCTCATCCCGGCGGTCACCCGGCTGGCGATCTCGACCCAGGCGCGCGCGATCTGTTCGCTGCCCTCGATGGGGTCCACGAAGGTAACGGCGAGGCCGCCGCCGTCGGCGATCGCCGTGGCGTCCGGGTCGAGCAGGCGCATCAGGGCGTCGATGTCCTTGGCTTCCCATGCGGCCTTGAATGCCTTGACGATGCCTGCGCGCTGGGCTGCCGCGGGCGCCGCGGGAGCTTGCGCCTCGCGGACGCGGCGGCGAGCCGAGGTCGCCAGCTGGCGGCACGCCGCCGGGGTGCGTCCGACGATCGAGGCGACGTCCGCGAACGGGTAGCGGAAGACATCGTGCAGGATGAACGCGACACGCTCGGCCGGGGTCATCGAGTCGAGCACGACCAGGAAGGCCATGCTCACCGACTCGTCCAGGGTGACCCTCTCGGCCGGATCACAGCCCGGTGACCCGGTCTGTTCGGGCAAAGGCTCGGGAATCCATTCACCTACATACCGCTCCCGCTTGACCCGCGCCGAGCCGAGCTGGTTAAGGCAGACGCGGCTGGCGACCGTGGTCAGCCAGGCGCCCGGAGACGCGATGGTCTCCCGCTCCTGTGCGGGCATGGCGTACCAGCGCGCGAAGGCATCCTGCACCGCGTCTTCTGCCTCGGTCAGCGAGCCCAGCAGCCGGTAGGCGAGATTGATGAGCTGACGTCGCTCGCTCATGATCGCGTCCATATCAGTCCGACAAGACGGGCCGCTGGATTGTGAGGCCGGCGCCGGCCACACCATCCGGCCTCACAATCGTGCCGGCTGTGCTGTCGGAGGAGTCATGACCACAACATTCACCGAACCGGCACCCGCACAGCTCCTGGAGCGGACCGCCGCCGCGCTGGCCGCACACGGCTTCACCGCCGAAATCCTCGACGACGCCAGCACCGCACGCGCCCGGATCAAAGAACTGATTCCCGAGGGTGCCAGCGTGTTCACCGCTGCCAGCGAGACGCTGCGCCTGTCCGGCATCGACGACGACATCAATACCAGTGGACGGTACGAGGCCATCAAGCCGCGCGTACTGGCCATGGACCGGGTCACCGGCGCCGACGACATCCGGCGGCTGCTCGCCACCCCCGACGTGGTCGTGGGCAGCGTCGCCGCCGTCACCGAATCCGGCTCGCTCGTGGCCGCTTCCGGAAGCGGGAGCCAGCTGCCGAGCTATGCCGGCGGCGCCGCCCGCAGGATCTGGGTGGTCGGGGCACAGAAGGTCGTGCCCGGCCTGGACGCCGCGCTGCGCCGTACCGAAGAGCGCGTCCTCCCCCTGGAAAGCGCCCGCACCCAGGCAGCGTACGGGTGGCCCAGCGCCATCAACCGCCTGCTCGTGCTCAACGCGGAGCCCTACCCAGGGCGGGGCATCGTGCTGCTGCTCCGGGAGGCCATCGGGTTCTGAATCGGCCACTCGCTAACCGCCGGCCGGCTCGATCCACTTGCCGGCCGGCGGCGCGGCATATGAGCGCAGCGCCGGCAGCAAGCTGGCCGGCCCGCCGGTGACGTTCATGATCAGCTCGAGGTACTGCCGCTTCAGCAGGCCCGCCTCGGCCGAAGTCCGGAAGAACGCGTGCAGGCCAGTCCAGTACCCGTTCACGTCGAGCGTCACGATGGGCTTGCGGTGCAGCCCGAGCTGGGACCAGGTCGCTATCTCCGCCAGTTCGTCGAGCGTGCCGAGCCCGCCGGGTAGCGCGACGAACGCGTCCGCGAGCTCGAACATCCGTCGCTTGCGGTCGTGCATCGAGTCGACGACGACCAGTTCGGTCAGCCCAGGATGGTCGACTCCGCCGGCCCACAGGCCGCGCGGCGTGACGCCGATGACCCGGCCGCCCGCCGCGAGCGCGGCATCGGCCACGGCGCCCATCAGGCCGACCTGCGCGCCGCCGTACACGAGCGTGATCTCGTTCCGCGCGATCAGCTCACCGGTCTCCCGCGCCGCGACTTCGAAGTCCGGATCGGTCCCCATGGACGACCCGCAGTACACGCAGATGCTCGACAGTTCCACATCCGCCATGCTAGGCGGCCCGGTCAGACGCTTTCCTGGTTGACGATCAGGATGTCGCCGTCTGCGTGCCTGAGCAGTTCGTGGCTGGCGCTGGCGTCCATGAGGGCGGCCAGGCCGCCGTTGCCGGGCGCTCCGACCACGATCACCCTGGCGCCGGCCTGGCTGGCGTGCTCGGCGAGGAGCTTGCCCACATCGCCGTGATCTGTCGCGTGCGGCAGGACGATGCCCTCGGCCCGCACGCCGCGCGCGGTGAGTTCGCGGACGTGGCCGTCGACGGCGGCGCGCGCGGCGGCGAGATCCTCGGCCATGCTCTCCTGCGCGTGCACGACCTGGACCGCTTCCCCGCTGGCGGTGGCGATGCGCGCCGCGGCGGCCGTGACCAGGCCGGCCACCCGCGACTCGTCGACCGCGGCGACGATCACCCGCGAGGCGGGCACCGTCCGCGCGGCCGCCGCCGCGTCAACGACCACAGGCTCCGGGCGCTCGGCGTCGGTGAGCAGCCGCTGCGCGGTGGCCAGGATGCCGATGCCCAGCACGACCGTGCCCGCCCCGATCAGGAACGGCACGTGGATGTTGGTGGCGATCACTAGCCGTCCGGCCGCGTACGGGGCGAGGCCGCCGCCGATGAACCGGACGAATCCGTAGGCGGCGGACGCCACCGGCCGTTCCACCGGCGAGACGGTCATCACGGCCTGGGTGGTGATCGTGTTGTTCACGCCGATGAACACGCCGGACACGATCACCGCGACGACGAGCACCAGGCGGTCGGTCGTCCAGACGCCGATGACCGCGACCACGATCGCGAAACACGACAGGTTGACATACATGGCCCTGACCAGGCCAAGCCGTTCCTTCAGCCACGGCGCGCCGAACACCGCGAAGACGGCGACCATGACGCCCCAGCCGGTGAAGACCAGGCCCAGCTTGATCGGGCTCAGCTTCATCGGGAACGGCGCGTAGCCGAGAACGGTGAAGAAGCCCCAGTTGTAACACAGCGCGGTCAGCGACATCGTGAGCAGGCCGCGATGGCGGAGCGCGCGGATCGGCTCGGACAACCCGGTTTTCCTGGCCGGCTTGGGGATCGGCTGGACGAGCACGATGGTGGCGATCAGCGCGATGGCCATCAGCACGGACACGCCGTAGAACGGGCCGCGCCAGCTGACGTTGCCGAGTAG
>DASXDG010000081.1:0-9866 GCA_036490795.1 Streptosporangiaceae bacterium
GGTGCCCATCTTGGCGGCCTCCCCCATCAGCGGCACGATCGACTCCGGGCCGGTGTAGCACAGCGTCAGCGGCGGCATCGTGATCCGCATCTCGCGCGCGGCGATCGCCATCGCCGCCTGCGCGTCGCAGCGCTCGTGCGCCTCGATGAACCGGGCGACCAAGGCCAGCTCAGCTGGCGTGGGCGACGCCGCCGTCCAGTCCGAGCGCCGCGCCGGCAGGTGCTGCTGCATAGTGGCTCGCGCGCGCTGCACCGCGCTGTTCGCGGCGGCCACGCTGGTCCCGAGTAGCCGCGCGGTCTCGGTGGCCGGCCAGCCGAGCACGTCGCGGGCGATCAGCGCGGCGCGCTGACGGGCCGGCAGCACCTGCAGCGCGGTGAGGAACGCCAGCGAGATCGTCTCCCGCCGGATCGCGACTTCTCCCGGCTCCTCGTCGGCCGGTGCCGGGAGGAGCTCGTCCAGCAGCTGGTCCGGATACGGCTGCAGCCAGGAGACCTCAGCCGGGCTACTGGAAGACGGGCGACTAGCCGGGCGACTAGCCGGGCCATTAGCCGGGCCGCCCGGCGGACGCCTGGCCGTGCTGCGCAGCATGTCCAGGCACACGTTGGTCGCGATGCGGTACAGCCAGGCGCGAAACTGGCCCGACCCGTCGAACCCCGACTTGCCGCGCCAGGCGCGCAGGAACGTCTCCTGCACGGCGTCCTCCGCCTCGTCGTACGAGGCGAGCATCCGGTAGCAGTGCACATGCAGCTCGCGCCGGTGACGTTGGGTCAGCTCGGCGAAGTCGGTGTCCAGGTCGGTGCCCATCGATCCCCTCCTGGCACGTCTAACGACGGGCGGGCGGCAAACTCATCGCTAGTATCCGCCGTTCCCGACCAGGTCACGCAGCGGCTCCCCGGCGGCGTACCGCTCCAGCTGGGCACGGGCGAGGGCCAGCGAGCGGGCCATCGGCTTGCCGCTGGCGCCGGCCACATGCGGGGTGATGATCAGCCCCGGTGCCGACCACAGCGGATGCCCGGCGGGCAGCGGCTCGGGGGCGGTGACGTCCAGCGCGGCAAACAGGCGGCCCGAGGACAGCTCGGCCAGCAGCGCGGGATTGGAGACCACGGCGCCGCGCGCGGCGTTCACCAGCAATGCCTTATCCGGCATAAGTCTGAGGAACGCGGCGTCCACCATGCCGGTCGTCGAGTCGGTCACCGGCACCAGCACGACCACCACGTCCGCCGAAGGCAGCAGCGACGGCAGGTCGTCCATGGATGACACGCCCGGCCTGGCGTGCCGCGCCACCGGCACCACCGTCACGTCGAAAACCGATAGCAGCCGGGCCAGCGTCGCGCCGATCGAGCCGTAGCCGAGGATCAGCACGGTCTTACCGGCGAGCGTGCCGGTGAGCGTGAAGTCCCACTTCCCGGCCTGCTGCGCCAGCGTGAACCTGGGCAGAGATCGCAGATGGGACAGCATGACGGCCAGTATCCATTCCGCCACCACGTCATCGTGGGCGCCGCGCGCCACCCCGAGCGCCACTCCCTCGGGCAGGTAAGGGATGACTTTCTCCGCCCCGGCGGAGAGCAGCTGGACCAGCCGGAGACTGGGCAGCGTGCCGAGCACGGACAGGTCGGGACGCAGCACGGGGAATGGCGGGATGACGATCTCCACCGAACCGGCGGACTCGGGCACGGCGGCACCCGACCACACGTCGGCGCGGAACCCGCCGGGCAGGCCGCCCATCACGCGTTCCGCCGACCCGTCAGGCAGCCAGACAGTAATCATCTTGTCACTCACGATGCTGCCTGCAGGCCGAACTCCGCCCGCCGGCTGGCCGGCACCAGCTCCGCGTACTCCGGGTGCTCCCCTATCCAGCTCCGCACGTACGGGCAGAACGGCAGTACCTCAAGGCCCCGCTCCCGCGCCGATTCGAGTGAGTCGCGGACGAGTTGCCCGGCGATTCCGTGGCCACGGAAGCGAGGATCGGTTTCGGCATGCAGGAACGAGACGCTGTTCTTGGACAGGTGGTAGTCCACAAACCCGGCGACCTCACCGTCGGCCAGGATCTCATACCGAGCCTTGTCCGGATTGTCCGCTACACGAAGCTCCATACGCTGGAGATTATCCTGCCGACCCCGCGCCCGCCTGCACCGCACTGACGTGCAGCAGAACCACGCTCGTCGAGGAGCAGCCGGTGCTCGAGTAGGACACCGAGGCCGCCACCGTCTGGTTCGGCGGATAGACGAGCAGGCTGGTCGTCGGCTCGGGGTTGCAGGTCGAGGACGGGTAGTTCCCGGCGACAGTGACCTGCAGCACCGCGTTGGCTTCCGCACCCGGCGTGAGCGTGACCAGGCTGGCCGGGGTCGTCGTGGTCCGCGCCGCGGCCGCGCCGACCTGGGCGGCCGGGCTGCCTCCCTGCATCGACACGCCGGGGTAGCCGTACAGGGTGCAGTTCGTCGTCCCGTTGTTGGTGAAGTCGATCGTCTCGTAGACGCTGCCCGCGGTGCCTTGCGAGGAGCCCATGCTCACGGTGAGCTGGCTGGTGGGGCAGGCCGGCACGCCCGCCACGTGCGCAGAAGCGGCGGGGCTGGTCGCCGGCGCGGAAGACGCGGCCGGTGACCCGGAGACCGCGGCCGAGCCGGGAGCCGACGGAGATCCGGCCGAGCCGGAGCCCGGCGACGATGAAGAACTGCTCGCGCACGCGGTGGCCAGGAGCGCCACCACACCAAGGACCGCGAACTCCGCGATACGCCGGGTCATTGCCGCCTCCCACCACCAGGCCAATACAGCGTCAGCAAAAAAGTGCCAGCCAAAAACAGTGTCGCCTCTTATGACGGCGATGCTGCCACAGCGGTTGGCTCTGCGGCGGGCTTTGCTTCCCGCGCGTTGTACCGCGCGAACGACGGAATCGCCAGCCCGATCGCCACAGCGACCGCTATGCAAGCGATACCCCCGCTGACCGCACTAAACACCGGGTTTGTCAGGGCCGCTACCGTACCCGACTCGACGTTGCCTAGCCCGCCGCCCGCGCTGGCGCCGATAACGTACTCGACGCTGGACACGCGCCCGCGCAGTTCTTCCGGTGTGGCGGTCGCCACCATGGCGGAGCGGAGCGTGACGGTCATCGTGTCCGCCGCTCCCGCGCAGGCCAGCGCCAGCAGGCCGAGCGGCAGGCTCCTGGTGAATCCGAACACGGCGATCCCGGCGCCCCACACGAACGTCCCGGCCAGCATGCCCAGGCCGTTCCTGGTGACCCGGGCGGCCGGCCCGGACAGCACGGCGGTGATGATGCCGCCGACCCCGACCGCGGTGGTGAGCAGGCCCAGCGTCTGCGGCCGCCCGCCGAAATGCTCGGCATTAAGCGCCGGGAACAGCGCGATGGGCAGCCCGAGCAGCATGGCGTCCAGGTCGGTGAGGAACGCGGCGAACAGTACCGGTGTCCGCCTGATATAGCGCAGACCCTCGGCGATCGACGCCATCGTCCGGCGGCCGCGGCCGCCCGCTTCTGCCAGCACCGCCGCTGACAGCGCTGTCTGTGCGGGCATGGCGGGCAATCCGAACCTGCCATAGAACGCCCCGGCGAAGCTGATCGCGTCGATCAGGTAGCACGTCTTCAGGCCCCAGGCCCCCGCCACCACCCCGGCGAGGGCCGGCCCGGCCAGCATGACGATCCGCCCGGTCAGGGTCCGCAGCGTGATCGCGGCCCGCAGCCGGTCAGGCCCGACCAGCCTGGGGATCATGGCCCGGGAGGCGGGGCCGGCGATCGCCGCGATCAGCTCGTCGATCGTGACCAGCAGGTACAGCAGCCACAGCTGGCCGAATCCACCGTATGCCTGGACGGCGAGCAGGGCCGACACCAGGCACGCGCCGACGCAGGTCACCAGCAGCAAGGCGCGCCGGTCCACCCGGTCGGCGATCGACCCGCCGACCAGCCCGACCAGGAGCACGGGAATGCAGGTGAATCCGATCGCGCCAACCGCGAACGAGGACCGGGTCATGTCCCAGATCTGCAGTGTGACGGCGAACGTGGTCATCGCGCCGCCGAGGCTGGACAGCGTGCCGCCTATCAGCAGGCGGCGGAAGGCGGAGTTCTCGGCGGCAGGGGTGAAGTCAGGGAGAAGAGACCGCATGCGATCAATTGTAACAGCACTTATGTAAGTGCTGTTATATTAATCATAACGAACAGTGGTGCCTCTCCCGTTCAGTTAGCCCCATCCAGCTAACGCGGCCATCACCGCGTCGCCACGGCGTAGACCACGACGTTGCTCAGGTAGGACCCGCGAGCGGGGTCGAACACGCCGCCGCAGGTGATCAGCCTCAGCTCCGCGTCGGGGGTGGGCCCGTACACCTTCTGGGTGGGGAACGCGTTCTTGGAGTACATGTGCACGACGGTGACCGTGAAGACGGCGAGCGTCCCGTCCGCGCGGCGCACGTAGATCCGGTTGCCCCGGTGCAGGTCGATGAGGCGGAAGAAGATGCCAGGGCCCGCGTAGGAGTCGATATGCCCGTCGATGACCGCTGGCCCGGTGGCGCCCGGGCGCGAGCTTCCCGTGTACCAGCCCGCTACCGACGTGGTCGACGGCACCTGGAGCGCACCGCTGGCGGTGAGGCCGAGCCGGATCAGCTTGGTGCTGACGTCGATCACCGGGATGGTCAGCGACACCGGAGCCGCCACCTGGCCGGCGTCCGACGGCTGCGGTGGCGCGGCGATGGGCCCGGTCGGGGTGGGCAGCGCGGGCACCGGCGTGCGAGGCGTCGCGGCCGCGGAGTGCCGGGTCAGCACGAGACCGCCCGCCCCCGCTCCGGCCGCGACAAGGCCGGCCGCGAGCGCGATCGCCGCGGCCAGCCTGCCGGGTCGCACGTTCAGCCCTGGGAGATCGGGCGCCGGGAAGGCCGGCGCAGCCGCAGCGCGGCGACGGTGGCGAGCGCGAGCCCCGCCACGATCGCGGCCAGCCACGGCACCGGTGAGGAAGGCCCGTGCGGAGCGGTACCGCCGAACCCGGTCGCGACGCCGCCGACGGGATCGTCGGTGTTGCCGGCCGCGTCAAGCAGGTTGACGGTTTCCAGGCCGTTCGTCCCGTCGAGGACGACCAGGGTGTGCACCGTGTCCGCCTTCAGCGCGACCTGGGAGCTGACGTGGCCACTGCCATCGGTGACCGCCACGCTGCCGGTGCCCGGTGGCACCGCCTGATAGGAGCTGACGGATCCGAACGTCACCTTGTGCGCGATCATCGACCCGTCGAAGGTCACGGTGGCCACCCGCTGTTTCAGCGACGCCTCGATGACCCGGACCAGCGCCTGCCCGGACGGGGTGGTCAGCTCGTCATCGAGAACCGCGAGCCGCAGCCCCGACTCCGGCCCCATGCCCGCCACCGTATAGGCGTGCCCGGGCGCGATGTCGACGCTGGCGGACAGCACCGCCTCGGTGCTTGCCGCGGCCCCGGCCGGGCGCATGGCCACGCTGTAGTCCCCCGCCGCGACCTCTTGGTACTGGGACACGGTGCCGTAGCTGACGTGGTGCAGCACGATCATCGCGTTGGAATTGCCGAAGGAGTAAAGGTAGACGTCGACGGCAGGCGTGTTCGGCGACAGGTGGGCGAGGCGGATCCAGCCGGTGCCGCTCCCCGACCCCTCGGACGCGCGTGCCGTCCCCGCGACCGCGACGCCGAGGCCGAGCGCCAGCAGGCCGATCATTGCCAGTGTTCTTCTGGTGAGTTTCTTCGCTTTCATTGCTGCCCTCCCATCCCCAGGGGACCTGGGGCGTCGTACTCGATAGTGATCGTGAAATGACCCTTCGTGCTCTTGGCGGGTCCGGTCTGGATGAGTGCGGGCAGGTACGGTGCCCGCTGGGCGCGCAGGAAGGACACGATCGCCCGCTGCTGCGCCCGGCTCGTCGCCCCGATCTCGGCACTGCGCAGCGGTACGCCCGGTGCGCCGGGTGAGGGATCGCCGAACGACACGATGTTCACTCGCTGCTGGGATGCCAGCGCGGCGAGGGTGACGAGCAGCCGCGGATCGGCGTCGCCAGCGGTAAGCGCGGCGCGCACCCCCGGCGTCGCGGTTATCCGCTTGTTCCGTAGCAGTTGCTGGCCAGCGGCGATCCGCGCCGCGATCTCGGCCGGCAGCGCGGACTCGAAGGCCGCCGCGCCGTCCGCCGCGACGGCCCGGACGTCTATGCGCGCGGCCCCCGTGCCGAAGCTCGCGATGACCTCGGGCGCGTACACCGTGATCAGCCGGCTGCCGAACTGGCTGCGCACGGCCGACGTGGCGATGACGACGTCGGATCCGAGCGGGTCGGCGTCGGCGAGCACCAGGACGAGCAGCTGGCTGCTCGGCACGCCGGCCGCCTGCAGCGCGGAGCACATGGCCGGATCGCAGGAGATGACGGCGGCCGGGCTCACCTGCCGCGCGATCCACGCCGCCGCCTGGCCGCGCAGCGCCGCCTCGGCACGCAGCGCCGCCGCGTTCTGCGGCTGCCCTGATTTCGACGCGGACGGTCCCGCCGAAGCGGACGCAGTCGGCCGCACCGCCGCGGATGCGCCGCCAGAATGGCCAGTCAGGACGACGCACAGGGCCGCGACGAGACCGGCGATCAGCAGCACTGAGAGACCGGCGACCCAACGCCGGCCGGATTTGATGCCACGCCGCTCGGACCACAGGAGCAGCGTGGTTTTCATGACCGCTGGCCATGAGGGCTTCTGGCCCATTTCCACTCCCCAACGGACCACGTGGTGAACGAGGCCCGTCCCAGAGAGACAGTCGACCATACGATCCGGCCCTATTTCAGGCGAAATCATGAATTGTGGTACTTCAGTAGCGCATTCGTGGCCGCCGCACCGCCGACCTGCCCATCCGCCTGGCCGACCTGCCCATCCGCCTGGCCGACCTGCCCATCCGCCCCGGCCTGCCTGCCCATCCGCCCCGGCCTGCCTGCCCATCCGCCCTGGCCTGCCTGCCCGGCTCACGCCGGACGCACCCGCGTCGCCATCAACGCGGAAGAAACGTCCAACACGGAAGAAATACCTGCTCACAGCAAGGTTTTTTACCGCGTTGGGCTTAATTGCCGTGCTGATGCCCGGCGCACGATCGTCGCTAGAGCGCGCCTCCTACTCGTCGGGGAAGGAGGGGTGGTCACCGAGGGCCCAGTACTCGAACAGGCCGTAGCCGATCCGGCCGCCGAAGTCAGCGGAGTTCTCGTATTCGAAGCGCCCTGCCGCGTCGACCATGCCCCACATCCGCTCGGCGTCATCGGGATTGTCCAGGTCAAGCGGGACGCCCTGCACCACCAGATCCGGACCGTGGTACTTGCCGTGCCGCCAGTCCGGCTCCAGCCCGTAGCCGGTGCCGACCATCATGTGAACCGGTAGCAGGGGGGTGCCGCGCAGGTCGAACGGCTTGCCGGCGGGTGGCGAGAACGAGATCACCGCGGTCTCCACGTCCCTGGTGCCCGGCGTATAGACGGGCCGGTACTCCGGCCGGCCGAGGTATTCGGGCTTACGGGCCGGATCGTTCCAGACCCGCACCGCCTCCTCGAGCACTCGCCTGCCCTCGGCGTCCTCCTGGATGATGCACAGGATCGAGTGATCGTCGAACTGCACCGGTGTGTACAGCCAGTAGAACGTGATCGAGTTCCGCGCCTGGATACCGGACGGTTCCGGGTCGCCAACGGGCCTGATCCCCCACGACCGGTCCCGTGTCCCCCACCACTGGTCCGGCGTCACGTCCAGTGTCTCGCCGTCGAGGGTGACCGACCCGGTCCACCGGCCGGTCTGCGCCATCCGCTTGGAGTCGAACATGAGCCGCTCCTGCCAGCGGATGTAGTGCTGGGGCTCGACCTGCGGCGGGATCGACCCGTCCCAGGTCAGGTCGAAGCTCAGCCCGTGTTCGTTGTCCTCGAGCAGCACCCGCAGCCGCTTGAGGCCCCCCAGCACCTCGATGCGGAACGGCCCGACTCGGGTGTCCATCCGGTCCGTGCCCAGCTCACGAGACGCGCGCAGCACCCGGTGCCTGGTCCCGTGCCGGAACAGCGCGAACGCGTCCATCACGCCAAGGTTGGGGTACTGCCCGACGCCGACGATGAGCATGGAGCCAGCCTGCGCGTCCGCGGAGATGGAGAACGCGCTGAAGTAATACCGGTCGTAGAAGTTGCGGTCGGATGTGCCGGTGTGCCGCATCACCTCGGGGATCTGGTGCACGGGGTAGTCGTCGAGCGGCGACAGGCTCACAGGCCCTCCAGAATCGTGTCGAGCAGGCGCGAGGCATTGTTGTTGTACGGGAAGTCGCTGTCGGCGTCGAGCCAGTCCCACTCGATCATCGCCTGGCCGATCCGCGACATGATCACGGTGAACTTGAAGCCGGACAGGACCTCGTAATAGGCCATGTCTCGCACCGGCCTGCCGAGCAGTTCCTCATAACGCTCGATCGTCGCGTCCCGGCCGGGAAAGCCCTCCAGGCGTTCGGCGTAGACGCCCTCACTGTGGTGCCGGTCCAGGTAGAGGTACCAGGCCAGGTCCTCCTCCGGCTGGCCGAACGTCGCGGTCTCCCAGTCCAGCGCCTTCTCCGCGGTCGGCTTCGGCCCCTGGTACGCCCAGTTCATGTAGTGCTCGTAGAAGGCCAGGCGCTGCTCGATGCCACGCGGCCCCCACTGCGGCTGATCGACGAAGTCCAGGTCGAGCGGTGCGACGTCCAGCCGGTGCAGCCGGGCCACGATGTCCAGCGCGTTCCACCACATGGCTTCCCGCTCACCGGGCTCGATCTCGGTCACCCAGCCGCCGGTGTGATAGGGCGGCATGTCGGCCGGAACCTGCCCGGAGACCCTGTCCATCACGAAGAACGGCGCGCCCAGGTAACTGGGGTCGGCCTCGTACCAGCGGATCGGCGGCACCGGGATGTCGCTCTTCTCGTGCAGCACCCGCATCAGCCGGTACTGCTCCTCGAACCGCACGTCGGGAAACACCTGGTAATGCCGCGGCGCGACGCGCACCGCGAATTCCAGCGGCGAACCGTTGCCCGCGGAGTCGTCAGTCACGTCGATCATCAGGATCTCGCTGGAGAAACCGCTGAATTCAGGCGTCTCCAGCTTGGTGATCTCCGCACCGGGCAGCCGCGCCGGATCGCGCAGCCAGTCGCCGAGCACCATCTTCGCGGCCTCGGGATCCCTGGGGTCTGGCACCGGCACGGCGACCTCCTCGCTGAACACAAATTTAGAACGTGTTCTACCTCCGATGGCCGTGAGCGGTCAAGACGTGAGCGGAAGCGACTCGCTCAGGGGCCGGAATGGCCCAGGTCACGGCGGGCCAGCACAGACCCGCCACGCCAATGCCCGTAACACGGTAATTAAGTCCAACGCGGTAAAAAACGCTGCTCACAGCATGCTTTTCCATCGCGATAAGACGAATTACCGCGCTATTAACCCATGCGGCTTTGGCTTCTGCAGCGGAAGTGACATAAGTGACTGACGTAGGCTCGGTACCGTGCTCGACTACGACAAGGAAGCCGCACGCTACGACGCCACCAGGGGCGGCGATGCGAGGGCGGACGCGGCATCGGCCAGGGCCTTAGCCCGCGCCGACGCCGGCGCGGGCGCCGCGACTGGCGCCGCGACTGGCGCCACGGGCGGGCCAGGCTGAAACCGACAAAAAGCAGACCCTGCGATCGCCGAGACCGCACGGCATGCCGGTCACGCCGGCATCTTGATGGAATCTGTCGACGGCGCGTCCGGCTTGCGCGAAGGTCTCAGCGACATGCCGCCGGTAGCGCTAGGACTGCGCTGCGGGCATCTGGTCGTTGGCCGCCTGCAGCTTGAACGCGACGCCTTGCGGGTCGGCCACGGTCGCGATGCGGCCGTACGGCGTGTCGACGGGCGGTTCGAGCACCGTACCGCC
>DASXDG010000082.1:0-5042 GCA_036490795.1 Streptosporangiaceae bacterium
TGTCCGGCAGGAGAGACCAGGGAGGCGCCATGACGACGACGCCGGAGGAACCGGCCACAGCGCTGCCCGGCCGCCCGCCCGTTGTCGATCTGGCTACGTGGCAGGCCGCCCGCGACGAGCTCCTGATCCGGGAGAAGGCCCACACCCGCGAGGGCGACGCCATCGCCGCGGCTCGCCGCCGGCTGCCGATGGTGGAGTTCGACGGGACGATCGAGGTCACCGGGCCGGACGGCCCGGTCCCGTTCCTTGACCTTTTCCAAGGGCGCGACGAGCTCGTGATCTACAAGCACATGTGGTACGACGGCGCGCCGCACCAGGGCCAGTGCGAGGGCTGCACCAACATGGCCTGGCACCTGAAGGACGCGGTCTACCTCAACGCCCGCGGAGTTTCGTTCGCCATCTTGACTCCGGGTCGCTGGGACGAGGTGGCCTCCTACGTCGAGTTCATGGGCTACAGCCAGCCCTGGTACTCGGTGCATGACGTCGATACCCCGATCGGCGGGGACATGTTCGGCATCATTTGCTTCCTGCGCGACGGCGGCCGTGTATTCCTCACCTACTCCACGACGGGCCGGGGCTGCGAGCAAGCCGGCGGGTCCTTCGCTCTGCTCGACATGACGCCCCACGGCCGCGGCGAGGCATGGGAGGACAACCCCGAGGGCTGGCCCGACGGAGATAACCCATGCTGGTACTGGCGCTCGGACGCGGACGGGAACGCCACCTGGGATTCGACCAGCCGCCCCGTGGCGCAGTGGACCCGTCCCGGGGCTGCCCCCGTCGGCACCCTTGGCCGCCGCGACAGCTAGTGGCGGGTGCGCAAGGCTTGCTGATCCCGGCCACAGGAGCTACGGCGTCACGATCGCGAACTCCTTGTCGGCGGTGTCGAGGATGCCGAGCAACGTGGCGATGGCCTGCCGATCACCGTCGGCCGCGATGCCATCGAAGCGCTGGGTCGCGAGCATCCGCAGCAGTGCTGGCTTGGTGAGGGTGACCCTGAGCTGGGCGGGTTCACCGTCGTCCGGCACCGTCTGGATCAGCGCGCCGTTGGACAGTTCCAGCCGGATCTGCTTCTTCAGGTCGGTGAAGGTCCAGTCGATGCACACCGTCTTGTCCCAGGCCTTCGGCCCGTTGATCCGGATGGCGAGGGAATCGAAGACCTGCTCCACGGTCAGCGCCATCGCCATGTCCGGGTTGGTGGTGTCGATCGCGGTCCTGGCGATGGGACCGCGCAGTTCCGCCGCGGCCTGTAGGTAGAAGTTGCGCCAGGTGCCGTTCTCCGCGCCGTGTCCGAGCGAGTCATAGACGCTGGCGAGCAGCTCGCGAGCCTGCGTGTTGCCGGGATCCGCGAATACGACATAGTTGAGCACCTGAGCGGCCCAGCGCGGGTCCTCCTCCTTCACCTTCTCCATAATCGCGCCGGCACCACCCATGTACTCGACGTGCTTCTTCGCGCCCTCGACCGGCGGGAGCTCCCATAGATGCGCTGGGTTGCCGTCGAACCAGCCCATGTAGTGCTGGTAGATCGCCTTGACGTTGTGGCTGACCGAGCCGTAGTAGCCACGGGTGTTCCATGCCTGTTCGAGCGCGGGCGGGAGTTCCATCATCTCGGCGATCTCGGGGCCGGTGTAGCCCTGGTTGAGCATGCGGAGCGTCTGGTCGTGCAGGTACGCGTACATGTCCCGCTGCTGGGTCAGGAATGTCCTGATCTGCTGCTGTCCCCAGGTGGGCCAGTGGTGCGAGGCGAACACCACATCCGTCTTGGCGCCGAACAGCTCGATGGTCTCGGTCAGGTACCGGGCCCAGGTGTGCGGGTTCCTGACCACCGCGCCGCGCAGCGTCAGCAGGTTGTGCTGGTTGTGCGTCGCGTTCTCGGCCGCGCAGAGCGCACGCTTGTCCGGGAAGTAGAAGTTCATTTCCGCCGGCGCCTCGGTACCGGGCGTGAGCTGGAAGACGATCCGGACTCCGTCGACCACTTCCTCCTGGCCGGTGTGCGTGATGTCGAGGGTGGGCGGGATCAATGAGATCGTGCCGGTAGACGCGGTCTGGCCGAGCCCGGCGCCGATCTGTCCGGTCGCGTTCCTCGGTAGCTCGGCGCCGTACATGTAAACCGCGCGCCTGGTCATCGCCGTGCCGGCGTAGACGTTCTCGCTGACCGCGTGCTCGAGGAACCCGGCGGGAGCGATGATCGGGATGCCGGCGCCCTCGGGTACCACCCCGCGCACGCCGCCGAAGTGGTCGCCATGAGAGTGCGTGTAGATGACCGCGGTCACCGGCCGGTCGCCGCGGTGCTCGCGGTACAGGCTCAGCGCAGCCGCCGCGCACTCGGTCGAGATCAGCGGGTCGATGACGATGACGCCCGTGCCGCCCTCGATGAACGAGATGTTCGACAGGTCGAGGTCACGCACCTGGTAGATGCCCTCGGCGACCTCGAACAGGCCCTGCTTCGAGCAGAGCTGGGACTGCCGCCACAGGCTGGGGTTGGCGGTATCCGGGCACGGTCCGTCGAGAAACGCGTACGAATCGCTGTCCCAGACCACCCGGCCATCGGCGGCCTTGACCACCCCTGGCGTCAGCGCGGCGACGAAGCCGCGCTCGGCATTGTCGAAGTCAGTCCGGTCGTCCAACGACGGCAGCGTGTCCATGAATCCCCCGATTTGCGCTCAACTATCCGGCCGGCGCAGAGCACCAAACGGCGGCATGCGCCCCCGTCCGCCTGCACATTCTGATTCCCTCTACTAACATCGCGTAACCACAAGGTCAGTCATTGGCAGCGGAAGCGACACCCCGGATGAAGGCGGCGATGGCGAACTCGAAGCGGGCCGTGTCGTCGGTGCCCGCCGAGGTGCGGGCCGCGGCGAAAAGCAGCGGGAATTCGCCTTCGTCCAGGGCGGCCACGTAGTCCTGCGATCCCGGCCCGGCCGCGGCGTTCACCGCCGCCGTGCTCACTTCGGACGCGGCGTGCGCGATCACGAACAGCGTCAGCGCGTTCACCGTGTCCAGCGCCCGCCCCACCGGAAAGCCGACGGCGCACAACAGCGCCAGTCCGTGCTCGGCCGCCCGCAGCGTCTGCGGGGTCACCGCGGGCCGGGTCGCCACCAGCAGCACCGCGCCTGGATGGCTGAGCAGCACCGCCCGCAGCGAGCGGGCGTAATCGGTCAGCGCTTCATCCCCGCCGCCGCTGGGCACAGCGGCATGCTGGTGCAGGACCTGATCGGCGAGGGCGACCAGGTGGTCGCGCGGCTGCGGGTGGTGGGCAAGTACAGCTCGGCTGGGACTGGCCGGCCCTCGGCTGACCGGCCCCGGCCGTGGCCAGTCCGTGATGGAGGAATCGGGCCCCAGGTGCTCATAGCCGGCTATACCGTGAGGCGCATGCGGACGAAGGGGCTAGCGCAAAGCCGCTGGGAGACACCGAGCGCTGGTTATGCGCCTGAGCGGCGCGCCGGGTTCAGCGGCGCGCTGCGATCGGAGCTCACGAAGATCCGGACGCTCCGCTCCACCTACTGGACGCTGGTCGGGCTGTTCGTCGTCACCGTCTTCATCGGCGTTCTCACCTGCGCGGTCACCGGGCCCGCGCAGCTCGGACCCGGCTACGATCCGGCCTACATCAGCCTGGAAGGACTCGCCCTCGGCCAGCTCGTCATCGCGGTGCTAGGAGTGCTGACCATCACCTCGGAATACTCCACCGGGATGATCCGGACGTCGCTGATAGTGCAGCCGCGGCGGCCAACGGTATTCGCGGCTAAGGCGGCGGCCCTCGCACTCGTCGCGTTTACCACTGGGCTAGCCTCATCCCTCGTCTCGTTCCTGATCGGCCAGGCGATCCTGAACAAGCGAGCTGCCGGCACCAGCCTTGACCAGCCGCACGTTCTGCGCGCGGTCATCGGGGGTGGCCTGTTCCTGACCGTCTCCGCGCTGCTGGCTCTGGGGCTCGGCGCCGCGATCCGGTACACGGCGGGTGCCATCACCGCGGCGATCACGGTGCTGTTCATGTCGCTCATCCTGGAAGCATTCCTGCCCGGCACCGTGCAGGTGGCGGTGGACAAGTGGATCCCGCTCAACGCGGGCAGCCAGATCTGGTCCACCGCGGGCGAGCCCGGCGCCCATCAGTTCTCGCCCTGGGCCGGGTTCGCGGTGTTCACCGCCTACGCGGCGGCCGCTCTCGGTGTCGGCCTGGCCATGTTCCTGCGACGAGACGCCTGAAAATGACGCGACCGCCGGCGGTCAGCGGTGGCAGCATGCTCTCGTGCCCAGTTACCAGCTAAGGCCAGCTACCGCCGAAGACGTCGGGTTCCTCGCCGACGTGGTCATCGAGGCCACCCGCGCCCAGGGCCGCGTGTCGGACGGCTTCGACGAGCAGCAGTGGCGCACGGACTTCGTTGACTGGACGATGCGGCAGATCCGGGGCGAGATTCCGGACAGCACGACCAGCGTGGTCGAGGTCGGCAGCAAGCGTGCGGGCAGATTGCGGATCAGCCGCACCGCCGATTGCATCGAGCTGAGCGGCATCCAGCTTCTTCCCGGTGTGCAGCGGCGCGGCATAGGCACCGCGGTCATCGAGGACCTGAAGGCACAGGCCACGGCGGCCGGGACCCCGCTTGACCTCGACGTCGAGAAGGACAACCCAGACGCCCGCAAGCTATACGAGCGTCTGGGATTCGTCCAGGTCAGCGAAACCGAAACCGAATGCAAGCTCCGCTGGACACCTAACGCGCGGCCCGGATCAGCACCGTGAGACACACGATCACCGGGATCGCGGCGAGCGGGGCCGCCCCGGGCCGGACGCCGGGTTGGCCAGAGCCAGCCCGCCGACCGGCAGGAAGCCGCGCACCCGCGACGCGGTCGCACCGCGGATCGTCTTCCCGACATGGCCGCGCTGCCGTCGCATGGCGCGGTAATAAAGTCCAACGCGGTAAAAAATCCTACGTTCCGCACGTTGGGGTGGGCTTTGCGGGGGTTTTAGGGGTGTTGCTGGTGGTAGCTGCCGGGGTTTATGTGCAGGAGGGTGGTGAGCTGGTGCTGGAGGGGGGTTAGCTGGGGTGGTA